>NZ_JBICIT010000001.1:0-525528 GCF_043102245.1 Pseudomonas sp. zbq_18 | reverse complement strand
CCGGGCCGTCATCGTCAAAGCTAAAGACGCTGTCCTGAATAACTTCTTCACCATCCGAACTGCGGCTAATCAGGTCAACCGTTGCCGAGCGGGTCACCGTATCGCCATCGGCATCCTCGACCGTCACGCTGTACTGCAACTGTACGGCACCATTTTCGGCCAGCAGCAAGCTCACAGCTTCGTCGTGCAGGGCATTATTGCCATGCACCAGCGGCTCATACAGCGTCGTCTGCAATTGGTAGACCGGATTACCCGGTGTGCCCACATCAACAATCTCGATGGTAAATACCGTCTGGCTGTCTTCATCCAATCCACGTAGCAAGGTATCGCTAACGCGTTCCAGGGAGATCGAGCCGCCATCAATCGCCATCAAGGTTGTGGCTAGTTCGCCACTGTCTGGGAAACCAGTAAAGCTGAAGCTACCAGTGGTAGAGCCGGGACCATCCGAGCCATAGCTCGAACTGGCGATGGCAAACAGACTAACCAGACCACCAGACAAATTCGTGGTGACTTGACCAAGCCCCGGGCCGGCATCATCGGTGTTGCCGTCACTGTCGATTTCGCCAACGGCTAGACGCTCTTCACCTTCAGTCTCATCCACATTGACCTGCAGAGCCAGCAGCTCTTCACGTGAAACGTCTGCACGAACCGCCAAGGTGGGGCCATCATCGTCGAAGCTAAATGAGGAGATTTCGCCATCCGCCAGCACAATCGATTGGGTCTGACTAACGGAGTCTCCATCGCCGTCTGTACGGGTCACGGCGTACTGCAACGCAAGAGAACCGCCATCGGTAATCAGCAGGTTGACGGTTTCATCGAAAACGTCGCTGTTGATATCGTGCTCCAGCGCCTCGAACAGCGTGGTCTGCAACTGGTAGACCGGTGCATTCGGTGTGCCGATGTTGATGATCTCGATTGTCAGCACCGGATCGCCGCCATTGGCATCGCGGCCGACCAAAATGCCACCCTCCAAGAACAGGGCGATGGCACCGCCAGCGGTCGAGCTGAGATTGGTCGCCAACCCAGCTTGAGGCACACCGGCAAAACTAAACACTCCTACCGTGCTTCCAGCGCCATCTGCACCGAAGCTACCGCCGATAGAAAATAGTGCCGCCAAACCACCCGCGACCGCCGTCGTGGCTTGGGCTAGAGCGCCCGGTACATCATCACTGCTGTAGCTATCGTCAGCATCGTTGGCGGCATAGCGGTCCGCGCCGCCAACAGTCTCATCCAGCTCGACCTGCAGAGCCTCAGCAGCAGCCTCAGCATTGACGGCCAGCGAAAGACTCGGACCATCGTCATTGACCAGCACATCCAGAGAGACCGTCGGCGAGACATCGCCATCCAGATCGAACATGCGCACCAGGAAGCTTTCACCCACCTGATCCCCAGCACCGGTCGCATTGGGGTTGCTGTGATTGAGGGTATTGCTGGTCAGGGTGTAGACCCAGTTGCCGGCTGCATCGACGGTGAGGGTTCCGTAGAGCCCTTGAACCACGCCACCACTGGTGACGTTGATCCACACGCCATTGGCATCCTGAATTTCGATGGCCGAAACACCATCCGGAGAGTTGATCACCAGCGTTCCGAAGGCCTGTTCGGCATTACTGGCAGGGTTGGTGCCGTTGGCCAAGCCCTCTTCATCGACGATGGCAGGCCCCGTCGCAATGGTGCCAGTGGCATCCTCGTATTCCACCTCGATCACCGGGGTGAAGTTCGGCACCACTTCGTCGGGAAAGACAATCGGCTCACCATCCGGAAACTGGGGCGCAGTCGAAAGACCTGCGGTTGGGAAGCCAATGGTTGGATCAAGTGCGCCGCCAATCTCGCTCAGCAGTACGAAACTGTGACCGCCGCCAACGCCACCTGCACCACCGGCCCCGCCTGCACCCGGCCCTGCAGCGGTTGCTTCAGCCTCCAGCGTAGGGTCGACACCCGCTTCAATCGCGGCCTGCAGTTGTTCAATGTCGGTCAGGTCGGCATCAGAAGGTGCAGGCGGCGCCTGATCCTGGGCCGCAGCCGTATTGGAGGCATCGGTACCGGCAAGCATCTGCTCATTGAGGCCCATGCTGCTGTCGCGGCCCAACGTCAGCGTTTGACCATTGCTCAGGGCAATCGCAACTGCACCACTGGCACCGGTTACCAGTTGTTCACCTGCGTAGACGCGATCACCTTCAACCAGCGGCCGGCGCGTTCCATCGCCTGCTACCGCAAAGACCTCGCCGACAACCTGACTGACGACACCAATCAAAGTAGCCATGATTCCTTCCTCCGCACTACAACTGCCGACCACCGCCGACACGTTTCAAAAGGGCCAAACCACCTTTCGAACCGGGGATTGCGTGCGAAGAAAACGCTGAGAAATTTAGACGGCGCTATTACACACTTTCTAATGCGACAAAAAAGTGTCGCCCTTACAGCACCGAACAACTCAACCAGCTACATCCCCGCCCCTTATTCTCAAAATCTTGTTTGACCATCTGCACTAACTGCGAAATGGCTTAAAAAGCCCGTTTTTCGCGGCTTACAGAGAAAACAATGTGCCCGTTCTCACAGTCTGCATAAGACTTATTTCTCATAAACGTTGTGCCAATTTTTTCTTAGCTACGCTTATGGATGTTCTTAGCTGTGATGGTAAGAGTCCGCTCAGCCAACGCGGGCAAGAATCGCCATTTTTTTGGCGACAGGAACAGAGCATATAAATAAAGGAGAAATCCAATGCGCGCTCTAACACCGCTATGCAGCAGCATTCTGCTGGCCATTGCCTGCAGCCAGGCCCAGGCAATGACCCTATCGGAAGCCATTCAAAGCACCATCGACAACCACCCCGAGCTACACGCCAGCATGAATGATCGCCTGTCCGCGGACGAGGACGTGAAAGTCGCTAAGGGTGGCTACCTGCCGACCGTCGATCTGCTGGCCGGCTATGGCCGTGAGCAGACTGACAGCCCCAGCACGCGCGCGCTTGGCGATCACAACAAGGAAACTCTGAATTATCGCGACGCCGAACTGCGTCTGCGGCAGATGCTGTTCGACGGTTTCAACACCCCCAACGAAGTCGCACGTACCAAATCAGTGGTCGACTCCCGCGCCTACTACGTGCAAGGCACCTCCGAGAGCCTCGCCCTGCGCACTGTCGAGGTTTACCTGGACGTACTCAAACGCCGCGAAATGGTGGCCCTGGCGGAGAACAACCTGCAGGCACACTTGAGGGTCAATGATCAGATTGGCCTGCGCAGTGAACAGGGTGTGGGTAGCAACGCCGATCTCGACCAGTCCAAGGCCCGTCTGGCCCTGGCCGAGAACAACCTCTACACGGAACAGGTCAACCTGGCCGATGCCGAGGCCAACTTCTTCAGTGCCACCGGGCGCATGCCCGACGAGCTGGAAACACCGGCCAGCATTAAAGGTGAAGTCCCCGAGGATCTGGCCACGGCGCGCCAGGCGGTAATGGACAACAACCCCTACCTCAAGTCGGCTCAGGCCGACGTGTATGCCGCCGAGAAGCAATACGAAGTAGCCAAGGCCCCCTTCTACCCGCGCTTCGACCTTGAGCTAGCGACCACCGCCGATGACAACGTCCAGGGCGACGAGGGTCACTACAACACCTGGCGTGCTGCGGTGGTGATGAACTACAACCTGTTCAACGGCATGCGCGACAAGGCACGTCTGCAATCGGCAGCACACCAAATCAATCAATCCATGGACATTCGCAACAATGCCCTGCGGGTACTCAACGAGAACCTGATGCTGGCTTGGAACGCGATGGAAAACGCCCGCAAGCAAACCGATAAGGCCCGCGACTATGCCGACTACAGCGCACGCTCGCGCGAGGCCTATCAGCAACAATTCGGCCTTGGCCAGCGCACCCTGCTCGACTTGCTGGACAGCGAAAACGAGCTCTTCACCGCCAATCGCCGCTATGTCGAGGTGCGCTACACCGAGGAGTTCTCGATGTACCGCCTGCTGTCCGCAATGGGCAGCTTGCTGAGCAAGCAGAACATCGTGTTACCGGCCGAAGCTGTAGCCCTCACAGAAGTGAAGAGCGAGGCCCGCCTGCCGGAAATGAAGTAATCCCGGCGAAGAGGCTACCCGGCCTAGGCCGGGTAGCCTCTCAGGAGTCGTGCATTTGACCACCATGGAACGGAGACCGTCCGATGACCAGCGGCAGAGTCACGATGACCCCCTGCTCGATGGTCTATTGATACTCTGCACCCTGCATGACTGCCCTGCCAGCCGGGCCAGCCTCACGGCAGGGCTGCCGCTGCCAGAGCAGCGCTTGAGCCCGGATCTATTGCCTCGTGCTGCCGCGCGTGCCGGCCTGCAGGGGCGCATTCTGCGGCGCGAGCTGAGCGCAATCTCGCCTCTCAACCTGCCGGTATTGCTGTTATTGAAAGATGGTCGCAGCGCCGTATTGAGCAAGATAGGCGCGAAGAACCAGCTCTTGATCCTGCCCTGCGAGGCTGAGGGGGGCGAGCAGTGGGTCAGCCGCGAACACTTGGCACAGGAATACAGCGGCCAGGCCTTTTTCGCCAAACCGCGCCATGAGCTGGAAGAAGTCAGAACCCCGCTCGTACCCAGGGTCGAAGCCTGGTTCCGCGACACCCTAAAGCTGTCGCGCTGGCTGTATACCGATGCCGTACTCGCCAGCCTGCTGATCAACCTGCTGGGTCTGATGGTGCCGCTGTTCGTGATGCAGACCTACGACCGGGTAGTGCCCAATCAGGCCACTGCCACCCTCTGGGTGCTGGCCATCGGGCTGTTCATCGGTACTGGCTTTGAGCTGCTATTGAGGGTCTTGCGCGCTTACCTGCTGGATGTGGCCGGCAAGAAAACCGATGTGGTGCTGTCCGCGACGCTATTCGAGCGCATCACCGGCATGTCGATGAAGGCGCGACCGGCCACGGTCGGAGGCTTTGCCCAGAGCATCCATGACTTCCAGGGGCTACGTGAGTTTCTCACCGCGGTTACCCTGACCAGCCTGATCGACCTGCCCTTCTCGTTACTGATGATTCTGGTCATCGGCCTCCTCGGTGGCTGGCTGGTCGTCATTCCCCTGCTGGCGTTTCCTATCACCGCCATCTTTGCCCTGATCATCCAGGCCCGCCTGCGCGACACCGTGCAAAAAAGCCTGGCCCTCGGCGCAGAACGCCAAGCCCTGCTGATCGAAACCCTCGGCGGACTGGAAACCCTGAAAGCCTGCAGCGCCGAGAGCGAGCGCCAACATCGCTGGGAAAAGACCCACGGCGCCCTCACCCGCCTGGATAGCCACGCGCGCTTCCTGGCCTCGCTGGCCACTAACGGCACCATGTTCTTTCAGCAGTTCGCCGGCATGGCCACCATCGTCGCGGGGGTCTACATCATCATTGCCGGTCAGCTCAGCGTGGGCGCGCTGGTGGCCTGCTACATGCTTGGCAGCCGTGTGCTCGCGCCTCTGGGGCAAATCGCCGGGCTCATCACCCGCTACCAGCAGGCGCGCCTGACCATGACCAGTACCGACGCCCTGATGACCCTCCCGCAGGAGCGCGACGCCAAACAGCGTCCGCTGGAGCGCACACGCCTCAAAGGCGCACTGGACATCCGGCAGATGAGCTTCAGCTACCCCGGCCAGAGCACGCCGGCGCTGAACAAGATCAGCATCCATATCAAGGCCGGGGAACGGGTTGGGATTATTGGCCGTAGCGGCTCAGGCAAGAGCAGCCTGGCGCGCATGATCATGAACTTCTATACGCCGGACGAAGGCCAGATCCTGCTTGATGGCCTCGACCTACGCCAACTCGATGTCGCCGACCTACGCCACCAGATCGGCTACGTCGCCCACGACCTACCACTGCTGGCCGGCAGCCTGCGCGACAACCTCACCCTGGGCGCCCGCTACGTCAGTGACAGCCGCATGCTCGAGGTCGCCGACCTTTGCGGGGTGTCCGACCTGGCCCGGCAGCATCCACAAGGCTTCGACCGGCCGGTGGGCGAGCGCGGCCAACTGCTCTCCGGTGGTCAGCGCCAGGCCGTACTGCTGGCCCGTGCGATGCTGCTGGACCCACCGATCCTGTTGCTCGACGAGCCTACCAGCGCGATGGACAACTCCAGCGAAGATACCCTGCGCCTCAAGCTGCACAACTGGACGCAAGGCAAAACCCTGCTGCTCATTACCCACCGCAACTCGATGCTCAGCCTAGTCGACCGCCTGATTGTGCTGGACTACGGCCACGTGGTCGCCGACGGGCCCAAAGAGGCTGTGATCGACGCGTTGCGTAAGGGCCGCGTCGGCCCTGCGGCGGTCTAGCCGGGAGACGAAACCATGGATATGAGCCAGTCCCTGCGCGACTATTTCTCCAGCCTGGGCAAGCAGAAGCCGGACACGGAGTTCATGCCGGAAGTGGACGGCGTGATGCAGGAGGACTCTCCGTGGCTGGCACGCGCCACCGTCTGGACAGTCTGCATCTGCCTGGTAGTGGCACTGATCTGGGCCAAGTTCGCGGTGCTTGAAGAAGTCACCACTGGCGAAGGCAAGGCGATTCCCTCCAGCAAAGTGCAGGTCATCCAGAACCTGGAGGGCGGTATCGTCACCGAGATTTTTGTGCGTGAAGGCCAGGTAGTGAATAAGGGCGATGTGTTGCTGCGCCTGGATGCCACCCGGTTCATATCCAACAAGGGCGAAACCGAAGCTGACCGTCTGGCTCTGGAGGCCAGAGTCGCTCGCCTGAGCGCAGAGGCCGAGGGTATTCCGCTCTCACTTGCGCAGGAGCTGGTCGAGCAGGCGCCGCAATTGGCTGAAGACGAAATGGCCCTGTACAGCTCACGCCAGCGGCGCCTGGAAAGCGAGCAGAACACCCTCAAGGAGCAGCTGAGACAGAAGACCCAGGAGCTGGCCGAGTTTCGCGCCAAGGCCCAGCAGTACCGTTCAAGCCTCGGCCTGGTTCAGCAGGAACTGAACATGTCACAACCACTGGTAGAGTCCGGCGCCATCTCCGCGGTCGAAATCCTGCGCCTGCGCCGCAGCGCAGTCGAGATGCGTGGTTCGCTGGAGGCCACAAACCTGGCTATCCCCCGCGCTGAAGCGGCGATGCAGGAAATCGAGAGCAAGCTCAACGAGTCGGCCCTGAACTTCCGCACCGAGGCGTTGAAAGAGCTCAACGAAGTCCGTACCGAGCTGAAAAAAATCACCTCCACGAGCGTCGCCATTCAGGACCGGGTCAGCCGCACCACCGTCGTCTCGCCCGTGAACGGAGTGATCAAACTGCTCAAGGTCAACACCATCGGTGGCGTGGTACAACCCGGCGACCCGATGGTCGAAGTCGTGCCGCTGGAAGACAACCTGCTGATCGAAGCCCGCGTGCGCCCTCAGGACATCGCCTTCCTGCATCCCGGGCAAAAGGCCATGGTCAAGTTCACCGCCTACGACTTCACCATCTACGGCGGGCTCAAGGCCAAGCTGGAGCTGATCAGCGCCGACACCATCACGGATGAGGAAGGCAACAGCTTCTACCTGATCCAGGTACGTACCGATAAAAGCCATCTGGGCACTAGCGAACACCCACTCCTGATCATTCCCGGCATGGTGGCCACCGTGGACATCGTCACCGGCGAGAAGAGCGTACTCGACTACCTGCTCAAGCCGGTGCTCAAGGCTCGCTCGGAGGCACTGCGCGAGCGCTGATAGCGATTCGGGCGAGGCTTGAGCATCGGGAGCGCACTGATCGCAGCTAAGCCAGCTCCCACAGAAAGCAGGGAGTTCGTAAGCCATGGCAACCCAGGCACAACCTGAGGGGCCTTAGAGCAGCGCAAAGCCCCCATCGCCAGCCAATTGACAGGCACCGGTCAAAAAGTCCCGAAAGGGCTTTGGGCCGCGACGCTTCTGCACGATCTGAGGCGCGGTCAAGGCTCCTCCTTCGAAGTCACGGAACCGCTGTGATTACGCCGGAATATCTCCTCCCCCATCGCCGCGATCTGCCCTTCGATCAACGCCTCGAATGGTCGCAGTAGCGCGTCATAGCGCTGTGGCGCCTCCTGCAGCTCAAGGGCCGCGACTATCGCCTCGAGGGTCGCCAGCGCCCCCTCGCCCGGCGCCTTGCGTAACCGGTAACGCGAGTTCAAACCAGCAGGCAGGCTCACGCAGGGCAATGTGCTCAGTAGCGGGTTGAGATACAGCAGCTTGCGCGCCTTGCGCCAGGTGCCGTCAGGCACCACCAGCAACAGGGGCCTGTCATCGTCCGCCGTGGCCCGCAAGGGCAGCGTCTGCGCAGTCTCGCCGGGGAACAGCAGGCAGGCGCGATAGGCCGGATCGAGCCAGCGCTCCAGTTCGGGAAAAGTCTCGCCAACTTCGAGCTGCGCATTCGCCAATCCCAAGGCGGCAAACCGCGCAGTATTGAGGGCATGCCCCACCTCATCCGGGTGCTGCAGGATCAGCACCCGACTACGACTGGGCAGGCAGGGAATCAGGTGGCAAAGACAGTGACTTTGCGGGCGTAAACAACGCTCGCAGCGAATACGGGGCATGGCGCGGAACCTCCGCCGCGCAGTGTGCCACAAGCAGCCAAGGTTCCCGCATCAGCGGTTGAAGCGCTCCGCCAGGCTGTGCAGGTAGCCCGCCATTTCCTCCAGCTCCTGGCTGATGCCCACACCCTGCTGGGCCTGGCCGGCGCTGTGGTCGGAGAGCTGGGCGATGCGGGTGATCTGCCGGCTGATGTCCTCCGCCACATGAGCCTGCTGCTCGGAAGCCGCTGCCATCTGCTGGCTCATGCCGGTGATACGGGTCACCGCCTGGCTGATGCCATCCAGCGCTTCGCGCACTTCCTCGACGCTGCGCACGCTGTCGCGGGAAATCTCCTCGCCTTTGTTAGCGGTATTCACCGCCTTGTCCGCACCACTGCGCAGCGAGGCGATGATCTGGTGAATCTGCTCGGTGGACTCGCGCGTACGCCCCGCCAATGCGCGCACCTCGTCCGCCACCACGGCGAAGCCGCGCCCCTGCTCGCCGGCACGCGCCGCTTCGATGGCGGCGTTGAGCGCCAGGAGGTTGGTCTGTTCGGCGATGGACGTGATGACGTCGGCAACGCTGCCAATGGACTGGGTCGAAGCAGCCAGCTCGTTCACCGCCTGACCGATCTCCTGCACTGCACCGGCCATCTGCTGCATGGCCTGCAGGCTGCCGCCGGCCAAGCTGCGACCTTGCTGGGCCAAGCGGTCCGCTTCCTCCGCAGCGTGGGAAGTGTTTTGCACGTTGTGCGCCACCTCCTGAATAGTGGCTGCCATCTGGTTGATGGCGGTGGCCGATTGATCCGTCTCGCTGCGCTGTTGCTCCAGCATCTCGGCGCCGGAACGGGATATCTCTGCCGATTGCGCGGCACGCTTGCGTACGTTTTCGCCCGCATCTTCCAATCGGGTCAGCGCCGTCTGCAGGCGCGCCTCCTCGCTGATCATGGCCATGTCCAGCAGGGCCTGGGCACCGCGGTTGTCACTGTAGGTCAGCGCGACCAGGGCACTGGTGAAGGCCTTGGGGTGCTCGGCCAGAGTTTTACGAATCAGCTGGCGCTTGCTGTACAGCTGGAAGGAACCGAGGGCAAACATGCTCAGCACGATCAGGGCCGCCAGCGGCCAACCACTGAGCGTGAAGGCCCCCGCCAAGATGATCAGCGTGGCGAGCATCACAGGCCATGAACGCACCAGGTCATAGGTCCAGTACTCGACCTTCGAGACTGGCGGCTTACCGGCTCGCAGCCGTGCATAAAGCGCCTCGGCACGGCGTTTCTGCGCCTCGCTGGGCACCGAGCGTACCGACTCGTAGCCAGCCATCTTGCCGTTCTCGTAGATGGGCGTGACGTAGGCGCTGACCCAGTAGTGATCGCCATTCTTGCAACGGTTCTTGACGATGCCCATCCAGGGTTTGCCCTGTTTGATGGTTTCCCACATATGAGCGAACACACTCGGCGGCATGTCGGGATGGCGCACCAGGTTGTGCGGCTCGCCCACCAGTTCCTCACGCGAGAAACCGCTGATGGCCACGAAGGCATCGTTGACGTAGGTGATCTTGCTATTGAGGTCGGTGGTGGAAATCAGGCGCTCGGCATCGGTAAAAGTACGCTCGCGCTGGGTAACAGGCAGGTTTTGACGCATGGCTGACCATCCCTGGAAGAGTGGTATTGGTGAGTGCCGTGACTACACCTATAGGGTCTAGCACAGCATCACCAAAGCAGCACAAGGCCATCACTTAAAACCCGACAAAAACTATGGACTCTGCCAGATCAGGCGATGCGGTCGGCCTTGCGTCGATAAGGGAAAACGTCAATGACCTTACCCGCCCGTATCGCCTCCTGCAGGCTCTTCCAATAATCAGCGTCGTAGAGTTCGCCATGCAGCGTGCTGAACAGGCGGCGCTGGCTGAGATCGACGAACAGAAAGCGCGGGAACTCCTCGGGGAACACATCATTCGGCCCCACCGAGTACCAGGGTTCGCTGGACATCTCATCCTCCTCGTAACGCGGCGGCGGGATATGGCGGAAGTTCACCTCGGTGAGGAAGCTGATCTCGTCGTAGTCGTAGAACACCACGCGCCCGTGCCGCGTGACGCCGAAGTTCTTCAGCAGCATGTCTCCGGGGAAGATGTTGGCCGCCGCCAGCTGTTTGATGGCCAGGCCGTAGTCCTCCAGCGCGTCCCTGATCTGCGCCTCGTTGGCGTGCTCCAGGTAGATATTCAGCGGCGTCATGCGCCGCTCGGTCCAGCAGTGGCGGATCAGCACGGTATTGCCGTTCTCGATCTCCACGGTGGAGGGCGCCACCTCCAGCAGCTCGGCCAGGCACTCCGGGTCGAACTTGGCCAACGGGAAGCGGAAGTCGGCGAACTCCTGGGTATCGGCCATGCGCCCGACCCGATCGACGCTTTTCACCAGGCGGTACTTCTCGATCACCGTGTTGCGGTCGACGTTCTTCGATGGCGAGAAGCGGTCCTTGATGATCTTGAACACGGTATTGAAGCCCGGCAGGGTGAACACGCTCATGACCATGCCACGCACGCCGGGCGCCATGATGAAGCGGTCGTCGGTGTTGGCCAGGTGGTTGATCAGCGCACGGTAGAACTCCGATTTGCCGTGCTTGTAGAAGCCAATCGAGGTGTACAGCTCGGCGATGTGCTTGCCCGGCAGGATGCGTTTGAGGAACGCGATGAACTCCGCCGGGATATCCACCCGCACCATGAAGTAGGAGCGGGTGAAGGAAAAAATGATCGACACTTCCGACTCGTCGGTAATCAGGGTGTCGATCTGGATGCCCTGCCCTTCACGGTGCAACAGCGGGAACACCAGCGGCCACTGCTCGTCCGGGGTGTAGATGCGCCCGACCAGATAGGCGCCCTTGTTGCGGTACAGGGTCGAAGCGAACAGCTCGATGGTCAGCGCCCGATCCTTGCACACCCAGTCCGGCAGATTGGCGCGCAGCTGCTGCTCCAGGCTGTCCAGGTCGCGCTGCAGATTCTCGAAGCCAACGCCATAACTATAGTCACTGAAGATCTGCCGCAGCGCCTGCTGCAGGTCGCCACGCGGGTGGTAGATGCGGGTCTGCGGTGTGCGCTCCTGAGCCCGCAGCGAGGGCCGGGTCGTGTGAATGAACATGCAGCCATCGCTGATCTGGTCGTGGCTGAACAGGCTGCAGAAGATCGAGTTGTACCAGGTCTCGGCCAACTCATCGTCGTCGCGCAGGTTGATCAGGCTGATATAGGCACTCTTGGCCAGCGGCCACAGATCGATGTCCAGCAACTGCTCGGCGGCAAAGCCCTGGCGCAGGCGCTCGCCGCATTCGGCGACCTTCTCCTCGTAGAGGTTGATGCGCGCCGCCGAGGCGGCCTGGGCCTCCTGCCACAGCGCCTGCTCGAAGCGCGCCCGGGCGCCGTTGGTGATCTCGCGAAAATGCGTGCGGTAGTCGTCGAACCCCTCAAGGATCATCCGCGCGATATCGGCGGCCGGCCGTTGCTGCGACATGGGAAAGCCTCTGCTGCGTGTACGGAACCCGAGCTTAGCCAGCGACGCGGCAGAGGGGAAGCCGCCCGCCATTAGCCGAATATCAGGCCCAGAGAAGGATCAGCTCGGCATCGATCAGCAACTGCCGCAGCTGGTCGAGCTGCAAGCACGGGGCATCGGTGCAGGCGGCAGCCAGGCGAAACGCCATGCGCCCCTGACCAGCCAGGCGCCTGCCGTTACGGTCAGCCCCCTTCGAGCCTGATCGTCGTCCTGCTGTGTGCGGTGGTGGGGCACGCGGTCCAGAGCCTGCCCCGCCACGACGGAAGCCTCAGCGCGGGGCAAGGATGCGAGTCATGCACCGTTTTGGCCCCGATATCGTGCCCCCGGCAGGCCAGCACATTCCACCAAAAAGCCCTGTAACGCCGATGTTTACTGGCTCCTGGCAAATCTGGCACAGACGATGCAGAAACTTGCCCAAGCCCAGTACACCGGGCCGCCCATCGATCAAAGGCGATCGAGCAGCCGCACTCAGGCGGCGGGCAACAACGGTCTCTCCGAGAGATCGCACAGAACAGGCAAAGGCGCCTGAGACCGCAAGGTTTCAGGCGCCTTTTTTATTGCCGCGGAAAAACCTGATGAGCTTTGGCCGGGAACTCCTATGAACACCACAGTCGCCTCTACTGACAAGCACACGCTGATCGTCGTCGGCAACGGCATGGTCGGCCACCACTGCGTCGAACAACTGCTCGCGGGCGGCGCCCTGGAGCGTTACCAGATCCTGGTGTTCGGCGAAGAACATCAGCGTGCCTACGACCGCGTGCACCTGTCCGAGTACTTCGGCGGCCGCGATGCCGAGTCCCTGGCGATGAGCGACGCAGCGCTGTACGAAACACCCGGCCTGACCCTGCACCTGGGCACCCCGGTGCTGGAAATCGACCGCGAGCGCCGCGAGGTGATCACCGCCCAGGGCGCCTTCGCCTACGACAAGCTGATCATGGCCACCGGCTCCTACCCCTTCGTGCCGCCGATCGAAGGCGCAGAAGGTGATTCGCGCCTGGTCTACCGCACTCTGGAAGACCTCGACGGCATTCGCGCCGCGGCCAAGGGCAAGCGCCGCGGCGTGGTGGTCGGCGGCGGCCTGCTCGGCCTGGAGGCGGCCAACGCCCTGAAATCCCTGGGCCTGGAAGCCCATGTGGTCGAGTTTGCTCCGCGCCTGATGCCGGTGCAGCTGGACGACTTCGGCGGTGCGGCGCTGAAGCAGCGCATCGAAGACCTGGGCGTCGGCGTGCACCTGTCCAAGGCCACCCAGAGCATCAGCGCCGGCAGCGAGTACCGCTACCGCATGAACTTCGCCGGCGATGACTTCCTCGAAACCGATCTGATCGTGTTCTCCGCCGGCATCCGCCCGCAGGACGCCCTGGCCCGCGCCTGCGGCCTGGAACTGGGCGCCCGTGGCGGCATCGCCATCAACGACCAGTGCCTGACCAGCGACGAGCACATCTTCGCCATCGGCGAGTGCGCGGCGTGGAACGGCAGCATCTTCGGCCTGGTCGCCCCCGGCTACCAGATGGCCCGTCTGGTCGCCGCCCAGCTCTGCGGCCAGGAGGGCCAGCCCTTTATCGGCGCGGACATGTCGACCAAGCTCAAGCTGCTCGGCGTCGACGTCGGCTCCATCGGCGACGCCCACGGCGCCATGCCCGGCGCCAAGAGCTACCGCTACATCGACGAGGCCACGGCCAGCTACCGCCGTTTAGTTGTGTCCGCCGACGGCAAGCAGGTGCTCGGCGCCGTGCTGGTCGGCGACAACAGCTACTACGACACCCTGCTGCAGTACGCGCAGAACGGCATCAAGCTGCCGGACGATCCAGCCAGCCTGATCATGCCGGTCGGCGACGGTGCCCCGGCCCTGGGCGCCGACGCCCTGCCGGACAGCGCCACCATCTGCTCCTGCCACAACGTCAGCAAGGGCGCGATCTGCTCGGCTATCGACGCTGGCTGCACGGATCTCGCCGGCATCAAGTCCTGCACCAAGGCAGCCACCGGCTGCGGTGGTTGCGCGGCGCTGCTCAAGCAGGTGGTCGAGCACGAACTCACTGCCCGCGGCGTGGAGGTCGACAAGAGCCTGTGCGAACACTTCGCCTACACCCGCCAGGAGCTCTACCACTTCGTTCGCGTCGAGGGCATCGAGAGCTTCGAGGAACTGCTGGCCAAGCACGGCAAGGGCCATGTCGGTTGCGACATCTGCAAGCCGGCGGTGGGTTCGATCCTCGCCTCCTGCTGGAACCGCCCGATCATGAACCCCTCGCTGGTGCCGCTGCAGGACACCAACGACACCTTCATGGCCAACATGCAGAAGAACGGCACCTACTCGGTGGTGCCACGCATCCCCGGCGGCGAGATCACCCCGGACGGGCTGATTGCCATCGGCGCAGTGGCCAAGAAATACGACCTCTACACCAAGATCACCGGCGGCCAGCGCATCGACCTGTTCGGCGCCCAGCTGCACGAGCTGCCGGAGATCTGGGGCGAACTGATCAAAGCCGGTTTCGAGACCGGCCACGCCTACGGCAAGTCCACCCGCACCGTGAAGAGCTGCGTCGGCAGCACCTGGTGCCGCTACGGCGTGCAGGACAGCGTGAAGATGGCCCTCGACATCGAGCACCGCTACAAGGGCCTGCGCGCGCCGCACAAGCTCAAGTTCGCCGTGTCTGGCTGCACCCGCGAGTGCGCCGAGGCGCAGAGCAAGGACATCGGCGTGATCGCCACCGAGAACGGCTGGAACCTCTACGTCTGCGGCAACGGCGGCATGCGCCCGCGCCACGCCGAGCTGTTCGCCACCGACCTGGATGACGAAACCCTGATCCGCTACATCGACCGCGTGCTGATGTTCTACATCCGCACCGCCGACAAGCTGCAGCGCACCTCGGTGTGGCGCGAGTCACTGGAAGGCGGCCTGGACTACCTCAAGGCCGTGGTCATCGACGACAGCCTGGGCCTGGCCGCCGAGCTGGAGGCGCAGATGCAGCTGGTGGTCGACCGCTACGAATGCGAATGGGCCAACGCCCTGCAGGACGAGGAAAAGCTCAAGCGCTTCCGCACCTTCGTCAACGAGCATGGCGGCGACCCGGACATCCACTTCGTCAAGGAGCGCGGCCAGCGCCGCCCCGCCCGCGAAGGCGAACTCGAACTGATCCCCGTAACCGTGGAGGCCGTGTGATGAGCCAGACCAACGCCCTTGCCAACCCCGTCCAGGCTTCCTGGAAAACCCTGTGCGCCCGCGCCGACCTGGTGCCCAACTCCGGCGTGGTGGCCTGCGTCGACGGTCAGCAGGTCGCACTGATCTACCTGCCGGACACCGAGCAGCAGGTGTTCGCCATCGGCAACCGCGACCCCAAGTCCGGCGCCAACGTGATCGGTCGCGGCATCGTCGGCCACCTGCAGGGTGAACTGGTGATCGCCTCGCCGCTGTACAAACAGCACTTCCGCCTGAACGACGGCGGCTGCCTGGAATATCCGGAGCAGCACCTGCCGGTGTGGCCCGTCCGTCTCAATGGCGAACAGGTAGAAGTGCAGCTCTGACCTGCCCCGCTGCTGCCGGCAAAGGGCAGTTGCGGAATAGAAAAGCTCCTTTCCGCGGCCTCGGCCGCGGTTTTTGTCTTTATTGACCTAAAAGTCAGCTTATGGCCTGATGCGCCGCTATCGGCTGGCTCGCTGCCCCCTTGTGCCCCACATGAACCCACGCTAAAAACCGGGCCAGCGGAATTCGGGTATCGTCATACCGGTAACGCTATAGCGGTTAACGCGCCGCCGACGCGCCTTGAATCAACCTGGATCAAGGTGCCTGGCGACTCACTCATCCGCTGACAAGGACATTGCATGATCGCGTCACTGCAACGCAGCTTCCTGATCCTGAGCCTGGCCTGCTCCGGTACCGCTCTGGCCGAGCAGGTACAGGTCGCCGTCGCCGCCAACTTCAGCGCGCCGATGAAGACACTGGCCGCCGACTTCGAGAAGGACACCGGACATACGCTGAAAGCCGCTTACGGCGCCACCGGCCAGTTCTATGCACAGATCCATAATGGCGCACCGTTCGAAGTGTTCCTGGCCGCCGACGACAGCACGCCGGCCAAGCTGGAGCGCGAAGGCCATGCTTTGCCCGGCAGCCGCTTTACCTATGCCATCGGCACTCTGGCACTGTGGTCGGCGAAGGAAGGTTATGTGGACAGTCACGGCCTGGTGTTGCGCGACTCCGCGTTCCAGCATCTGGCCGTGGCCAACCCGAAGACCGCGCCTTACGGCCTCGCCGCCCTGCAGACGCTGACCAGGCTGGGGTTGAAGCAGGCCCTGGCCAAGAAGCTGGTCGAAGGCCAGAACATCGCCCAGACCCACCAGTTCGTCGCCAGCGGCAATGCCGAACTGGGCTTCGTCGCCCTCTCGCAGATCTACCAGAGCGGCCAGATCACCGGCGGCTCCGCCTGGCTGGTGCCGAGCGAGATGCACGACCCGATCAGGCAGGACGCGCTGATCCTCGCCAAAGGCAAGGACAACCCGGCCGCCAGGGCGCTGGTCGAGTACCTTCGGGGCGCCAAGGCGGCCGAGGTGATCCGTGCCTACGGTTATCAGCTGTAATCCTCGGCTAACGCCAAGACCTGTAGGAGGGGCCTTGGCCGCGACCCAGACAGCGCAACTGCGTCGCGGCCAAGGCCCCTCCTACACAATGCGTCGACACTCACGCCACCCAACCGCCAGCCCCACCACTGAACCAGAACGAGGCCTGCAATGCCCCTGACCAGTGCCGACTTCGGCGCCATCTGGCTGACCCTGCAACTGGCGGCGCTGACCACCGTGCTGCTGCTCGTGCTCGGCACGCCCATCGCCTGGTGGCTGGCGCATACGCGCTCGCGGCTGAAAGGCCCGATCAGCGCCCTGGTCGCCCTGCCCCTGGTGCTGCCGCCCACCGTCATCGGCTTCTACTTGCTGGTCGCCATGGGCCCGCACGGCCCGGTCGGCCAGCTGACCCAGAGCCTCGGCCTGGGCGTACTGCCCTTCACCTTCGCCGGCCTGGTGGTCGGCTCGCTGTTCTATTCCCTGCCCTTCGTCGTGCAGCCCATCCAGAACGCTTTCGAAGCCATCGGCCCGCGTCCGCTGGAAGTCGCCGCCACCCTGCGCGCCAGCCCCTGGGACTGCTTCTTCACGGTCGTGGTGCCACTGGCCAGGCCGGGCTTTCTCACCGCCGCGGTACTCGGCTTCGCCCACACCCTGGGCGAGTTCGGCGTGGTGCTGATGATCGGCGGCAACATCCCGGACCAGACCCGCGTGGTGTCGATCCAGATCTTCAACCACGTCGAAGCCCAGGAGTATGCCCAGGCTCACTGGCTGGCCGGCGGCATGCTGCTGTTCTCCTTCCTCATCCTGCTTGCCCTGCACTGGCGCGGCCGCGTGCAACCGGCCCGGTACTGAACATGACGGAACGCCGCCTGCGCATTGCCCTGCGCCTGCCCTACCGCGACTTCCAGCTGGAGGTAGACCTCGACCTGCCTGGCCGTGGCGTCACGGCCCTGTTCGGCCCCTCCGGCTCCGGCAAGACCAGCCTGCTGCGCTGCGTGGCCGGGCTGGAACGTCCGACCGAGGGCCTGCTGAACATCAACGGCGAAGTCTGGCAGGACAGTCAGTTGTTCCTGCCGCCACACCAACGCGCCCTGGGCTACGTGTTCCAGGAGGCCAGCCTGTTCCAGCACCTCAGCGTGCGCGGCAATCTGGAATACGGCCTCAAACGCATTCCCGCCCACGAGCGCCGCATCGACTTGGACCAGGCCCTGGCCCTGCTGGGCATCGAGCACCTGCTGGAGCGCATGCCGGCCCGCCTTTCCGGTGGCGAGCGCCAGCGCGTCGGCATTGCCCGCGCCCTGCTCACCAGCCCGCGCCTGCTGCTGCTGGACGAACCGCTGGCGGCCCTCGACCCGCAGCGCAAGCAGGAGATCCTGCCCTACCTGGAGCGCCTGCACGACGAGCTGGACATGCCCATGCTTTACGTCAGCCACTCGCCGGATGAAGTGGCGCGCCTGGCCGACCATCTGGTGCTGCTGGAGCAAGGCCGCGTGCAGGCCAGCGGCCCGGTCGAGCAACTGCTCGCCCGCCTCGACCTGCCACTGGCACAGGGCGATGACGCCGCGGTGGTGCTGCACGCCCAGGTCAGCGGCCACGACGCCGAATACCAGCTGCTGCAACTCAGCCTGCCGGGGTGCCCCCAGCCCTTGCGCGTCGCCCATGCACCGCTGCCGGCAGGCAAGCCGATGCGCCTCAAGGTGCACGCCCGCGACGTCAGCCTGAGCCTGGACAAACCCGAGCACAGCAGCATCCTCAACCGGCTGCCGGTGACCGTGCACAGCCAGCGCCAGGCCGACAACCCCGCCCATGTGCTGGTACGCCTGGACATGGCCGGCACTCCGCTGCTGGCGCGCATCACCCGCTACTCGCGTGACCAGCTCGGCCTGCACGAAGGCCAGCAGCTGTGGGCGCAGGTCAAGGCGGTCGCGCTGCTGGCCTAGCAGTTGCTGCTGTGCGTAACAGAACCCGGGGCACGGCACGTTCAAGTGGCGCCAGTCGCGGCTGAAGCTGCTCGCACACTGCCCCCGGCCTATGCCTGTGGGAGCGACTTCGGTCGCGATGCGCCTGGCTCATCGCCAGGAAGCCACGCCACACCTGCCTCTCGCCCAGGGTGCGGGCTTGCCGGCAACGCCGCTTGTCCCCTTCCCGCCCCAGCGCCTACCATCCGGCCACGCCCTTGACGAGCCAGCCCATGCGCGAACGCACCATCGCCAGCCACTTCATCCGCGCCGCCCTGCGCGGCGCCGAGCGCCAGGGCTGTGATTACAGCGCCCTGCTCGCCGAGGTGGGCATACAGTCCGCGCTGCTCGCCGAGCCACGCGCCCGCCTGGCGCCGGAACAGTTCACCCGCCTGCTGCAAGGCCTCTGGGCACTGCTCGACGACGAGTACATGGGCTTCGGCCACACCCGCAGCAAGCGCGGCACCTTCGCCATGATGTGCCACGCCATCATCCACTGCCGCAGCCTGGAAAAAGCCCTGGTGCGCGGCATGCTGTTCTACGGCCTGTTCCCCGATGCCCCGCGCGTCGCCCTGCAGCACGAGGGCGAACAGGTACGCCTGAGCATCGACAGCTCAGCCCTGTGGGACCCGGATCACTTCCTCACCGAAAGCCTGCTGGTGATCTGGCACCGCCTCGGCAGCTGGCTGATTGGCCAGCGCATCCGCCTCGACGAAGCAACGTTCGCCTACCCCGAGCCGGCCCACAGCGCCGAGTACGACCTGCTCTACCCCTGCCCACGGCGCTTCGACGCCGCCAGCACCAGCCTGCTGTTCCACAGTCGCTACCTGGCCCTGCCGCTGCTACAGGACGAACGCACCCTCAAGCAATTCCTCGAACACTCGCCCGCCGACCTGCTGGCCCGCCCCGATGGCGGCGACAGCCTGACCAGCCGCATCCGCCGCCTGCTCGGTCGCGACTGCGCCCACTGGCCCGACCTGGACAGCGTCGCCAGCCAGCTGCACATCAGCCCGCAAACCCTGCGCCGCCACCTGCGCGAAGAAGGCTCCAGCTTCCAGGAACTCAAGGACCACCTGCGCCGCGACCTGGCCATCTACCACCTGGGCCGCGACGAACTCTCCATCCAGGCCCTCGCCGAACAGCTCGGCTTCTCCGAGCCCTCGGCCTTCCACCGCGCCTTCAAGAAATGGACAGGCCTCACCCCCGGCGCCTACCGCGCCCAGGAAAACTGATTCACCACCGCGCAAGGATGCCGCCCCGTGAAAAAACTACGTAAACGCCACCTGCTCATCGCCCTGCTGCTGGCCTGGCTGCTCGCCCCGCAGTGGCTGCAGGTGCCGGTACAGGGCGCCAGCCCGCGTGACTGGAACCCGCAAAGCTTCTGGTTCGAACCCTGGGGCCGCTCCGGCACCCACAAGGGCATCGACATCTTCGCCCGCCACGGCACCCCGGTCGTCGCCCCCACCTACGGCCTGGTGCTGTTCCGCGGCGAACTCGGCATCGGCGGCAACGTACTGCTCATGCTCGGCCCCCAATGGCGCCTGCACTACTTCTCCCACCTCGCCGACTACAGCGCCCTGCCCGGCCAACCCGTACTGCCCGGCACCCCGCTCGGCAGCGTCGGCGACACCGGCAACGCCCGTGGCAAACCACCCCACCTGCACTACTCCATCGTCACCCTGCTGCCCTACCCCTGGCGCTGGGATAACAGCACCCAAGGGTGGAAGAAAATCTTCTACCTTGATCCTGACCAACTCCTGAGGGAAAACGCAGTGGACAGCCCATAAGCAAATCAGTAGCGTCGGGAAAAACCGCTGCGCTTCATTGCCTGTCCTTTTTCAGTTCTGCCGGCACGCTCCGCTGGCCGCACCCGTGGCGAGAAAAATCAAGGCTTTGATACGAAGCAAAGAATGTGATGCGCCAGAAGTAGCGTAATGAATTACTCCACTTGTGGCGTCTTCTTATAGTTCGGCACCACTGACTGACGCATAACTACCGCAGCTTGCAACCAAGGATTGTTGCACATGAAATACAGAACACCTTATATCACCACCACTATCGCTTTAGCTGCACTTGCAGGTTATGTGAATGCATCCCAGGCAAACTGCGAAGAACACGCCACTAACATGGCAGATATTCGAGCCTGTCTTAGTGAGCAACAAGAAGACAAAGTAGACGTGGCATACCAGACGACCTATGCATATGTTAAGTCGCGCGACAAGAAGGCTGCCAACTTTCTAGAGGCTGCTCAGAAGAGCTGGAAAGAATTCTCCAAGAAGTCTTGTGACTACACGGTGGCAGCTAGGCAAACTTCGAAATTGGCCAATGATGCCCGCGCTAACTGCATGGCCACCTTTAGTGACGCCCGCGTGAAAATGCTTAATGAATATCGCAAAGAATTTGGCAATGCACCGTAGTGCGGGCTCCCTTGGTGAAAGTAGCGCCGAACAATGCGCTCAACCGCCGCTCACTTCGTTCGCTGGACGTCCAAAAGCTGCGCTTTTGGCCGCCCGTTAGCTTAATCGTTAGAGGGAAAAGTGGCCTCCTACTGCGTATACACTATCCCTATAGCTGGGAATCTATCTATTGATAAGCCTTTAGCTTTTCAGATAGACGACATTGATATTGAATTCTTTATGCGCTCAGGGATATTGAGCCATCTTGTAATAAAGTGCCCTATCCCAAGCACGCCGACAACCGAAGAAAGGATAGGTGACAATTTAGCAACCAATGAGCCTAGAGCTCGTGAAATTGAAGAAATAGTTCTGCAGATAGGCAACGGCTTCTCTTTGTTTAGCTCTAGTTGTGTAGAGTTTCTTTTTGAAAAGAGGCGTGTCCAATGGATAATCAATGACAAACCATCTAGCATCCAAGTTGATATCAATGGTGGGCCAATCGCTGCCACATCTGCCAAGCATCTAACAATGCCATTATTTATACGCTCAGTATTGGTAGGCTGCATAGAAAAGAATCATGACCCAGCGTTGACATTTTTCAGCCGCGGAAGCACCGATGCAAACTCCCATCGCTTTATTGAGGCATATTACAACCTGTTCTTTTTCCTAGAGTTCCTGTATGGGAATGGCAAGTCAGGGAAAAATGCCACTCTAAATGAATTCATGAAATCCACTGAACTAACATCTAGCATTAAGAACACCTTAGAGAAACCTGAAATCAATGAGTTACTCTCAAGGTCTTTCATAGAAAAGCTTCGAGCATCGAACACAAGACAAATCTTGGAAAAATTAACACTTACCAGAGGCTCGTTACATCACCCAAATAAAAATAGAACTGATAATTGGAATCCAGAAAAACAGCGCCACTTTGGCGATGAAGCAATTTTCTTGCAGCTCATTTGCTTAGAAATAGCGTTTCATAGATATTTCGCCGTAGGATTCACTCAAAAAATTGACCATGCATACAAAAAAGTAGAGCGCTGCCTGAGAAGGGATAGCAGTATCCGCATTTTTACTACATCCCTCTAACTAGTAGTTTAAACCGTTCGCTTCGCTCACTGGGACGGACTAAGGCCCGCCACTTAACCAAACGTCACACCGAGAAGGAAACCCCATGAGAATCATACTTCTTGGAAATGCAGGCTCAGGAAAGAGCACGCTCTCTAAAAGAATCATCGACAGAGAACCCGCTGCGCGATTATCACTGGATGAAGTGGCATTTCATCACGGCGCAGAGCGACGCCCACTTCAAGAAAGCATTGCTGATGTTAAGAGTTTTATACAGTCACATGACAAATGGGTCATCGAGGGCTGTTATGCCGACATAATCAAAGCCATTCTAGATGAATGCGAAGAGCTTATATTTCTAAACCCAGGAATAGATACATGCATAGCTCACTGTCGCTCAAGACCTTGGGAGCCTGAGAAGTTCAATTCCCTCGAAGAGCAAAATGACAACCTGAATAATCTAATCGAATGGGTTCGATCATATGAACATCGAACAGATGAATATGGCCTTGGCAGCCACAGACATTTATATGATTCATTCAACGGAAAGAAGCGTGAACTAAAAAACACAGCCGAGTATGAAAACGTATAACAATTGTTTCAAAACCGTTAATTTCACTCACTGAGACCAGCTAAACCCCGCGCCTTAGCAAAGGCTGAATAATTCGACCGCCGCACCCGCCCCAGGCTCATATTCAATGCCCACTCCCCAGCTCTTCACCCTGACCCTCCTCACCCTATTCGCCTTCGCCGGCAACTCGGTGCTGTGCCGCTTGGCGCTGGCGCAGAGCGCCATCGATGCCGCCAGCTTCACCGGCATTCGTCTGCTTGCCGGCGCGCTGGTGCTGGGGGTGTTGGTCAGGGCCAAGGCCAAGCATGGCCCTCGGCAAGGCAGCTGGCTGTCGGCGGCGATGCTGTTCCTGTATGCCGCGGGCTTTTCCTATGCCTATTTGAGCCTGCCGACCGGCACCGGGGCGTTGCTGTTGTTTGGTGCGGTACAGGCGACCATGCTCGGTTGGGCGATGTACCGCGGCGAGCGCATGCGGCCGTTGCAGCTGTGCGGCCTGGCGGTGGCGCTGGCGGGACTGGTCGGGTTGCTGTTGCCGGGGCTTTCCGCGCCGCCGCTGTTCGGCTCGCTGTTGATGCTGCTGGCCGGGGTGGCCTGGGGCGTGTATTCGCTGCGCGGCAAGGGCGCCAGCGACCCGACGGCGGTGACGGCAGGCAATTTCCTGCTGGCGGTGCCGTTCGCCGTGGTCTTAAGCCTGCTGATGTACCGCGACACGTCGCTGGACCTGGCCGGCGTCCTCTATGCCATCGCCTCGGGGGCGATCACCTCCGGGCTGGGCTACGCCCTGTGGTATCGCGTGCTGCCGCTGCTGCGATCCACCACGGCGGCCACCATCCAGCTGAGCGTGCCGGTGATCGCTGCGCTGGCCGGCGTGGTGTTTCTCGGCGAGGCCATCAGCCTGCGCCTGGCGCTGGCCTCGCTGGCCATCCTCGGCGGCATCGCGCTGGTGATTTTGAACAAGCAGAGCTGATTACGTAGGTTGGGTTGAGGCGCAAAGCGCCGAAGCCCAACGCGGGCCTCGTTGGGCTTCGCTGCGCTCAACCCAACCTACATGATCAACCTACGGCCTAGCCCTTCTGCTCGCGCTTCATCAGATGCAGGGTGACGATAAAGCGCGCCGGCACCAGGATCAGCACCGCGAGCCTGCCGAGTCCGGCCATCAGGAGGATACCTTCCGGGGTCTGGGTGAGGTGGGTAAACATGGCCAGCAGAATCGCCGCCAGCCCGAGCGCCACGCCCCGCCATAGCGGGTACTGCACCCAGCGAAACAGGGGATTCGAGGGTGTCGCGCGCCTCGCTCGGTGTGCATTTGCGGATAGGCGCCGATGGCGGATTGTCATAGCCTAGCCGGCCGCCACAGGAGCCCGCCCCATGTTCAGACGCAGCTTCAACTCCATCGCCACCACCTGGCTGGCCGGTTTGCTGGCCCTGTTGCCACTGGCCCTGTCGTTGGCCTTTCTGGCCTGGCTGGTGAGCCTGCTCAACACCCTGGTCGGCCCTGGCAGCTTTGTCGGCAGGCTGTTTGCCGAGCTGGGCCACCCCTTCGTCAACAGCCACCTGCTGGCCTGGCTGCTGGGCACCCTGGTGTTGCTGGCTGCGCTGTATCCGCTGGGGCTGGCCGTGCAGCTGGGGTTGAAGGGCCCGCTGCGTCGTTTGTTCGACCGCACGCTGCGGCGCATTCCGCTGCTGGGCAATCTGTATGGGCTGGCGGATCGCTTCGTCGGCCTGCTGGACCAGAAAGACAGCGCCGACCTGGCCGCCATGAGCCCGGTGTGGTGCTTCTTCGGTGGCGACGGTGCCGCTGTGCTGGCCCTGCGTCCCAACCCCGAGCCGCTACAGATCGACGGCCGCGATTACTACGCCATCCTGGTACCAAGCGCGCCGGTGCCGGTGGGCGGCGGCCTGCTGTATGTGCCGGTGGAATGGGTCAAGCCGGCGGAAATAGGCATGGACCGCTTCACCAGCATCTATGTGTCGATGGGCATTACTCCGCCCAAGCCCTGAAAATATTTTTCGCCGACTGCATCCAGATCGCCCCCTGGCGGGTAGTCAGTACAGCGACCGCGTGGTCGCCTGGCTGATTTCACTTTTCAGGAGCGAATCGAATGAACGCTAAATCTCTGCTTCGCCTTACCGGCACATCCCTGGCTGCGTCCTGCCTGCTGGCGGCGCTGCCAGTGGTCGCGATGGACGTGCCTGCCAGCATCCAGGTGCCCGAGGGCAACCAAGTGGCCCTGGAAACGGTCGGGGTCGGCGAAATCACCTACGAGTGCCGCTCCAAGGCCGACGCCGCCGACCAGACCGAATGGGTTTTCGTCGGCCCCAAAGCCGCGCTGAACGATCGCAGCGGCAAACAGGTCGGCACCTATTACGGCCCGCCGGCCACCTGGCAGGCACTGGATGGCTCGAAGATCACCGGCACCCAGCTCGCCGTGGCGCCCTCCTCGCCAGACAGCATTCCCTTCCAGCTGGTCAAGGCCAACCCCGCCGAGGGCAAGGGCGCGATGGAGGGCGTGACCTACATCCAGCGCGTGGCACTCAAGGGCGGCGTGGCGCCGGCCACCCCCTGCACCAGCGCCAACAAAGGTGAGTCGCAGGTGGTGAAGTACCAGGCGGACTACATCTTCTGGACGGCCAAATAGGCTGAAGCACCTGAGCCTGGGCGTCATGCTGCTCACACAAGCGGCAGCTGGCGCGAGCAGTCCCCTCTCTCCTTAGGGAGAGGGGAAATGCTGAGCGGTTTCTCGGCTTTCGGCTCTCTCCCCCACCCCCTCTCCCGTAAACGGGAGAGGGGAGATAAAGGTTGGTGCTGCATGACGGGCCTGGCCGACCTCGCGCGGGGTCATCTAAGCTCCTTTGACCCTTTGCCGGCGCATTGCCGAGCAACCTGAATGGCGACCCGAACTTGTCCCTGCCCGAGCCCGATCCGTTCGATTACGAAGCCTGCCTGGGCGCCTGCGCGCGCGGCGAGCTGCACGCACTCAAGCGCCTGTACGAGCATGAAGGCGGCCGCCTGCTGGGCGTGGCCAAGCGCATCGTGCGTGACCACGCGCTGGCCGAGGACATCGTGCACGACACCTTCATCAAGGTCTGGGCTGCCGCTGGCAGCTTCGACGCCAAACGCGGCAGCGCGCGCGGCTGGATCTACAGCATCGCCCGGCACCTGGCCCTGAACTTCGTGCGCGACCACGCCAGGGAGCTGCCGCCGGCCGACGACGAGGGACTGGCGCAGGCCGATGCCACGGAGGCGCTAATGCACAGCGGCCGCCTCGACGGTTGCCTGCAGCAACTTGAGCCCGAACGACGCGAGTGCATCGTGCACGCCTATGTCGAGGGTTACTCACACGCGGAAATCGCCCACAAACTGGGTACGCCACTGGGCACAGTGAAGGCCTGGATCAAGCGCAGCCTCACAGCACTGCGGGAGTGCATGGGATGAACACGTCACACCCCGATGACCGGCAACCGGACCTGGATGCGCTGGCCAGTGAATACGTACTGGGCACGCTGGAAGCGGAGCAGCGCCGCGAGGTACAGCGGCGTTTGGGGCAGGACTTGGCCCTGCGCGATGCCGTGGATGCCTGGGAACGACGCCTGCACCACCTCACCGAGCGGGTGCCGCCGCAAACGCCATCGCCCTATCTGTGGGCACGCATCGCCCGTAGCCTGGAAGCGACGACCAGCAACACTGCTACGCCCTGGTGGAATCTGCTCGGTTTCTGGCGCGGCCTGGCGGCAGCGGGCCTCGCGGCCAGCCTGGCGCTGCTGGTAACGATGCTGGCCTTGCCGCCCCAACCCGCTGCCCCGAGTTTTGTGGTGGTGCTGGTGGCGCCGCAGGACAAAGCGCCCGGCTGGGTCGTGCAGGCCAGCGATGATCGGCAGATTCAGCTGATCCCCCTGGCCAGCGCGGAAATCCCCGCCGACATGGCCCTGCAGTTCTGGACCAAGGCCGACAGCTGGCAAGGCCCGGTCTCCCTCGGCCTGGTGCAACCGGGCCAACGCCTGGAGGTGCCGCTGGATCAGCTGCCGCCGCTGGAGTCGAACCAATTGTTCGAGCTGACGCTGGAGAAGAGTACTGGCTCGCCCACCGGCAAGCCGACCGGGCCGATCCAGTTCATCGGCCGCGCGGTGAAAGTGATCTGAGTGGCGCCCGCGCTCAAAGCTTGCGCGCACAGCCATGCTCTGGCCGCGGGAGGGCTGGTCGGCAATCACCGTGAAGTCACCGAACTTGGCGTCGAGACGGAGGTTGTCGAGAAGTTGGCCCTGATGGCCATGGGGCCAGCGGGCGCAGACGAAACGAAAAGGTCGCCCTTATCCGGCTTTATGCGGGCAGCCTTGTGTCAGGCCATCAACACCGCCGGCCGGCATATTCCGTAACAGATTTGCTCACCGCACTTTCATCTTTCGTTAACCCCCGGCTGTCTAGAGTGGCCCGGGTTTGCGGCATTGCGCAGGGAATAGCTCCTGCCGCCCCTCGTTGATACTTTCTGGAGCGGCCGATGCCAATCATTCCTCATGCCAATGCAACCAAGGCTGCAACGTCTTTGCGCAAAAAACACCTGTTCATTCTCAGCGCCACCCTGGTGGCCCTGGGCGCTCTGATGAGTCTGTGGCTGCAGCGCGAGCCGCTGGAGAACCTGGGCGAAGAGAACCGCATGGGCAAATCCGGCCTGTTCGCCAACTGGGATGAGGGCGACGTGGTGGTGCTGGTACGCCATGCCGAGCGTTGCGACCGTTCCAGCGACCCCTGCCTGGGCGACAGGAGCGGTATTACCGTTTCGGGCAATGCAGCGGCCGATGGCGTGGGCAGCGCCTTCAAAGCCCTCGGCCTGGGCAATGTCGATATCTTCGCTAGCCCACGGCTGCGCACGGTGCAAACCGCCAACTCCATGTTCGACATCAGCATTGCCACCCGCGACTGGTTGGCCAACTGCCGCAGCACCCTGACGCAGAACATGCTCGACCATAAGCAGGCGCGCCGTAACCTGTTGCTGGTCACCCACAGCGGTTGCATCGAGGGCGTGGCCAAAGCCCTGGGTGACTCAAGGGCCGAACACGACAGCGAATACGCCAGTGCCCTGTTCGTCTTCGTCGACAGGGCCAGTGGCCGCCCGCGCCTGCTCGGCTACATGAATGCCGAAGACCTGCAGCGTTTTGTCGGGGAAACCCAAGGCTAGAGGGCGTTACAATGGCGACCCCGTCGCCCTGCCCGGAGCCCGCGTCCCGATGTTCACCCTCAGCCACCTGACCACCCCGCCGCCGGAATCGCTGAAGAGTCAGGTGCTGCAGATGGTGGTGGACTACTTCACCGACATCAGTCCGGCCCCGCTGACGCCGAGCAACCCGCTGTACCAGCTGTACCAGTACGTGATCGGCTTCGAGGTGCATCTGTATCTGCAAGCGATGGGCAGCGATGCCGCCAGCAGCGCCCGGCTGGTCCTGGCGCTGGACGATGAAGACCCGTCCCAGGTGCTGGGCTTCGCGCTCTACCTGCCCAGCCCGGATGATGCCGACGCCTGCACCCTGGTCTACCTCGCGGTAGTCGCCAGCCACCGCCGCCGGGGTATCGCCCGCGCCATGCTGGGGCTGATTCTACTGCTGCACCCGCATGCCGCACTGGCCTGCGTGGCCAGCCGGGTGCCGACCTTCGAAGCGCTCGGTTTCGGTGTGCTCGGCGCCCGCGGTCCGCAGGTCCTGATGAACACCCGCAACCACGCCTCCGACGGCTGGGTGGCGGTGCAGGATCTGGCGCCGATATTCCAGTCCAAGGAAGTCCGGCAGATCCATGCCTACCTGGTTAAACAGCACGGCGAAAAAGCCCTGCGCGATGCCGAGAAGCAGCGCGACTACCTGCTCGACCAGTTGGCGCGGCAGGCCGAGAGCCTGGCCAATGAGCGCCTCGGGGCACGCCAGCTGCATTGAACGAATCGCAGAACAGGAGCCTCAACGACTCCTTATTCTGACTTTTACGCTTGCATTTCAAGGCGTTGCCGCTAATGTGGCGACCGCTGGCACATTGATGGCATGCCAGTCATTACCAACACTCAGGAACGAGTCATTCATGTCCAAAAAATTGATGTGTGCAGCTGCGCTCGGCGTGGCGCTGCTGTCGGGTTGTGCA
Organism: Pseudomonas sp. zbq_18; assembly: GCF_043102245.1. Classification (NCBI taxonomy): domain Bacteria; kingdom Pseudomonadati; phylum Pseudomonadota; class Gammaproteobacteria; order Pseudomonadales; family Pseudomonadaceae; genus Pseudomonas; species Pseudomonas sp. zbq_18. The sequence continues at coordinate 496,858 of NZ_JBICIT010000001.1, read as the reverse complement.
TCCGTCCCCATGGAATCCAACGAGAAGGATCAGGCACTCAAGGCCTTCCCGAATCCGCCTCAGGACCAAGCCGGCCTCTATATCTTCCGCGACTCCTCCCTCGGCCCAGCGCTGAAGAAGACCGTCAAAGTGGACGGCGAAGTGATCGGCGAAACCGCGATCAACACCTATTTTTACCGCACCCTGACTCCAGGCGAGCACGTGCTGGCTACCGAGTCCGAGTTCAGCGACAACACCCTGACGCTGAACGCCGAAGCCGGTAAAAACCACTTCGTGCGGCAGTACATCAAGTTCGGTGTCTTCGTCGGTGGCGCCAACCTTGAGCAGGTTTCCGAAGCCGAAGGCCGCAAAGGCGTTCTGGAAACGGAACTGGCGCGCTAAGCCGCGCAGGGCGGGTTGGCGTGCAGCCACCCGCCACATTTTCTCGTGCAATTCCCTTGCTGCGCAGCGCACTGAGCATGGCTCCAGGCCGAGTCCCGCGGCCTTGGTGCATCCAGCCAGCGCCGTAATATGTGGTAACTGTTACTTGGTCACCTGCACATGCCGCCGCCAGGCGTTTGCGGTAAAAGGGGCGCCTGCCGCCTGCCAGTCGTTGTCCGTCATGCCACCTTTTCTCGCCCGCCACCTGCCCACCCGCGAACAGCTTGCCCGCAATCGTTTCCTGCGCTGGCTAGAGCCTTTCCTGCATCACACCCACCTGTGGGTGTGGTCGCGTCATGGCGTGGCGCTGGGGGTGAGCATCGGCATCTTCTTCGGCTTGTTGATCCCCATCGCGCAGATTCCCTTCTCGGTCGGTGCCGCCGTGGTACTGCGCGCCAACGTACCGGCCGCCGCGGCCAGTACCCTGGTCACCAACCCGGTGACCTTTGCCCCGGTCTATTACGCCGCCTACCGGGTCGGCGCCCGCCTCACCGGCGCCGAAGTCGAGGCCGCGCCAGACCTGCCGGTGCCGCTGGAGGCGGATACGGACAGCCGCTCGCTCTGGCAGCGGCTCAGCGATGTGGGTGCGCCACTGATCACCGGCCTGGCGCTGTTTGCCTGCATCGGTGGCCTGGGCATGTACCTGCTGATCAGCCTGATATGGGCGCTGGTCGAGCACCTGCGCGAACGGCGCCAGCGCCGGGCCTGAGCACCGCCCGGCACCTTCTGCTGCCACCCTCTGCTCAGGCCGCTACAATGCGCGCCTCACAGTGCCGCGCCTGATAAAGAAGAAACACCATGTCCCTGCCCAAGAATCATCTGGAACTGCTCAGCCCTGCCCGTGATGTGGCCATCGCCCGCGAGGCCATCCTGCATGGGGCCGATGCCATCTACATCGGCGGGCCGAGCTTTGGTGCGCGGCACAACGCCTGCAACGAGGTCAGCGATATCGCCGAGCTGGTGAAGTTCGCCCGCCGCTACCACGCGCGGGTGTTCACCACCCTCAACACCATCTTCCACGACGACGAACTGGAGCAGGTACGCACGCTGATCCACCAGCTCTACGACGCCGGCGTCGATGCGCTGATCGTGCAGGACATGGGGGTGATGGAGCTGGATATTCCGCCGATCGAGCTGCATGCCAGTACCCAGACCGATATCCGCACCCTGGACCGGGCCAAGTTCCTCGACCAGGCCGGCTTCTCCCAGCTGGTGCTGGCCCGCGAGCTGAACCTGCAGGAAATCCGCGCCATCGCCGATGCCACCGACGCGGCCATCGAGTTCTTCATCCACGGCGCGCTGTGCGTGGCCTTCTCCGGCCAGTGCAACATTTCCCACGCGCAGACCGGGCGCAGCGCCAACCGTGGCGACTGCTCGCAGGCCTGCCGCCTGCCCTACACCCTGAAGGACGAAAAAGGCGGCGTGATCGCCTACGAAAAGCACCTGCTGTCGATGAAGGACAACAACCAGAGCGCCAACCTGCGCGCGCTGGTCGAAGCCGGCGTGCGTTCGTTCAAGATCGAGGGGCGCTACAAGGACATGGGCTACGTGAAGAACATCACCGCCCACTACCGCCGCGAGCTCGACGCCATCCTCGAAGACCGCCCGGACCTGGCCCGCGCCTCCAGCGGCCGCACCGCACACTTCTTCGTGCCCGATCCGGACAAGACCTTCCACCGCGGCAGCACCGACTATTTCGTCCAGGACCGCAAGATCGACATCGGCGCCTTCGACTCGCCGACCTTCACCGGCCTGCCGGTAGGCCATGTCGAGAAGGTGGGCAAACGCGACCTGATCGCCGTCACCGACACACCGCTGTCCAACGGCGACGGCCTCAACGTGCTGGTCAAGCGCGAGGTGGTGGGCTTCCGCGCCAATATCGCCGAACTCAAGGGCGAATTCGAAGAAGACGGCAAGCAGCGCTACCGCTACCGCGTCGAACCCAACGAGATGCCCGAGGGCCTGTTCCGTTTGCGCCCAAACCACCCACTGAGCCGCAACCTGGATCACAACTGGCAGCAGGCGCTGCTCAAGACCAGCGCCGAGCGCCGCATCGGCGTGAGCTGGAAGGTTTCGCTACGCGAAGAGCAGCTCAAGCTGACCGCCACCAGCGAGGAAGGCATCGCCGTCGACGTCGCCCTGCCCGGCCCGTTCGGCGTGGCCAACAAGCCGGAGCAGGCGCTCGATGGCCTGCGCGACCTGCTGACCCAGCTCGGCACCACCGACTACCACGCGCTGGATGTGGCGCTGGACGCCCCGCAGGCCTTCTTCGTGCCCAACTCGCAGCTCAAGGCCCTGCGCCGCGAGGCCATCGAGAAACTGACCGAAGCACGCGTCGCGGCTCACCCACGCGGCAGCCGCAAGGCCGAGACCACCCCGCCGCCGGTGTATCCGGAGTCGCACCTGTCGTTCCTCTACAACGTCTACAACCAGAAGGCCCGCGACTTCTACCACCGCCACGGCGTGCAGCTGATCGACGCGGCCTACGAGGCCCACGAGGAAGCAGGCGAAGTGCCGGTGATGATCACCAAGCACTGCCTGCGCTTCTCCTTCAACCTGTGCCCCAAACAGGCCAAGGGCGTCACCGGGGTGAAGACCAAGGTCGCGCCCATGCAGTTAATCCAGGGCGACGAGGTACTGACCCTGAAGTTCGACTGCAAGCCGTGCGAGATGCACATCATCGGCAAGATGAAGGGCCATATCCTCAATCAGCCGCAGCCGGGCAGCGCGGCGCACAGCAAGATGGTCGCCAGCATCAGCCCGGAAGACCTGCTCAAGACCATCCGCCACAAACCAAGCGGCTACAGCCACTGAGGCACCCACCTGGAGCGCGCCGGCTCGACCGGTTATCCAGCGCCGCTCCGCAGCCTCCCGAAAGGCGTATGGTGAACCTACAGCCCAACGGAGGAATGCTCATGTTCCAGGTAACCCGTACCGGCGAAAACCGTCTCGACGTGGACTTCGCCGGCAAGCTCGACAGCACCGAGATGCGCAGCGCACTCGATGAGCTGGAGCAAAAGGCGCAAGGCATCGAACACGGTCGCATGCTCTACCGCATCGGCGAGTTCCAGTTGCCGACACTCGGCGCCATCGGCGTGGAAATGTCGCGCCTGCCGCAGATGCTCCGCTTCGCCCGGCGCTTCGAGCGCATGGCGGTGATCGCCGACAAGCCCTGGGTACGCAAGGCCAGCCAGATCGAAGGCGCGCTGATTCCCGGCCTGACGATCAAGGCCTTCGAGCGTGGCCAGGAAGCCAGTGCCGAAACCTGGCTGCTAAGCCCAATCAAATAGCGGCCTATGCACGGCAATACCCCCTAAACTCCTTCGCCAGGCTCTCTGGCGAAGGACGAGTGATGAACGCATCCGGGTATCTGGCCGCGCTACTGCTTGGCGGCATGTTGAGTGGCTGCACCAGCCAGCACCAAGGCGGCGCGGACAGTGCCGCGGTGCAACTCGTCGCCACCTCGCACAATGCCGGCAGGATCGGCCAGGCCACGCTCAGCGCGCGCGGCGAGCAGACCGATTTGTCGGCCTTCGTCAGCGGCGTGCCCTTCGGTATCACGCTGCCGCCGCGCCTGGCCGTCTACATCTACCCCGGCACCTGCGCGCAGCCGGGCGCCAACCCGACCTACGCACTGAACCGCACCCTGACGACCTCGCGTCTGGGCGCAGTCGATGGCTGGCGTTTGTCGCGCAGCGCCAACGTGACGCTAGCCACCCTGCGCACCACACCTCACGCGCTGGTACTGCGCACAGCCCCGGCCGATGGCGCACTGGACATCTTCTGTGGCGACATCAACTGACGCAGCCCAGGTGACTCAGCAACCAGCCCGAGAGATAGAGCCCCAGCCCGAACACCAGATGCGTCAGCAAGGCGCGACGCCGGGCCAGCCAGGGCTTGGGCGTACGCCTGGCGGCGATGCCCATGCCAAAACCCGGCTGCATCAGCAGCATGGGTAGCAACACCGTGACGGCACCAAAGCCCAGCGCAGGCAGCAGGTGCGGCTGGCACAGCCATGGCGCGCCGCTGAGCCAGACGAACAGCGCGGCAAACACCAGCCCGGTCAGGTAGTGAAACACCCAACCCAGCACCCGCTCGCCGGCCACCGGTCGCGCCTGGGCAATGGCCGGGTGACGAAAGCGCCCCGCCGGCATATGGCCCAGCCAACGCCCTACCAGCGCGTAGTCCAGCGATGCCAGCCCCCAGAGCCGCTTGCGCAGCAGCGCCCACGCATCCATCACCAGGGTGGCTCCCAGGCCCAGTAGAACTATCTGTAGCAGCATGATCAGACTCCTCGTAAAGTCAACGGAAAGCAGCCTGCCAGTTCAAGTCGACTTGAGGTCAAGGGATGAAAGAGTTGGATATCGGCAAGGTCGCGCACTGGTCCGGCCTGCCGGCCTCGACGCTGCGCTACTACGAGGAACGCGGGCTGATTCGCTCCATCGGCCGTAATGGCCTGCGCCGGGTATTCAACGAGTCGGTGCTGGAGCGCCTGTCACTGATTGCCCTGGGCCGGGCGGTGGGGTTTTCCCTGGACGATATCGCCAGCATGCTCGCCGCCGACGGTCAGCTGGCCATCGACCGCAGCCAGTTGCGGTCTCGCGCCGATGAACTGGACCGCACCATCCGCCGCCTCAGCGCCGTGCGCGACGGCTTGCGCCACGCGGCCGAATGCCCAGCGGAAAATCACCTGCAATGTGCCAAGTTCCAGCGCCTGATGAGCCTGGCCAGCAAAACGTCCAGCAGGCGCAAACCGACCGGCGGGCGCTGACGCCAGGCAGCACGCAGAACTTGATGTAGAGTTTCCCGGGTTCACTCACACGGAGCAGATGGACATGGCACTTCGCATCAACGACAGCGTTCCCGACTTCACCGCCGACACCGATCAGGGCAGCCTGAAGTTTCACGACTGGATTGGCGACAGCTGGGCAATCCTGTTCTCCCACCCCAAGGACTTCACCCCGGTGTGCACCACCGAATTTGCCGCCGTGGCCCAGCTGGCCGGTGAATGGCAGAAACGTCATACCAAGGTGATCGGTGTCTCGGTCGACGGCGTGGACGATCACCGTAAGTGGAAGGCCGATATCGAGCACTTCGGCGGCTGCGCGGCCGATTTTCCGATCATCGCCGATGACGACCTCAAGGTATCCAAGCTCTTCGACATGCTGCCGGCCGAGGCCTACCTGCCGGATGGCCGCACCCCGGCAGACAGCGCCACAGTGCGTTCGGTATTCATCATCGGCCCGGACAAGAAGCTCAAGCTGTCGATGACCTATCCCATGAGCGTGGGGCGCAACTTCGCCGAAGTGCTGCGCGCCCTGGATGCCCTGCAACTGACCTACAACGTACCACTGGCCACCCCGGCCAACTGGGCGGTGGGCCAGGACGTAATCGTCGCCCTGGCGCTGAACAACGAGCAGGCCGAACAGAAGTACGGCGCCCTCGACATCAAGCTGCCCTACCTGCGTACCGCCAAGGCGCCGACCTGAGCGTATGTCGTTCAGTTAGGCGCCAGCCCGTGTCTCCCCTCTCCCGTTTACGGGAGAGGGGCTGGGGGAGAGGACCGAACAATCGAGAAATAGCCCTGCCCCTCTCCCCACAGGGAGAGGGAGCAACCCGAGCCGGGTTTCGCTGATGTGAACAGCATTAGCGATCTGAGCAGTTGCCTCGCCCCACGAGCCGGCCCCCGCCTCACGGCGCGCCGAACAGTGCCGTCCAGTAGATCCCCGCGTTGCTCTTCGGGTCGACCGCATAGGCCGCGCCCAGCTCGCGGTACTGAGCATTCATCAGGTTGGCGCAGTGGCCGGGACTGGCCAGCCACCCGCTAACCACCTTCTCCACCTCATCCAGGCCGGCGGCAATGTTCTCGCCAATGAGCTGACCGCTGTAGCCCGCCAGTTCCGCCCGGTCACCCGGGGTGCGACCATCCGGGTCGCGATGATCGAAGAAATTGCCATTGGCCATGGCCCGGCTATGGCCCTCGGCCGTGCCCGCCAGGGTGGCGTTCCAGGTCAGCGCCGGAGCTGAAGGATAATCCTTGCCGCCGCACTGGCGGGCCTGACTGCGGGCGCGATTGACCCGTTCCAGCAGCTTCTCGCCCTCCGCCTGGCTGTTGCCCAGCCGCCCGCCGAGCAATGGCCGCGCCAGCACGATGCGCCAATCGCGCTCGGCGCGACTGACGCCGATGTCGACGAACTGCGGGTCCAGCACCACCTGGCAGAAGCTCTCCTGCAACGCCTGCATGGCCGCCGCCGCATCCCGCGGCCCGGACAGGGTGATGGCCTGCACATTGACCATGGGGTAGGCGGCGCGCGCCAGGGCATCCTGCAGGTCGATACCACCGCTGGCCGGCAGGATCAAACGCGCATCGACCGCCAGCGGCGGCAACTCCGGCGACGCCTGCTCGCCACAAGGCTGGGCCTGATTGCGGTAGGCATTGATCGCCTCGATCAGCTGCGCCTCATCGGCGGCCTGTACAGCCGAACTGAACAGGCCGAGCACGAGCAGTGCACAGCCCAAAACGGACGGGTTTGAATGCATTGAAATCCCCCAAATGTTTCTTATGAGCCATCATGCCGCGTACCAAGGCGACAGGAAATGCCGAGCTTGTCGGTTGAAGACCCACAGACTACCGTCTGCGTTCCCAAGCAATGGAGTGCCTACATGAACAGGTCTCAGGAATTGAACTCGTTCGCTCTGAATCGCGCCAACTGGGATGATCGCGCCGAGCTGCACGCCGCCTCACCGGATTACCAGGCCGAAGTCTTCGTCGCCGACCCCAGCCATCTCTCATCGGTGGTGCGCTTCGACCTGCCGCGCCTGGGGGATATCGCCAACCTGCGCGCCGTGCACCTGCAGTGCCATATCGGCACCGACACCCTGTCGCTGGCCCGCCTCGGCGCACGGATGAGCGGCCTGGACTTCTCCCCCGTCTCGCTGGCCCAAGCACGCACGCTGGCGCAGCGCTGCAATACGGCTATCGACTATGTCGAAGCCTCGGTCTATGACGCCGCCACGGCCCTGACACCAGCCAGCTTCGATCTGGTCTACACCGGCATCGGCGCGCTGAACTGGCTACCGCGCATCGACGATTGGGCGCGCAGCGTGGCCGCCCTGCTCAAGCCGGGCGGGCGCCTGTTCCTGCGTGAAGGGCATCCGCTGATGTTCAGCCTGGATGAAGAGCGCGCGGACGAGCTGGTGATTCGACACCCCTACTTCGAGCATGTCGCGCCGATGGTCTGGGACGACGCCCACACCTATGTGCAAACCACTCGCCCCTTGAGCGCCCGAACAACCCACGAGTGGAACCACGGACTTGGCGAGATCGTCACTGCCCTGCTCCGCCACGGCCTGGAGATCAGCGCACTGGAGGAGCACGACAGCCTGCCCTGGGAAGCGCTGCCAGGGCAGATGGAAATGGGACCGGACGAAGAATGGCGCCTGCGCAGCGGCCGCGAACGCGTGCCGCTCAGCTATACGCTGCAGGCAAGACGAACCCGTTAAGGGCCTTCTGTATCAGGGCCAGACAAGGCCTAGGCGACCCCACAAAAGCGGCTGAGGAAGCGCACTGGGCTCGCGGTTGTAAATGAGCATGACTCACTTCGCTCGCCCCTGCGGGCCGCGCTGAAGTGCGTTAGCCGCAAGCGGCTTGCCGAAGCCGCTTTTAACGCCGTATGGCCGACCGTCAGCAGAGCCTTAACGGGGTCTCAAACGTAGACGCTGATCCCGCCGCGCTCCTGCAGCCAGTCGCGGTAGGTCGCCAGCGAGTCGGTCTGCTGGCCATCGTTGAAGCCGACGAAGCGGGTGCTGTCGCCCAGGCCGGCATCGATCAACTTGTCGACCTGCACCAGCAGTTTGGCGGCATCGTCGCGATCCATGACCGAGACATCGGGCAGCTGGATCTGGGCGGATGAGCTGGTCAAACCGCTGCTCTGGTCGACCCGATCACTGCGCAAGGCTGAAGGCGACGCCTGATTGCTGCTGTTCAGCGCACGCAGCAGGCCACCCTCGCTGCGCGCCACCATCTGCGCAGCCAGGCGCCGCACCTCGGCAACCGGATCGCTGTTGGTATTGTCTTCGGCACTGCTCGAACTGCTGGCAGCCGACTTGCTGATGCCGGCCAGATAGCTGGTCAGCGGCGAAGTGCTGTTGATAGTGGTCATGGCCGAGTTCCTGAAAATTCAACGCATGCCTATCAAGCAGGATGCGCGCCACTTCTACGCAGGCCTTGAAAATACTGGGCCACAGCCATTACGCCAACTGTTTTCAAGGCAGTGTATTGCCGCTGGCGGGAAGGGCCTTGCCGCCCTGTCCGGAGTGCCCGTCCACCGGCGCCGTCCAATGGCATCGGTGCGAAATGCCAAGGGCCATACACCCGCCCCGCGCTGCCACAGGCCGTGGAAGACGCAACCTGACTAGACCACAAGGATGATTGCAACACGCGCTCTCATGACCACATGCCGTCAGGTGAACAGCAGCCATCAATGCGCCGGGCTGAGCATCTCGATCTCGCGGATCTCGAACTCGCGACTCAGGTACTCCATGCGCCGCTCATGGAACTCGCGCATATGCGGCAACGCACTGTGCTGCGCCAGATGCTCACGGGACTGCCAGACCTCGTAGAAGATGAACAGGTTGGGATCCTGGGCATCGCGCAGCATGTGGTAGGCAATGCAGCCTTCCTCAGCTCGGCTGGGCGCCACATAGGCCAGGAACAGTTCGGCGAAGGCCTCGGCCATCTCCGGACGGACGTGGGCGTGCAGGATGAAGCCATAGGGCATGGTCATGACGGACTCCATTAAGGTTTTTATCAACCCTAGCGCAAGTCAATTCTTCGAATTCATGCTTTATCGGCAAATATCATTTGCCACTGCCTGGGTTTTTCTGTGCCCGCCGAATCCGTAGCCTGCCGTCCATTGTTTACGGAGGCCCATGCCATGAAGAAAATCCTGCTCCTCAACGGCGGCAAACAGTTCGCCCACTCCGACGGCCGCTACAACGCGACATTGCACGAGGCTGCTCTCGCCCACCTCGACCGCGCCGGCTTCGAACTCAAGCAGACCTTTATCAATGGCGGCTACGACGTTGCCGAAGAGGTCGAGAAATTCCTCTGGGCCGACGTGGTCATCTACCAGATGCCCGGCTGGTGGATGGGCACCCCCTGGACAGTGAAGAAATACATCGACGAAGTGTTTACCGCTGGTCATGGCAGCCTGTACGCCAACGATGGCCGCACCCGCTCCGATGCCTCGCAGAAATACGGCAGCGGCGGCCTGGTGCATGGCAAGCAGTACATGCTGTCGCTGACCTGGAATGCCCCGCAGCAGGCCTTCGACGACCCCACCGACTTCTTCGAGGCCAAGGGCGTGGACGCGGTCTACTTCCCCTTCCACAAGGCCAATCAGTTCCTCGGCATGAGCGCGCTGCCGACCTTCCTCTGCGTCGACGTGATGAAGCGCCCGAACATCGAGGCGGATGTACAGCGCTACCAGCAGCACCTGAGCCAGGTACTCGGTAAGCAGGCCTGACAATCATCCTTGAGCGGCCAGCCCTCGGCATCTAGATTGGGCCCCTTGCCACGGATAGGCCCCGCCTCAAGGAAAGACCATGCACCTCCCCACCTTCAGCACCGCGCGGCTGCTCCTGCAACCGCTGGAGTTGGCCGACGCCCCGGCCATCCAGCGCATCTTTGCGCAGTGGCAAATCGTCCGCTACCTGGCCAACCGGGTGCCTTGGCCCTAACCCGCCGACGGTGCGCTGAAGTATGTGCGTGACATGGCACTGCCTGGAATGGAGCGCGGCAGCGAGTGGCACTGGACCCTGCGCCCGCTGGAGCAGCCCGAACAACTGATCGGCCTGATCAGCCTGTACGAAGAAGCCGGCAACAACCGCGGCTTCTGGCTCGACCCGCAGTGGCAAGGCCGGGGCCTGATGCAGGAGGCCTGCACGGCGGTCACCGACTACTGGTTCGAGACGCTGCAAAAACCCTTGCTGCAAGCCCCGAAAGCTGTGGCCAACGCCGCCTCGCAGCGCCTGTCCGAGCGTAGCGGCATGCGCCTGGTGGCCACCGGCGAGAGCAATTATGTCTGCGGCCGCTTGCCCAGCCAGGTATGGGAGATCAGCCGGGAAGAGTGGCAAAAGCAACGCCAGCAGACGGAGTTAGATGCAGCGAGGCTCGCCCTGAGCTAGTCTCTGCACCTTTCTTCAAAGGAGATACTCCCATGCCACGCGCCTCTGCCCGTCACATCCTGGTTGCCAGCGAAGCCAAGTGCAACGAACTGAAAGCCGCCATCGAAGGTGGCGCCGACTTCGCCCAGGTCGCCAAGGACAACTCCACCTGCCCGTCCAGCCGTGACGGCGGCAACCTCGGCTCCTTCGGCCCCGGCCAGATGGTCCGCGAATTCGACCAGGTGGTCTTCAGCGCCCCGGTCGGCGTGGTGCAAGGTCCGGTGAAAACCCAGTTCGGTTACCACTTGGTGGAAGTTACCAGCCGCCAGGACTGATAGCCGCCCAACAAAAAGCCGCCGGTAGCAGAGCCACCGGCGGCTTTTTTATGCCTTTGAAATAGTTAGGCGCTACGTTGCAGCTGCTGGGTCATGAAGTCTTCTTCCAGCATCTGGTCCTGGGCGCTGCTGTTGCCGCCCTCCAGCGTATCGCGGTGACTCGGCCCGCGCCGCTGGCGCAGCTTGCCGATCTGGTGTTCGAGGGCGTGGGTGAGTTTTTCCATGGCGCCATCGAGAGCGTGCTCAAGGGATGCGGCATGGTGGGTCACCGAGATCGGCGCCAGGCCCTTGGGCCGCGCTTCGATCTGGCAGCGCTTGTCGTGGCTGCCGGTCTTGTGGCCATTCTCGTCGTTGAAGTGAACGACGATGCGAGTCAGTTCCTCTTCGAAGCGTTGCAGTTGGCTGTTGATGGTGGCGCTGACCCAGCTGACGAGACGGGCGCTGCCTTCGATGTGGTTATCGCTATGAACCTGGATTTGCATAAAGCCTTCCTTATTCAAACGTTCAGCCATGTGTCGCCTTGCAGCGACGACTCCAGCCTACGCCTCCTCGCAGCAAAATGGATAGCCCGAAGCACCGAGAAACACTCTTGACTGAGCCAGGTCAATATTCCACAGCCACCTGAAGAGAGCTTCCCGGTCGACAGCAGCCGCTCTATCTGGCATCTTCCAGCCTCATCGAGTCATCCATGCAAGGAATGCAGATGAAAGGACTCACCGCATCCATGCTCCTGGCCAGCACCCTGCTCGGCGGCTGCGAGCAGCCAGGCGAGCAATACCTCGGCACCTGGCAGGACACCCGCTCGACCACTATCACCCTGAATATCGTGCGCAACGAAGATCAGTTCATGGTCAACGAAACCCGCTTCACCATGAGCGACGATCAACCCGAAACCAGACAGATCCCCGCGCTCTATCGCCATGGCACGCTGATCCTGCGCAACGGCCAAAGCCCGTCGCGGCTAAATATCGACCAGGCCAGTGGCCACCTGAGCAACGGTCTGGATGAATTCCGCCGCATCAACTGATGACTACAGCACCATGAACTAAGCTCCCCTTCCACATCATGACAATGGAGGGAACCCCCATGGGCCTGTTCAACAAGATTCTGCAAGTGCTTGGCTTTGGCGACGAAGCGCAAGCGGCCCCCACCTCAAGCGCAGCCCCCGCGCCCGATGCACCCAGCGCAGCGCCGGCGCCACAGGCCATCGCGGTAGTCGATGTGGTGACCAAGCTCGAAGGACTGGCCGCCAGCCACCCGGAAAAACTCAACTGGAAAGTCTCCATCGTCGACCTGCTCAAATTGCTCGGCCTGGACAGCAGCCTGGGCGCTCGCAAGGAACTGGCCACTGAGCTGGGTTGCCCCGCCGAGAAAATGGGTGACTCGGCGCAGATGAACATGTGGCTGCACAAAACCGTATTGCAGAAACTGGCCGACAACGGCGGCAATGTGCCGGCCGACCTGCTCGATTGAGGTAATACCGGGAAAGGCGCACCTGCGCCTTTCTCCGATAAGCGCCTGCTCAGGCGCCGTTCGGTGTTACTGTCGATAAGCACGGGCGCGGTGACCGGCAAGGGTTTCTGCGCCGCAAAGTCGCGAGAGCCCCTGCCGGCCTCTACCTGCCAATGTCCACCATCGCCCTCTGAAAGCAGACCCGTTAGAATCGGCTCCCTTTAGTTCGCCTCGCCTGTGCGGGGCTCCGTTAGACGCAACCTGCGAGAACACCGCCATGGGCGCACAGTGGAAAGCCAAACCTAAAGAAGCCGCAGCCAACGCCAGAGGCAAGATCTTCGGCCGCCTGGTCAAGGAGATCATGGTCGCTGCACGTAACGGCGCCGACCCGGACACCAACGCCAAGCTGCGCGTGGCCGTGCATGCCGCGAAAAAGGCCTCGATGCCCAAGGACACCCTGGAGCGCGCTATCAAGAAAGGTGCGGGCCTGCTGGGTGAGACCGTCAACTTCGAGCGCACCACCTACGAAGGCTTCGCCCCACACCAGGTGCCGGTCATCGTCGAATGCCTGACCGACAACCTGAACCGCACCGTGGCCGAGATCCGCGTGCTGTTCCGCAAGGGCCAGATGGGTGCCTCGGGCTCGGTGAGCTGGGACTTCAACCACGTCGGCCTGATCGAGGCCTCCACCGACAGTGGCGCCGACCCGGAACTGGCCGCCATCGAAGCCGGTGCCCAGGACTTCGAGCCGGCCGAGGAAGGCGACACCCTGTTCATCACCGACATGACCGACCTCGACGCCGTGTGCAAGGCCCTGCCGGAGCATGGCTTCACCGTCAACTCGGCGAAGATCGGCTACGTGCCGAAGAACCCGGTGAGCGGCCTGAGCGACGCGCAGATGGAGGAAGTCGAAGCCTTCCTCGAAGCCCTCGACAACCACGACGACGTGCAAAACGTCTACGTCGGCCTGGCCGGCTAAGCCATCGGCGTGAGCCGCAGCCAGTTCCACCAGCAGCACGCTGCACGCGCCGAGGCGGAAGCCCGGCGCCTGCTGGCCGAGCGCGCCAACCTTGGCGCGCGCTGGCTGGACTGGGTGGCCGCCGAGCTGTACCGCCTTTCCCCGCCCGAATACGCAGCCATGGTGCGCCGCGATCTGCAGCGCCTGAGCGACACATGACCTTGCTGACCATCACCGCCGCCTGCCTGCTGGATCAGGACGGTCGCCTGCTCCTGGTGCGCAAGCGTGACACACAAGCCTTCATGCTGCCCGGCGGCAAGCTGGAGCCTGGTGAGTCGGCCATCGCCGGCCTGCTGCGCGAACTGCATGAGGAGTTGCAGCTGAGTCTGCCCAGCGACCAGTTGCAGCCACTGGGCAACTTCCGCGCGCCTGCCGCCAACGAAGCCGACACCGAGATTCAGGCTCAGGTATTCATCGCCGCCCTTCCCCACGCAGTAGCCCCCGCCGCCGAGTTGGAGGAACTGCGCTGGCATTGCCCCGCCAGCCATGACAGCGACGACCTGGCACCTCTGCTGCGACGGCATGTACTGCCCAGGCTGCGCGAACTGACACGCGGCTGAACCCTTCGCCCCGTGCGGAGCTATGCTGCAAACAGTACGCAACGCAGGCTGGCGCAGTCTGGGAGGTGGTGATGACCGTTGAAAAACGCTGTTTCTGCTGAATCTTCAATGCGGAGGACATCACCATGAGCAAAGGTCTGGACAGGCACAAGGAGGCGAAGAAAAAGCCCCTGAAAAGCGCCCAGGAAAAACGCATGGCCAAGCGCAACAAGAAGTCCGGCAGCACCTTGCTGGGCAGCCATGCTCCCTCACCTTGACCCAAACCCGCACCCGGCTCCCGCCGGGTGCTTTGTTTCAGCCTGGCCCCCCCAGACTGCCGGTATTCACACCGGCAAAGTGACAGCAGTGCACGCCAGTAGGGCCCCGTGACCGGCTCACATTCGGAAAACGCCCGCTGGTGCTACACGCCGCTCGCCTTAAAGGCCGGCGCTTGTGTTCAGAACAACAGCCGCAGCTAAGACGGCAGCGCCACCTTCTCCCCCCTTGATCCCCCTCATACCCTCGCCTGATCGGCCGCTTGATCCAGAGCAACACGCCCAGAAACGGGCATGCCTAGGATGGCCGGCAAACAAGATGTGCCTGGCGTGTAGCCCCACTCACCAACAGGAGGTTCGTATGAGCATTACATCGTCCACCATCTGCTGCGCCGCCGATGCGCTGCAGGGCCTGGTCGGCTACCACAGCAAACAGCAGCAACATATCGTGCGTTTCAGTGAGGACTCCTTCGGCCTGGACGTTGAAGAAGACAGTATCCAGCCCTGTAGCGAATTCGTCTGGCAACCACTCCAGGGGGACTTGATGACCCTTAGCCGGGTAAGGCTGGGCCTGCTGCTTGAGCAAAGGGTCGATGAGCGCCTGAACATCTCCGAACCGCTGCGGGTATACCTGCAGCGCAGCGACCTGCCAGAAATCATCGCCGAACGACGCAAGGCAGGGATCGTACGGAGCTAATGCACGGCAACAGCAGCTGGGAGACTGGCATAATGCGCGCCTCGGCGCGCCACGCCACGATTGAAAGGATTGCAATCGATGCTCCTGCGGCTCTCTCACTGGCTGCTCATTCTGTCCCTGAGTGCGACCTCCTGCCTGGCGGCTACAGGCGAACTGCGCTATCCGCGCGCGCCACTGGGCGAAGAGTTTCGCCCGCGCTATCCGCTGGCACTGCTGCAACTGGCGCTGGACAAGGCCGGCAGCCCTCTGCGCATCAAACCCTCGCGCCACCACATGGAGCAGGATCGTGCCCTGCTTAACCTGGAGCAAGGCACTGCAGTCGATGTGGTCTGGACCATGACCAGCATCGAGCGTGAGCAGCGTCTGCTGCCGGTGCGCATCCCCATCGACAAGGGCCTGTACGGCTGGCGTATCGCCTTCGTGCGCAAAACCCGCAGCGAGCTGTTGAACAACATCGACAGCCTGGCCGAACTACGCCAATTGCGTGCCGGCCAGGGGCACGACTGGCCTGATACGGACATCCTGCGCCACCATGGCCTGCCGGTGGAGGTGAGTTCCAGCTACGACAGCCTGTTCCTGATGCTGCGCGCCGATCGCTTCGACTACTTTCCCAGGGCGGTGCTGGAAGCGCGCGATGAACTGGCCCACATCAACGCCAGCGATCTGGTCATGGACCGCCACCTGGTCCTGCACTACCCCACAGCCCTGTACTTCTTCTTCGCCCGCGAGCGTCCGGAACTGGCTGAAACGGTGCGCCAGGGCCTCGAACTGGCCATTGCCGATGGCAGTTTCGAAGCGCTGTTCCAGCGCTATCACGCAGCCGACCTGGCCCTGGCCCACCTGCAACAACGCCAGGTCATCGAACTGAGCAACCCCTTGCTGCCACCACTGACGCCCCTGCAGCGCCCGGAGCTGTGGTATCGCCCCTGAGCCTCAGTCTGCGCCAAGGGTTCCACGCAAGGCATTACGGCTGTGGCTGCCGAAGTGCCGAAAGAACTCGACCAGCAAGGCATCCAGTGCAGGGTCAGGCGTTACCGGCCGCAGCTGATTGCCCTCGCTGAAACCCTGACCGGCCACGCCACGTGCCAGCCATTGACCGATCACGGCATCGAATTCATCGGCACGCGCATTGGACTCGGCAGCCACCACATCGGCGGCGTAGTCCACATCGAACACTGGATACCCGGCATCTCTCTCCGGCTCGGCATAGGCCGCCAACAAAGGTACGCGCAGCTGTCCACGTGCCAGCAAAGCCTGCATGCGCTCGAACTGATACTGCTCGACCGCCGTGTGCCGGTCGGCGACACGCTTGATCGCCGCCTCACGCGCCTCACTCAGCCCCACCAGGGCCTTCGCCTCAATCAACACCATGCCAGCCAGATCGACACCCGGCAGCACGCGGCTGTGATAGGGCTGGGTCAGATCCTGCAGGTAGTGCATGGCCCAGCCGAGGAAGCGGTAACCCCAATAGTCATGCCCCCTGCTGAAGGCCAGTCGCGCCAGGCCGGTGTACTGATAGATGCGCCAGTGCGGCAGGGTCTGCCCCAGGTAAGGCGCCGCTGCGTACACCAGCGCCGACTCGTGGTAGTAGCCGATATGGAAAGGCGCCTGCGAGGAGTACTCGAAGCGTGCATCGCCAAAAGGCTGCGGGCCGAAGTTGTAACGCTGGCCGGCCTCGCCGGGATTGTCGTTGAACAGATTGATGTCATGGCCGTAGTCAGGTTCGTCGGCCGCGCTGGCCAGCACCTGCAGGGCCGCAACCTGCTCTCCGGGCTGCAACGCCAGATAGCGCCAGTGCGTCCAGGGACCGACCTTGCGAAACACCAGTACCTGCTCGCTGGGCAGCACCGGGCGTCCGCCTGCATCCTGCCCCGGTAGCTGCTGGATGAAACTGGCCAGGCGTATCTCGGGGTTGATGCGCAGCGCGGCGAGGAAGGCCGCTCGCCGGTCGACCTTGGCATCAGCCCGCCAGCGCAGCGCCTCAGGGCGCGGCGGATAGTAGACAAAATGCTCGCGGGCGTAGCGCTCCTGCTCATCCAGCAACTGCTCGATGGCAGGCGCCTGTCGCTCGAGAAAGGCCTCCAGGGGTTCCACCGTTACCGCCTTGCGCAGCTGCGGCTGATCGCGCAGAGCCAGCAGACTGCCCAGGGAATGATTGGACCAGGCCAGTGCCTGGCAGGACAGGGCCAGCAGGCCGATGCCGGCCAGCAATACGGAAGCTCTCACGCAGACATCTCAAATGGCACGAAGAGCAGCAAGCCTAACGAGACAACGCGCGCCCGACACTGTCAGGTCGCGCCAGAGACATTCACCAATCGGGTAACCGCGGGTTCAGGCGAGAAACACCAGACCTGCCGCGATGACCAGCACCAGCCCCAGCGCCACAGCCGCAGCGCGTAACAGACTGTTGCGCGCTGGCGTGGCAGCGGTTTGTGCCTGCGCCTGAGCCGCCGCATGCAGGGGGTTGATGGTAGGTGCTGCCGCCACCCCTGAGCGCGGCGGCTTGGCCGGCTTGGGTAGCGGCAGATCGACGGCGCGCACGAACAGGGTTGCGTCTTCGTCGACGTGCTCCACGGGCTCGATCTCGACCTTGGGCCCGATCACCAGCAGGGTCACCGAACCCATGCGCAGCTGGTCGCCCGGCTTGAGCTGCGCATGACTGACTTTCTCGCCATTGACCAGCAGGCCATTGGCTGAGGCCAGGTCCTTCACTTCCAGTACATCGTCGCGCAGAAAGAATTCACAGTGCCGGCGCGACAGCTGTGCATCGCTGAAGCACAGTTCGCAGCGCGTCGAGCGGCCAAAGGTCATTGCGCCGCTGACGTGGAATTTCTTGCCTTCGTGCTCGCCCTGCATCACCTGCAGAAACCAGCGCTGCGTAGCCTCATCACGCGCCTGGGTGCGGCTGGGGTCGCTCAGCGACAACTCCACGCTGCCCAGGCGCAGGTGGTCACCATGGCGTAACTGGTAACGCGCCGTGATGCGCTCGTCGTTAACGAATGTACCCTGTTCGCTGTCGCAATCAGCGATGAAGTAGAGCCCGTCTTCCTGGCGAATTTCGGCATGGAAGGCACCGATGCCGGCGTCGTGCAGGACCAGCTGGTTGCGCCGGTCGCGCCCTAGGGTAATGCGTTCCTCGACCAGCCAGACCGGGGCCTGTCGCCCGTCCTTGAAATGCAGTTTGAGCATGATGCGGATCCTGTCGATCAACGACCGAAGATGTTGTTCCACGCGCGCTTGAGGGGGTTGCCTTCACGCTCCTCGCGGGCGGCGGCACGCGCCCTGGAGGCTCGGGCAGCGTCGAGCAATTGCTGATGCTCGGCCTGCATGTTCAGTAATTCCGGGTTATTCGGCTCGGCCTCCAGGCCACGCTCGATCATCGCCAGCGCGCCGGGAAAGTCGCTGCGCCGATACTCGGCTTTGGCCATGTCGCGATACAGCAACGCCACGCGGTTGAGACCCTCGATGGCCGCCGGATTATCCGGCGCCCAACCGAGAATCTGCCGGTAATAATGCACCGCACTGTCCTCTTCGGGCAGCAGCAGGCGCTTGTCGGCGATGCTCTGCTCGGCCAGTTGCAGGTAGCGCTCGATGCGCGCATCCAGTACCCGCTGCAAGCCCGCCAGCGCGGCCGCATGCTGCTCGTCGATGGCCAGGGCCTGGCGATAGTAATAGTCGGCATTATCGCTTGCCGGTTCGGTCAGCAGACCATCGGCCAGACGCTGCTCGGCCAGAGCGATAAAAGCCTCGATGCGCGTCGTGCGGATGCGCTGCAAACCGGCCAGCGCCTCCTGACTGTCGTCATCGAGCTGCAGTACCTGGTTGAAGTAATGCTCGGCGCTGTCCTGCGCAGGCTCGATCAATTGCCCCGTCGCAAAACGCTGCTCGGCCTGGGCCAGCAGCGCCTCGATCTGTCGGCGTTCCTTGAGGTAAAGCACGGTCGAGGTCAGCGTCCCCATCAACACCAGCACGCTAAGGCCCAGCAACCAGGGCATGACTGAGCGGCGACGACGCGGCGCGGGCTCAGGCACAGCCACCGGTACAGCGGGGCGCAGCTGGGTCTCGTCCAGATCGCTCAGCTCCACCTCATCCAGGGCCACCAGCAGCTCACGACAATCGTTAAAACGCTGCTCCGGCGCCTTGGCCAGCATGCGCGCCAGCAGGCTCTGGAACGCCACGAGGCTGACCGGCAGAGGCGGCAGTTCCATCTGCACATGATTGACCACGGTCTGGGTGTAGTTGCCGCCCCGGAAAGGATTGGTCCCGGTCAGCATCTCCAGCAGGATCACGCCCAGGCTGTAGATGTCGCTGCGCGCATCCAGCGCCTGGCATTGGGCCTGTTCCGGGCTGCTGTACGCCGGGCTGCCAACGGCCACACCGAACTGGGTCAGCTCGCTGTCGATGTCCAGATCCTTGGCCACGCCGAAATCGGTCAGCACGGCCGTGCCGTCTTCGCGGAACAGGATGTTGGCCGGCTTCACATCACGGTGCACCAGGCCCTTGTCGTGCACCACGGCCAGGCCGCTGGCCACCTGGCGAACGATCTGCAGCGCCCGCTCCGGCGCGAACAGCTCGCCCTTGTGCCGCGCCAGATCCCCTCCGGAGAGAAACTCCATGGCCAGGTAGTCGCGACCATCGGGCAGACGGTCGACGTCATAGATGGTGATGATCGACGGATGAGTGAGTGAGGCGACTATGTGCGCCTCACGCACGAAACGCTTGCTGAAGGCTTCGTCCTCGGCGTTACGCAGCACCTTGATCGCCACCTTGCGATGCAGGGATTGCTGGGTTGCCAGATAAACCTCGGCCATCCCCCCTTTGCCCAGTTGCCCGTGTACGCGATAACCAGGTATTTCAAGCAGAGTGTTGCTCATCGAGTCGATCTGTCAGTGCTTGCGGGAGGTGAGCCAGCGGCTAATGAAATTGCGCGATTTGGTGGCGATTTGCGCGGAATCGGCCGGCGTGTGAGCCAGTGCGATGCAGGAGATATTGTCTCTGCCGCCCAGCTGATTGGCTAGCCCCACCAGCTGCTCGACCAGCTCGTCGAGGGTGGCCGCGCCGGCACAGACCGCCTGGATCTGCTCATCGCTTAATTCGCCGGTCAGGCCATCACTGCACAACAGCAGCAACTCACCAGCTTGCAGGCTGCCACGCACTCGTCCGACCTCAAGCTCCTGCTCACCCAGGCCCAGGCACTGAGTGACGATATTGCGCCGCGGATGCTCGCGCGCCTGCTCGGCGCTCAGCTCACCGGCATCAACCATCGCCTGTACCCAGCTATGGTCGCGGGTCAGCCGTACGATGCCTTCCAGGCTCACGCGGTAGGCCCGGCTGTCACCAACCCAGGCCACCTCGAACTCGCCGTCGACAAACTGTACGGCCACCACCGTGCTGCCCATGGCGCGTCCGTCTGTATCCCTGCTGGCAGCCAATACCTGACGATGGGCACTGAGAATCGCCTGATCCAGCGCCATGCCGGTTGCGACCTCACGCCCCAGGGTCTCGATCACCAGCGCGCTGGCCACCTCGCCGCACTGATGCCCACCCATGCCATCGGCCACCGCCCATAACCCCAGCTGGGGCTGACACAGCACGGCATCTTCGTTGTGCCCGCGCACCTGACCGGCGACGCTCTGCGCCGAATAACCGAGGGACTGCTGAGTGAGCGACAGGCTCATGGGGCGAACGACCTCCTGACTACATGAGCGCATGATGCGGCGCCAGCTCACGCCTGTCAGCCCGGACCAGTCGAACTGTTAAGCAGTCGGCGCTTGCTCTGCTGCTGCAAGCCCATCGCCAGCATGGCGCCAGGTATGATGCCGCGCTTTTCCGGGATGCCGTATCCATGCCCCTGCGCTGTACCCTGCTATTGCTGCTCTGCATCACCCTGCCCGCCCTCGCCGCCCCACCGCGCACCTTCAGCGAAGCCAAGAAGATCGCCTGGCGGCTCTACGCCCAGCAGTCGATCGAGTTTTATTGTGGCTGCCGTTACCAGGACAACCGAGTGGATTTGCAGAGCTGCGGTTACCAGCCACGCAAAAATCCCAGGCGCGCCGCACGCATCGAATGGGAGCATGTGGTGCCTGCCTGGGTCATCGGCCATCAGCGTCGTTGCTGGCAACAAGGTGGCAGACAGAACTGCGCCCGCAACGACGAAACCTTCCGCCGCGCCGAAGCCGATCTATTCAACCTGGTACCGGCGATTGGCGAGGTCAATGGTGACCGCAGCAACTACGCCTTTGCCTGGCTGCCACAGCAACCCCATCAGTACGGGGCCTGCCCCATGGTGGTCGACTTCAAGGCACGCAAGGCCATGCCTCGGGCACGTGTACGCGGCATGATCGCACGTACCTACTTCTACATGAGCCAACGCTATGGGCTGCGCCTGTCGAAGCAGGAGCGCCAGCTATTCGAAGCCTGGAACCGCGCATATCCAGCGCAGCGCTGGGAGCGCCAACGCAATCAGCGCATCGCCTGCATCATGGGCTGGGGAAACGCCTTTGTGAGCGAGGTTGACCTGCGCCAATGCCGTTAACTTCGACCGCCATGCCACTCCGCACCCAGACCGCCCGCCAGAAAAAAGCAGAAACCATTAGGTAAAAACCAGCTTTACCTGTAGGGTGATCGCACTGTGCTGCATGTGTCACCGCAAATCGACCGGTTTAGATCTCGGTCCGACCCACCTCGGTTTCTTTACTCTTTGCACTCAGTCATGGCCTGGGCTGTTCCAGTGCTATGTTCACTTTGTTCAAGGAGATATCCCATGTCCGTACGTCAAACTGGCACCGTCAAGTGGTTCAACGACGAGAAAGGCTTCGGCTTCATCACCCCGGAAAGCGGTGCTGACCTGTTCGTTCACTACCGCTCCATCCAGAGCACCGGTTTCAAGAGCCTGCAGGAAGGCCAGAAGGTTTCCTTCATCGCCGTCCAGGGCCAGAAAGGCATGCAAGCCGACGAAGTTCAGGCAATCTGACCTTCCCGGCTCCAAGAGAACCGGCCCACGGGCCGGTTTTTTTATCTCTGAATTCTCCCAACGAGGTAACCCATGAGAGCCAAGAAAGCCACCCCGCAAGCCAAGCCAGCACCGGCCGTGGAAACCCGCGAGTCTCTGGAGGCACAGGTTGCCGCCTTCCTCAAATCCGGCGGAGAAATTGAGCAGATTGCCAAAGGCGTCAGCGGCCAGTCCTGGTCCGCTCCCTCGCGCCACATCAGCCTGGGCAAGAAGTAGGCTAAAGCGCCGCGCGGCGGAAATACTGGCACTTTGCCAAGCACTTCCTTGCCGCGCCCGCCAAAGCCCTGCATGCTTGCGCTCATAAGAACTATGAGCCCGTGCGGATGTTCAAACGTCTACGCAACGACTTCCAGCTATCCATCATTGCCCTGATGGGCATCATCGGCGTACTTGGCATCAGCCCCTACGCCATCTACCGCCTGCTCCACGGCAACTACCTGGTTGGCATTGCCGACTGCATTATCGTGTTCTCCACGATTGCCGCCGTGATCTACGCCTGGCGCACCGGAGACACAGACAAACCAGGCCTTTACCTCTGCGCCGTATTCTCCGTGGGCGCAACCCTGATCGCCATCAACCTTGGGGTCAACGGCCTGTTCTGGATCTATCCACTGATCCTCTTCAACTTCTTCATGGTCTCGCCAGGCAAAGCGATAGTAGCCAGCCTGCTCGTGCTGACGAGCCTGGTCGCCCACTCAATCTGGGTTCCGGGCAGCGTGTTCGATAGCCATTACCAGATGGTGTCTTTCCTGGTCACCAATGCAATGGCCGGCGTTCTGACCTTCATCTTCGCCTACCGTACGCGGACACAACGCGATCAGTTGCAGGTACTGGCCATCCACGACCCGCTGACGGGGGCTCGCAATCGCCGCGCCATGAACGAAGAGCTGAAAATCGCCGTGTCCAGCCAGCGCCGCCACGGGCGCCAGTACGGCGTGCTTGTGCTGGACCTGGATCACTTCAAGCAGATCAATGACCAGCACGGCCACCACACAGGCGATCTGGTGCTGGTCGAGTTCGTCGAACTGATCAAAAACCACTCTCGCAAAGAGGATCGCCTTTTCCGCTTCGGCGGCGAAGAATTCCTCCTGCTCCTGCCGGATACCGATCCACAGGGGCTGAAAACCGCTGCAGACCATCTGCGCGAATGCATCCGCAGCCATCTGCGAAGCCCAGGTGGCACGGTCACCGTCTCAATAGGTGGCGCTATGCTGCGCCGCGACGAAACCTGGAGCCACTGGCTGCAACGCGCCGACCAGTGCCTTTACCAAGCCAAGAGCAGCGGACGCAACCGCTGCATCATCGACAGCACTCAGGAAGCCCCAAACGCTGTAGCAGTCGGCAAATAGCTCCAGATCAGCGCTGTGTAGCAGCCTGAATGATCAGCTGCTTCATCTCCGCCACAGCCTCCTTGAAGCCGACGAACAAAGCATGTGCCACGATGGCGTGACCGATATTCAGCTCGTTTACGCCAGCAATCGCGGCAACCGGCTCGACGTTGTGGTAGTGCAGGCCGTGACCGGCGTTAACGATCAAACCCTGGGCCAAACCGCAGGCCACGCCTTCGCGGATCCGCGCCAGCTCATGAGCAGCCTCCTCGGGCGTGCGGGCATCAGCGTAGCGGCCGGTATGCAGCTCGATAGCCGGCGCACCAATGCGGCGGGCCGCCTCGATCTGTCGCGCCTCGGCATCAATGAAGAGCGACACCTCACAGCCCAGC
The DNA here is from genome assembly GCF_043102245.1 of Pseudomonas sp. zbq_18. NCBI lineage: Bacteria > Pseudomonadati > Pseudomonadota > Gammaproteobacteria > Pseudomonadales > Pseudomonadaceae > Pseudomonas > Pseudomonas sp. zbq_18. The sequence goes on along the minus strand of NZ_JBICIT010000001.1, from coordinate 473,223 downwards.
TTGGCCAGGCGCTCTACGGCAGCCTTGATCCGCTCTTCCTGTCCCGCCACGTCCAGACCGCCTTCAGTGGTCAGTTCCTGGCGAGTCTCCGGAACCAGGCAGACGTGCTCGGGACGAATCTGCTCGGCGAAATCGAGCATGAAGTCGGTCACGCCCATCTCGAAGTTCATGCGTGTCTGCAACACGTCCTTGAGCAAGCGCACATCGCGCTCCTGGATATGTCGCCGATCCTCACGCAAGTGCACGGTGATACCGTCAGCACCTGCCTCCTCGGCATCCAGAGCAGCCTTGACCGGATCCGGATAACGAGTGCCGCGAGCCTGACGTAGGGTCGCAACGTGGTCGATGTTGACGCCGAGCAGAATACGAGTGGCTTCAGTCACGGGCAGGTTCCTTGAAAGTCATGAAAAGTTCGCGGCTGGCCAGTGGTCGACCACCCAGATGAGGGGCCAGAGCCTGACGCATCAGGCGCTTGGCTGCGGCCAGAGCGCCCGGAGAAGACCAGTCGGCCTCGGCCATCGCCAACAGGTCGGCGCCCTGAAAAAGACCGGGCTGTAAATGCGCCACGGGTTCCAAGCCAGCATCCGGCTGCAGGCGATAGAGTCCGTCAGCGGTTATCGGCTGGCCAGCTATATCGAAGGCAAGGGCGAAACCATAGCCCAGCTCGTCCAATAAACGCCACTCGAAAGCACGCAACAGCGGCTCCAGCGGGGGGTTGGCCGCCAGCGCCTGCAGCGTCAGAGCGTAATATTCGAACAACGCGGGATGCGGATCTTCCCCCGGCAATAGGCGCAACAGCAGCTCATTGAGATACATGGCACTGTATAGGACCTGCCCCTGAAACCAGTGGGAGACACCATCAGGTTCAAGCCGCCCGACATTGCGCAACTCGCTACGACCGCGCAGCTCAAGCTCCAGCGGCACAAACGGTCGTGCCAGGCTGCCTGCCTTGCCTCGCGCATTGCGCAATACGGCGCGCAGGCGCCCTCGGGGAGTAAGAAAATCGACCAGCGCGCTGGTTTCCTTGTAGGGCCGACTGTGCAGGACGAAGGCCGGAAGCGCGCCGGAAAGCATGGATCAGAAGTCGGTGTAGCCCAGCGAGCGTAGGGCTCGCTCGTCGTCGGACCAACCACCCTTCACCTTGACCCAGAGGTTGAGCATGATCTTGGAGTCGAACAGCACTTCCATATCCTTGCGCGCTTCCTGACCAATGCGCTTGATCCGCTCACCCTTGTCGCCAATGATGATTTTTTTCTGCCCATCACGCTCGACCAGAATCAGGCCGTGAATGTGGAGCACACGCCCTTCCTGCTTGAACTCCTCGATCTCAACGGTGATCTGGTAGGGCAACTCGGCACCAAGCTGACGCATGATCTTTTCGCGAATGAGTTCGGCAGCCAGGAAGCGGCTGGAGCGATCGGTAATCTGGTCTTCCGGGTAGAAGTGCTCCGACTCCGGCAGGTTGTCTGCCACCAAGCGCTCCAGGGTATCGAGGTTCTGCCCATGCAGAGCGGAGATCGGCACTACCTCGGCCTGCGGCAGCTGGCCGGCCAGCCACTCCAGGTGCGGCAATAACTCGCTCTTGTCTTCCAGACGATCAGCTTTGTTCACCGCCAACAGAATCGGGCATTTCACATGCTGGACTTTCTCCAGCACCATCTGATCCTCGTCGGTCCAGCGCGTACGGTCCACCACGAACACCACCACATCGACATCCTTAAGGGCGGTCGAAGCACTGCGATTCATATAGCGATTAAGCGCTTTGTCGTTATGTTTGTGCAGGCCAGGAGTGTCGACATACACGGCCTGCACCTCACCCTCAGTCTTGATACCGAGCATGTTGTGACGCGTGGTTTGCGGCTTGCGCGAAGTGATCGCCAGCTTCTGCCCTAGGATATGGTTCAGCAGAGTCGACTTACCCACATTGGGGCGGCCGACGATGGCGACGTAGCCGCAACGAGTAGGAATATCAGTCATGGCTGTTCTCCACGCCCAGGGCCACCAGCGCGGCAGCAGCGGCTACTTGTTCGGCGATACGGCGACTGGCGCCCTGCCCTTGGGTCTTGTCGGTAAGCAGCGCGACTTCACACTGCACGAAGAAAGTACGGCAATGCGGCTCGCCCTGAATATCCACCACCTCGTAGCGCGGTAACTCCGCGCCACGCGACTGCAGGAACTCCTGCAGGCGGGTCTTGGGATCCTTGTTGGTGTCAACCAAGGTGAGCCCATCAAGCTCACCCGCTAACCAGGCCAGCACCCGGTCACGCGCCACATCCATACCAGCGTCTAGATAAATGGCACCGATCAGGGCCTCCAGCGCATCGGCCAAAATCGACTCCCGCCGAAACCCGCCACTCTTGAGCTCACCGGAGCCAAGACGCAAGTAATCGCCGAGATCGAAACCGCGCGCGAGTATTGCCAAAGTCTCGCCTTTGACCAGACGAGCGCGCAAGCGCGAGAGCTGCCCTTCGCGCGCCTGCGGGAAACGCTCGAACAGGGCCTCGCCCGCCACAAAATTGAGAATGGCATCGCCAAGAAATTCCAGACGCTCATTATTGCGTCCGGCAAAACTACGGTGGGTAAGTGCCAGGAGCATCAGCTCCTGGTTCTGGAAGACATGGCCGAGCTGACGCTCTAGACGAGAAAGGGACTGGCTCACTGGGCTCTGATTCGGAATTCTTTATCGAAATTGGCAACAAGGTCGAGGTTTTCGATCAGATGCTCACGCTTCTCGTACTGAAGGTGAACCAGAAAATCACCCCCATCTAGCTTGATATCCAACACATCCTCAAGCTTGAGATCACGGATACCGTTAACTGCCATCCCTTTCTCAACATGCTCATAAAAATCTCGGGTAGTTCTGATCCCTAGCGACGGATCAGTTTCGACTTTCTCGATCATGCCTTCCAAGGTCATGTAATCCATATAGTGCGGAAGCACCTTGAAGCCTGTACTAGCAAAGAAGGCGACCAAAGCCAGCACCACCATCCACCCCAGCATAGACATGCCCTTCTGCGAGCGCGCAAGTGTCATGATCAACCTCAATTATCAGTGTTGTTTTCAATGCCCGTAGGCGAAGGGCATGACTATATATAAGCAGGCGGTTCGGGATTGAACAGCACGCCACAGAATCACGGATTCAATGAATCAGACCAACCCGCGAAAGATTCGGCAAATGGTTCAGCTTGGGGTCAGGCCAGCTCAGCCAGACAGCAAAGGCCTTACCGACAATGTTCTGGTCAGGAACCATGCCCCACAGCTCTTGGGGGATATGAGTATCGTGCCAATAGCGACTGTCATTGGAGTCGTCGCGATTATCGCCCATCATGAAGTAATGCCCCTGCGGGACAGTCCACTGGCGCCCCGGCATGATGTTGCGACGCAACTGCTTGCGGATCATGTGCTCGATCTCACCCAGCTTTTCCTTGTAGAGAAGGCTGCGCCCTAGCGAACCCTCCTCTTCCCCCAGGAACTGCTCGGCTACTGGCTGGCCATTGACCAATAGACGCTTGTCAGCGGTATAGGTGACGGTATCGCCCGGCAACCCTACGACGCGCTTGATGTAATTGATGCTCGGATTACTGGGATAGCGGAACACCATCACATCGCCGCGCTGAGGGTTACCCACTTCAATGATCTTGGTATCGATTACAGGCAAACGGATACCGTAGGCAAACTTGTTGACCAGAATGAAATCACCCACTTCCAGAGTCGGCTTCATCGAGCCTGATGGAATCTGAAAGGGCTCCAGAAGAAAAGAGCGCAACACCAGAACAATCGCCAACACAGGGAAGAACGACTTACCGTACTCCACCAGCAGCGGCTCCCGATTGAGTCCTTGCAGAACCTGCTCATCAGGCTCGCCTACCTGGCCCTCGTAGGCAGCGATAGCTGCTCGTCGGCGCGGGGCCAATACCAGCAGATCCAACAGAGCCAGAGCGCCGCACACTGCAACGGCGATCACCAGAATCAACGGGAAATTGAACGACATAGGACTTAACTATCCACCTTGAGTACGGCAAGGAAGGCTTCCTGGGGAATTTCCACGCTGCCGACCTGCTTCATCCGCTTCTTACCGGCCTTCTGCTTCTCCAGCAGCTTTTTCTTACGACTCACGTCACCGCCGTAGCACTTGGCCAATACGTTCTTGCGCAGCGCCTTGACCGTGGTCCGGGCGATGATCTGGCCACCAATGGCCGCCTGGATAGCCACGTCGAACATCTGCCGCGGAATCAGTTCTTTCATCTTCTCGGTCAGCACACGGCCTTTCTGGTGAGCACGATCACGATGCACGATCAGCGCCAGCGCATCGACCTTCTCGCCGTTGATCATCACGTCCAGGCGCACCAGGTTGGCCGACTGGAAGCGATCGAAACTGTAGTCCAGCGAGGCATAGCCACGGCTCACCGACTTCAGACGGTCGAAGAAGTCCAGCACCACTTCGTTCATCGGCAAATCGTAGGAGACCTGCACCTGGCTGCTGAGGAACTGCAGGTCACGCTGGACTCCGCGTTTCTCGATGCACAGGGTGATGACGTTGCCCAGGTGTTCCTGCGGCACCAGGATATTGGCACGCACGATCGGCTCGCGCATATCGAGGATGCCGGCCGGATCGGGCAGTTTGGACGGGTTGTCGACGTAGATCGTCTCGCCGTTCTTCATCTCCACTTCGAAGATCACGGTCGGCGCGGTGGTGATCAGGTCCAGGTCATATTCGCGCTCCAGGCGCTCCTGGATGATCTCCATGTGCAGCATGCCGAGGAAACCAATGCGGAAACCGAAGCCCAGGGCATCGGAGCTTTCCGGCTCGTACTGCAGGGCGGCGTCGTTGAGAGTCAGCTTCTGCAGGGCCTCGCGGAAGTCCTCGAAGTCGTCGGAGCTTACTGGGAACAGGCCTGCGTAGACCTGCGGCTTGACGCGCTTGAACCCCGGCAGCACATCGACGTCCGGCGAGGTGGACAGGGTCAGGGTATCGCCCACCGGCGCGCCATGAATGTCCTTGATGCCGGCGATGATGAAGCCCACCTCACCCGCCTTGAGGTCTGCAGTCTCGGTGTGTTTCGGCGTGAATACGCCGACGCTGTCGACCTGGTGCAGCTTGCCGGTCGACTTGACCAGGATCTTGTCACCCTTCTTCACCCGTCCGTGCTTGACCCGTACCAGAGAAACCACGCCCAGGTAGTTGTCGAACCAGGAGTCGATGATCAGCGCCTGTAGCGGCGCATCAATTTCGCCTTCCGGCGCAGGAATCACCTTGACCAGATGCTCGAGCACGTCAATCACGCCCATGCCGCTCTTGGCGCTGCACGGCACCGCGTCGGTAGCATCGATGCCGATGATGTGCTCGATCTCGTCCTTGACGCGCTCCGGCTCAGCCTGGGGCAGGTCCATTTTGTTCAGCACTGGCATGACCTCAAGGCCCTGCTCAATAGCGGTGTAGCAGTTGGCCACGGACTGAGCCTCAACGCCCTGACCTGCATCCACCACCAGGATCGCGCCCTCACAGGCCGCCAGCGAGCGGCTGACCTCGTAAGTGAAGTCGACGTGACCGGGTGTATCGATGAAATTCAACTGGTAGGTCTTACCGTCCTGCGCCGGATAGTGCAGGGTCACACTGTGCGCCTTGATGGTAATGCCGCGCTCGCGCTCCAGGTCCATGGAATCAAGAACCTGGGCCTCCATCTCGCGATCGGAAAGACCGCCACAGATCTGGATGAAGCGGTCAGCCAGGGTCGACTTGCCATGATCGATGTGGGCGATGATGGAGAAATTGCGGATATGACTCAGGTCACTCACGGATCAACACTCAAAAATGCGCAGGCAGGCTGCCCGCCGAAAAATAGCCGGGAATTCTACCCGATCGACGACTTGGCCGTCACGCACACCGCGCATCCTGCGCGCACAAAAAAGGGCGACCGTAGTCGCCCTCTGGAGATAGCCCAGGCTACTCAGCCAGCTTGAAGGTGATGAAACTCGCACGCCCCTGACGCAGCACACGCATCGATACGGAACGGTTGGCAGGTAGCTTGCTAGCAACCTGATCGAAGGCCTTGGCCGAATCGATAGCCTGATTGTTCAGATGCGTAATGACATCACCAGGACGCAGACCAATCAGCGCAGCCGGCCCATTCTGCACCTCTTTAATCACCACACCACCACGAAGATCGAGCGCCTTCTTCTGCTCGGCACTCAACTCCACGACCGACACCCCTAGACGATTGCTGCTGCGCTCGACACCAGAGGCGTCTCCGATGGCGATTTCATCGCCATCCTCCGGCAAAGCACCGATTTCCAGCTTGATGGTTTTACGATCACCATCGCGGACCACCTCCAGCTCGGCCCGACTGCCGGGTTTCAACGCGCCCACCAAGTGCGGCAAGTCTGCCGACATGATGATCGGCTGATCGTTGAGGTTGAGAATCACATCGCCTACCTGCAGACCGCCCTTCGCCGCCGGCCCACCCTCCAAGACCTGAGCCACCAGAGCGCCTGCGGGTTTATCCAGGCCAAAAGACTCCGCCAGGTCCTTGTTTACTTCCTGAATCACTACCCCCAGCCAACCGCGACTGACCTTGCCATCGGCCTTGAGCTGATTGGCGACATCCATCGCTACGCTGATTGGAATGGCGAACGAAAGCCCCATGAAGCCACCGGAGCGGGTGAAAATCTGCGAATTGATGCCTACCACCTCACCCTCCAGATTGAACAGCGGACCACCGGAGTTACCCGGATTGATCGCCACATCGGTCTGAATGAACGGCACATAATTCTCATTAGGCAGGCTGCGCCCCTTGGCCGAAACGATGCCGGCCGTCACCGAATGATCGAAACCAAATGGCGAGCCAATCGCCAGCACCCACTCGCCAACCTTTAGCTCGTCGGATTTACCTAACTTGACGGTCGGCAAACCCTTGCCGTCCACCTTGAGCAGGGCGACATCCGTGCGCGGATCAGCACCGATCAGCTTGGCCTCCAGCTCACTGCGATCCGACAGACGCACGATAATTTCGTCAGCATCAGCCACCACATGATTGTTGGTCAGCACGTAGCCATCATCGGAAATAATGAACCCGGACCCCAGAGATTGAGCTTCACGCTGGCGACCGCCCGGACTACGCGGCATCTGCGGAATGCTGCGCTCAAAAAACTCGCGGAACATGGGCGGCAACCCTTCCAGATCGGGAATCTGCCCCTGCACAGCCACGTCACGCTGAGGCAATTTCTGCCGCGTACTGATATTGACGACTGCCGGCGAGGCCTGTTCAACCAGCTCAGTGAACTCCGGCAACTCGGCCCTGGCCAGAGACACCTGCCCAAGAAGCAACAACGCCAACAGACCGGACAACGGGGATTTCAGGCTCAACATCGACTTCAGCTCCATCCACTCAGAACACTTGAATTCACTCGACCGCCAGCAGCGCTCGCAGTACCACAGGCTGCGAGTCTGGGTCGTCCACAGTTTGCCGACTGCGCCAGCGCACCAGAGCCCACCCCAACGCCAACCCAGACAGTCCCGCCACGATGATGCCAGGCTCACTGGCACCAAGTGCCTGCACCAACAGAGCCATAGTGAAGAGGCCAGCAAGAGGCAGCAGGTATAGGAGCAGCGATCCGCGCACCAGCAGGTCCTCGCGAACACCGATAATCACGGCATCGCCGACCTGAAGCTGAAGCCCGCACAGCGCGCGCACCAAGCCGCGACCACGACCAACGCCTAGCTTGTCCATCAGACCCTGGCCACAACCCGCACTGGCCGAACAACTGGAACAGGTCGTTTGACGCAAGGTTTCTACCCAGACAGCGCCTGCCTCGACAGCGACCACACGCCCCTGCTCCTCGATCACTGAGCGGGCTCCTGCATGGAAAGAGCCACACGCTCAGCAGTACCCATAGGTACCTCCCCCACCACGGTGACCATCATGTCACCACTGCCGGTACTGATTCGCCTAGACACCACGGCAGTCGGCCCCAACTGGGTACGTGCATCCTCCACACCCGCACCATCGAGCGGCTCGATAAATACGGTAAAGCGGGCCAAACCATCCTCGTACAAGAGACTGACCAGTGACTGGGAGGAATCCAAGGCCGTTCGCTGCAATGCCCGATTGAGCTGAAAACCCGGGGGAACCCAGCCGGCCTTCCACACAGAAGCCGGCACCTCAACCTTGCTGTAACGCACCGACTGGCATGCATTACTGGGCTTCAGCATCGCCGCATCGAAGTCATCACCCGACTTCAGCGTAACGAACTGGAAACGCTCGAGCAGCTGCCCCTTTTCGCTTATCAACAGGGACTTGAGCGGCAGCGCCGTTTCTTCATCAAGATGCAGCTCAAAGGCGTAGCGATACTGGTCGCGCGGAATCAGGGCCAAAACCTCAGACGCCCGACCTGCCACACGCGAGCGACCGAGCATGCGCATTTCGTAATGCCGCCCTAACTGCGTAGCGTCCAAATGCCGTGCCGGCCACTGCACATCAGCGACCTGATCAGCAAGAGCGCCACTTACGCATTGCGGCCGCCCATCGACACGCACCACCTCATGAGCAGCGCCATCAAGTTGCAGCAATCGCTCAGTTACCGATGTCCCACCACCCTGATGCCAGATCGCATGGGTGGAGAAGCTGCCGTTGCGTTCGTAGACAAAGGTGCCGTGAAAGCTCTGCTTATCGACCGCAGCCAAACGACCTAACCACACCTGGGGTTCGGCTGCATACGCGGGAATCACCAGGCAGCTGCTGAGCAAAGCAAATAGTGGAAGGACGCGCATGTAACCTCTCAGCGACTTTCCAGACTGGCTGCACGAGCGTAGGGCAAAGCGGAGTCAGCACCACTCGCGGCCGCCTGCTGTGCGTGTTGGCGCAGATAGATAGGCAGACGCTGCTCGTGCCATCCAGAGCCTGACTGCTCGACAAACGACTGCTGCGGCATGCCACTGCCGCTCGAACTGTAACCAGCCAGAACCGCAGGCCCCTGGACCTGAGGCAAAGCCAGCCCCGGAACCGGCGACTGTTGAGCCAACTGCGGCCCGGCGAGTTCGTCCTGATTGTAGAAACGCACGCCAGCTAGAACAGCCAGAGTCACCGACGCGGCCACCGCGACACGCCCCAACGTGCGCCAGGGGCGAGCCGCACGCACAGGAGGCGCCTCGTCAGCCAGAGCGGCGGATACCGCGGCGGCAATATCCAGGCGCGGCTCCAGCAACTCTTTGTGCATGACAGCCCGAGCCATCTGGTAGCGCGACCAGGTGGCACGCAGCTCGGCGTCATCGCTGGCAGCCAGCACTCGACGCAATTCCAATTCGTCCGCTTCGTTATCCATCACCGCGGACAGCGATTCCTGCAGGGCTTCACGACTCATGGTGGTTCCTCTCTTGGCTGTCGCCGCTGTCTCAGGCTTCCTGCAGCAAAGGCTGCAGGGACTTGTCGATGGCCTCACGCGCCCGGAATATCCGCGACCGCACCGTGCCAACAGGGCATTGCATGACGCTGGCAATGTCCTCGTAACTCAACCCCTCGAACTCACGCAGGGTCAATGCCGTACGCAGGTCTTCAGGTAGTTGCTGGATGGTCCGATGCACTGTGGCTTCGATCTCATCCTTCAGCATCACGCGCTCCGGTGATTCGATGTCCTTGAGGCCATGATCGCCATCGTAGAACTCCGCATCCTCGGCACTGACATCACTGTCCGGTGGCCGTCGACCGCGCGACACCAGGTAATTTTTCGCCGTATTGATGGCGATGCGGTACAGCCAGGTATAGAAAGCGCTGTCGCCGCGAAAATTACCTAGCGCCCGGTACGCCTTGATAAAGGCTTCCTGCGCCACATCCTGAGCCTCATGACTGTCGTGCACGAAACGCACAATCAATCCGAGGATCTTGTGCTGGTACTTCAGCACCAGCAAATCGAAGGCCCGCTTGTCGCCGCGCTGCACCCGCTCGACCAGCTGCTGATCGTCTTCCTGGGTTAGCATCGATACTCCTCATTTGCCTCGGAGGAGATCGCTAGCGGCCAGTCCACTTGCCTGCCTGGATAGACTCGGGCTCTGCGCAAAAGTTCTCCCCTCCGAACACGTTTCGCACCGCCTCTCGGCTCTGGCGAAAAACTGCAGCGGCTTCTCGCCACCGCCTGATTATTCTGCAGCCAAGCAGCAGCCATGCACGCTCTCGGCAACTCCCGTTGGAACCTGATCAACTAAGAAAGTTCCAAGACATCTCTCTCAGTCATAAGGCAGCTATTGTGCTGAACACCCCGTCTATATACTAGGCAGCGCAACTCGATAGCGACCTGAAGAGAAACCACAGTCGATGAGCCAACACTTCCAGCATGATGTTCTGATCATCGGCAGCGGTGCCGCCGGCCTGACGCTGGCCCTTACTCTGCCTGATCATCTGAGCATCGCCGTGCTGAGCAAAGGCGATCTTGCCAACGGCTCCACCTATTGGGCGCAAGGTGGTGTCGCTGCCGTGCTGGATGATAGCGATACGGTCGAGTCTCACGTCGGCGACACCCTGAATGCCGGAGGCGGCCTGTGCCGCGAGGACGCCGTGCGCTTTACCGTCGAGCACAGCCGTGAAGCCATCCAGTGGCTGATTGAGCAAGGCGTGCCCTTCACTCGCGACGAAGAACCCGACCGCGAAGACGGCGGCTTCGAGTTTCACCTTACCCGCGAGGGCGGACACAGCCATCGCCGCATCATCCACGCCGCCGACGCCACCGGCGCCGCGATATTCAACACCCTGCTGGCACGAGCCAGCCAGCGCGACAACATCGAGCTGCTCGAACAGCGCGTAGCAGTCGACCTCATCACCGAACGCAAGCTCGGCCTGGCTAGCGATCGCTGCCTGGGCGCCTATGTACTGAACCGCGCCAGTGGGGAAGTGGATACCCATAGCGCCCGCTTCGTCGTTCTCGCCACCGGCGGCGCCGCCAAGGTCTACCTTTATACCAGCAACTCCGACGGCGCTTGCGGAGACGGCATCGCTATGGCCTGGCGCGCCGGCTGCCGCGTGGGCAACCTGGAATTCAACCAGTTCCACCCGACCTGCCTGTACCACCCACAGGCCAAGAACTTCCTGATTACCGAGGCCCTGCGTGGCGAAGGAGCCCTACTTCGCCTGCCCAATGGCGAGCGTTTCATGCAGCGTTTTGACGAGCGCGCCGAGCTGGCCCCGCGCGATATCGTCGCCCGCGCCATCGACCACGAGATGAAGCGCTTGGGCATCGACTGCGTCTATCTGGACATCAGCCACCAGCCGGAAGACTTCATCAAGAGCCATTTCCCCACCGTCTATGAGCGCTGCCTGGGCTTTGGCATCGACATCACCCGCCAGCCCATCCCAGTCGTTCCAGCCGCTCATTACACCTGCGGTGGTGTCGTCATCGACCAAAACGGCCGGACCGACGTGCCGGGGCTCTACGCCATCGGCGAAACCAGTTTCACCGGTCTGCATGGCGCCAATCGCCTGGCCAGCAACTCGCTGCTGGAATGTTTTGTCTATGCCCGCTCCGCCGCCGACGACATTCTCGCCCAGCTGGAGCAGGTCGAACTGCCCGGCCAGCTCCCCGCCTGGGACGCCAGCCAGGTGACCGACTCGGATGAAGACGTGATCATTGCGCACAACTGGGACGAGCTACGGCGCTTCATGTGGGACTACGTGGGCATCGTGCGCACCAACAAACGTCTGCAGCGCGCCCAGCACCGCGTGCGTCTGCTGCTGGACGAGATCGACGAGTTCTATTCGAACTACAAGGTCAGTCGCGACCTGATCGAGCTAAGAAACCTGGCCCTGGTAGCCGAGCTGATGATCGAGTCAGCCATGCAACGCCGCGAAAGCCGGGGCCTGCACTACACCCTGGACTACCCGGATCTGCTGACAGAGGCACAGGACACTATCCTGGCGCCGCCCACCTACGCCGGCTGAACTTAAGACGCGTACGCAAGCGCCGATGCACCTCACGGGGCAGCGCATCACGCGCAATACACAGGCTGCGCACGCGGTACTCGCCCGACAGGCGGAAATACAGCACGACGATCAGAGGCAGGGCCAGACTGTGCGGACGCAGCTGCACGGCTTGCCAGCCGCCAGACTTACTGTAGAGCTGCCATCCCTGCCCGTCCCGACGCAACCCGGTGAAAGCCCCCGAGTGACGCAGCAAAATCTGCCGAGGCACTACCCAGACTGCATGAGCCAGACATAACGCAGCGCCACCGGCACGAAGCCATGGGGGTATATCGATCAGCAAAAGCGTGAGCAGCGCCAGAGACAGCGTCGCCAGATAGAACGCCAACAGCAGGCGCGAAGCCTGCCAGTGGCACTCGAAGTGATCACTTGGGCTGGACACGATCCAGAATCATGCGAACCATGCGCCGCAGGTCAGCATCCTCCGGCTCGCCACGCTGCATGAACCAGCCGAACATGTCCTGATCCTCACACTCCAGCAACTTGCGGTAGCGGGCCTGATCCTCCGCATCCAGCGAGGAATAAACCTCGCGGACAAAGGGCACCAGCAACACATCCAGCTCCAGCATGCCGCGGCGGCTGTGCCAGAAGAGTCGGTTCAGTTCGGTTTCGTCGGCCATGCGCAGGCTCCTATACAAAGGTGCGCAGTATAACGATGCGCCCGCCGCTGGGCACGCTGACAAGGCGACGGGCGATCTCTATGATGACGCCCTAACCTGAACAACCTGCGAGCGTCCATGGCCGACTCCGCCTTTTTTACCCTGTTGAATCACGAAGCCCTCCTTGCCGTGCGCGGCCCTGATGCCGGCAAATTTCTCCAGGGCCAGCTCACCTGCAACCTCAACTATCTCAATGAAAGCACCTGTAGCCTGGGTGCCCGCTGCACGCCCAAGGGGCGCATGACCTCCAGCTTCCGCATCCTGCAGGAGGGCGACGGCTACCTGCTTGCAATGGCCAACGAGTTGCTGGAAGCCCAGTTGGCTGACCTAAAAAAATATGCCGTGTTTTCCAAATCAACCCTGGCCGATGAAACCAGCGCCTGGGTACGCTTTGGCCTAAGCGGTGGCGACGCCGCTCTCCAGAGGCTTGGCCTGGAGCTACCGCAAACCGCTGGCAGCCTGGTACGCGCCAATGACTTGCTTGCCCTGCGCGTCAGCGACGTGCGTGCAGAGCTTTGGGCACCAGCCGCACAAGGCGAATCCCTGCGCAGTCTGCTGGCTGCCCAGCTTAATGAGGCACCTCTCAACGACTGGCTGCTCGGCCAGGTGCGTGACGGCATCGGCCAGGTGTTCGGCGAGACGCGCGAGCTGTTCATACCGCAGATGATCAACCTGCAGGCCTTGGGCGGCGTCAGTTTCAAGAAAGGTTGTTACACCGGCCAGGAAATCGTCGCGCGCATGCAGTACCTGGGCAAGCTCAAGCGCCGTCTCTACCGCTTCAGTCTGACTGCAGACACGTTACCTGTGCCGGGCAGCGAGCTATTCTCACCCGTGCACGGTTCAAGCGTCGGTGAGGTCGTACTGGCCGCCCAGGCCCGCCAGGGCATCGAGTTGCTGGCCGTGCTTCAGGAAGACGCCAAGAATGATGGTCGCGTGAGCCTCGGCAGCACCGAAGGCCCAAGCCTGCAGCTGCTCGATTTGCCCTATGAACTGAACTCAGATCGTGAAATCCAGCGCTAGATGAAAAAGCGGGTGCATCAGCCCCTGCAAACGCGGTAAAAACCGGACATCCCGAACAGCGTTTGCCTCAGCACCTAAACTGAAGCAACCGAATGCCCCGAGAAATGAAATGAGCAAGCTTGCCGAAAAAGTCCAAGAGGAACTCATCCAGGCCATCGAGAATGATGAACTGGTGCTGCCGACCCTACCCGAAGTCGCCCTGAAGGTGCGCGAGGCCGCAGAAGATCCGGATATCAGCATTCCCGCCCTGAGCAAAGTGATCGGCAACGATGCTGCACTGACTGCGCGCATCATCAAGGTGGTGAACAGCCCCCTGCTACGTACCAACAAGGAAATCACCGACCTGCAGATGGCCGTCGGCCGTCTCGGCATCAACTACACCTGTAACCTGGCCACCGGCCTGGCCATGGAGCAGATGTTCCAGGCCACCAGCGACGTGGTCGACCGCAAAATGCGTGAAGTGTGGAACAAAAGCACCGAAATCGCCGGCATCTGCCACGTTCTGTGCCGCCACTACACCCGCCTTATGCCGGATCAGGCCACCCTCGCCGGCCTGGTACACCAGATCGGCGTGCTGCCGATCCTGACCTACGCCGAAGAGCACAACGCCCTGCTGGCCGACTCCATCAGCCTCAACCATGTGATCGAGCGCATCCACCCGATCATCGGCGACAAGATCCTGCGCTCCTGGGACTTCCCCGAGCCAATCGCCATCGTGCCGAGCCAGCATCTGGATTTCAGCCGCGACTCGGCCAAGGCTGATTATGTCGACATCGTGCAAGTCGCCACCCTGCAGAGCTACCTGGGCAGCGAGCACCCCTATACCCAGCTGGACTGGAGCAAGATTCCGGCCTTCGCCAAGCTCGGCCTCGACCCTAATGTCGACATGCAGGCCGACGAAGACCTCTCCGCAGCCATGGAAGCCGCCGCCAGCATGCTGCAATAAATACGCAGCCACGCAGCTTCATCCTGACTAGACTTGCAACGAACCCGGCCACAGGCCGGGGGCGATCCGCGAAGTACGCCGCGCGAGACCGATGGATACGGTCCTCGCTTGCGAAGCTCTGGATGAGGATGCGCTCATGCCTGCGTTCCTGCTGGTTCTGCTATTTCTCGCACTCCCTGCTCAAGCCATTGAAGACATCCGCCTGACCAATGGCGAGTGGAGTCCCTATCTTGGCCAGGATCTGCCCCACCACGGTGTCGCCTCGCGCATCGTCGAGGAAGCCTTCGCCCTGGAAGGTATACGCGTGCGCTGGCAGTTTTACCCATGGGCCCGCGCGTTGCAGCATGCCGAGAGCGGCAAGAGTGACGGCAGCGCCATCTGGCTGCGCAGCCCTGAACGCGAACAAGCCTTCTATGTCAGCGAGCCCGTGGTGGACAGCGGCTACTACCTGTTTCACCGCAAGGACCACCCCATCGACTGGCGCGAGGTCGGCGATCTAGAGCCGCTGCGTCTCGGCGCAGCCATCGACTACGATTACGGCCCGGCCTTTCAACAGGCCGAGCAGCAGGGACGGCTTCAGGTGCAACGCCTGAGCAGTGAGGAACAGGGCCTGCGCATGCTGTTGGCGAAGCGACTGGATGCCTTCCCGATAGACAAGGTGGTGGCCTTCGACCTGCTCTACAGCCAATTCAGCCGTGAAGAACGCGAACAGCTTAGCTTTCACCCCGTGCCGCTGCGCAGCGATAGCCTGCACCTGCTGTTATCGCGCAAGGTACCGGGCAATGCCGAGCGCATGGCACGCTTCAATCGCGGCCTCAAGGCACTGCAGAACAGCGGCAAGGTCAGCCAGTACCTGCTGGAGATTCAGCAGCCCATGAGTCTGGCGCATTAGCCAGATGGATCGGCAACCGCTAAGCCGTCGGGAAGCTCACCCGCACCCGCAACCCACCTAGCGCGCCCCGCCCCAACTCGATCTCCGCGCGATGAGCACGGCAGATCTCACCGACAATCGCCAGTCCCAACCCGGCCCCGGAACCCTGCGGATTGCGTCGGTAGAAGCGCTCGAACACCCGTTCGCGCTCCTGTGGCGGGATGCCCGGACCATCGTCCTCCACCTCCAGCACAGCCGGAGCCTGCACCCGCAGGATGACATTGCCCCCTGCCGAGGTATGCGCCAGAGCGTTGTCCACCAGGTTGTAGATCAGCTCGTGCAGCAACATCGGCTCGCCGCTCAACAACACCTCGGCCTCCGCCTCCAGTGCCAGGGCGACACCGCGCTGGTGCGCCAAAGGCGCCAGGGCCATGCCGAGCTCGCGGGCCAGTTGCGCAAGCTCGACCTGCTGCGCGCCACCTTCCTCCACCGCCCGCGCCGCGCGCTCGATGCGTGCCAGCGACAGCAGCTGATTGGCCAGGTGGGTCAGACGATCGGTGCTCTGCGCGGCCTTTTCCAGCGTGCCGTACCAGGCGTCGGGCTCGCGCTCGCGCAGGCCCAGCTCGATGCGCGCCTTGAGCGCCGCCAACGGCGTGCGCAGCTCATGGGAGGCATCGGCGATGAACTGCGCCTGGCGCTCGAACTGCTGACGCAGGCGCTCGGTGAAGTGGTTGAGCGAGGCCACCAGCGGGCGCAGCTCGTCCTGCACCTGCACCATCGGCAACGCGCTCAGATCGTCCGGACGACGCTCCTCGACCGCCGTGCGCAGCCGTTCCAGCGGGCGCAGCGCGGCACTCACCGCCAGCCAGACCAGCGCCAGGCTGACCAGTGCCAGCAAGCCCATGCGCCACAGGGTATCGAGCAGCAGGCCGCGGGCCATGCGCACCCGAGCCACATCGGTCTCGGCCACGCGGATCTCGGCCATGCCGTTCATGCCAGGCTCGCTGACCGGCTGCAGCAGGCTGACCACGCGTACGCCGAAGCCCTGATATTCGCCGTCGTAGAAACGTGCCAGCGCCGGGTAGTCGTCGGTTCGCGGGGTGTCCGCCGCTGGCGCCGGCAGCCCCTCGTAGCCGGAAACCAGGTGCCCGTCGAGATCGCTGACCTGGTAGAAGATACGCCCCTGGCTGTCGTAGGCGAACACGTCCAGCGCCACGTAGGGCACGTCGGCGCGCAGCTTGCCCTCGTCGGTATACAGGCCGTCGGCGATGGCCCGCGCCGAGGCCAGCAGAGTGCGGTCATAGGCGGCGTCGGCTGCGGCCCGACCGTTCCAGTAGGCGCTCAGACTGCCCAGCAGCAGTGGAATAGCCAGCAACGCGGCGAGTCGCCAGAGCAGTCGCCCACGCAGGCTGCCGACGCGCTGCTCAGCCATCGGCCGCCTCCAGCAGATAGCCCAGGCCACGGAAGGTGACAATGCGTACGCCGCCGCCTTCGAGCTTCTTGCGCAGGCGGTGGATGTAGATCTCGATGGCATCGGGGCTGGCGTCCTGATCCAGGCCGAACAGCTGGTCGGCCAGCTGCTCCTTGCTCATGACCCGCCCGGGCCTGGCGATCAGCGCCTCCAGCACGCCCTGTTCGCGCGAGGTCAGGTTCAGCGGCTGCCCGGCCAGGCTGAAGCGCCGGGTGCCCAGATCATAGAGCAGCTCGCCGCAGCGCTGTTGTTGTTCACCACCCAGCACGCTGCGGCGCAGCAGTGCCTTGACCCGCGCTTCCAGTTCGCTCAGCTCGAAGGGTTTGGCCAGGTAATCATCGGCACCCAGGTTGAGGCCATGTACCCGATCCTTTACTTCGCCGCGTGCGGTCAGCATCAGCACCGGCAGCACCTTGCCGCGCGCGCGGGTGTGCGCCAGCACCTCGAAACCATCACGTCGCGGCAGGCCGACGTCGAGGATCGCCAGGGCGTAGTCCTCGCTGGCCAGGGCATGCTCGGCGGCGACGCCATCGTGCAGCACATCGACGGTCAGGCCCGCGCCGCGCAGGGCCTGGGCCACGCTCTCGGCCAGGGGCAGATGGTCTTCGACCAGCAGGATTCGCACGGCAGTCGCTCCGGATTCTTGTCGTTGTGCCGCCGAGTTTAACGGCCGCGCCGCACCTGTGAAGGGCGCCGACGATTTCTTTCAGCCTGAAAGCCTGGTGAAAGTTTCGCGCCTTAGGATCGCCGACAGGGTGGCAAGAACCACCCACTGAGTGCCGGACGCGTGGTTGCTCCGGCACAACAAAAACAACAATCGGAGACCACCCGCAATGCGCATTGCACTGCCTGCCTCACGCCTCTCTCTGGCCATCCTGGCCGCCAGCGCCGCCACCAACAGCCAGGCCGCCTTCATCGAAGACAGCAGCGCCAGCCTGACCGCCACCAACATTTACCTGAACCGCGACTTCCGTGAAGACGCCGGGCAGAACAAGCGCGAAGAGTGGGGCCAGGGCTTTCTGCTCGACATCCAGTCCGGCTACACCGACGGCACCGTCGGCTTCGGCGTCGACGCCCTCGGCATGCTCGGGGTCAAGCTCGACTCTGGCGGCGGCCGCACCGGCACCGACCTGCTGCCGGTACAGGACGACGGCGGTACCCCAGACGAATTCGGCCGCCTCGGCCTGACCGGCAAAGTGAAAGTCTCGCAGAGCGAACTGCGCTACGGATCACACATCCCCGAACTGCCGGTGGTCAAGGCCAGCGATAGCCGCCTGCTGCCGCAGGTATTCGAAGGCGGCCTGCTGACCTCCCAGGAAATCAGCGACCTGACCTTCACCGGCGCGCGCTTCAACCAGGTGATCGACCGCGCCTCGACCAACTCCGAAGACCTGGTGCTGAACAGCAAGAACAAGCGCTTCGCCAGCGGCGTGAGCGGCGACCACCTCAACCTCGCCGGCCTCGACTACCAGTTCGCCAAGGGCCTGACCGGCCGCTACTTCTATGGCGAACTGGAAGACGTCTACCGCCAGCACTTCCTCGGCCTGCTGGCCAGCCAGCCGCTGGGCGGCGGCACTTTCAGCGCCGACCTGCGCCTGTCGATCAGCGACGACAGCGGCTCGGCCGACGCCGGTAAGGTCGACAACCAGGCCTGGAACGGCATGCTCGGCTATGCCCACAGCGGCCACAAGGTCAGCTTCGGCTACCAGCAGATGAACGGCGACACCGGCTTCGCCTACCTCGATGGCAGCGATCCGTTCCTGGTCAACTTCGTGCAGATCAACGACTTCGCCAACGCCGACGAGCGCTCCTGGCAGGCTCGCTATGACTACAACTTCGCCGCCATCGGCCTGCCCGGCCTGAGCTTCCTGACCCGCTACATCAAAGGCGATAACGCCGAGGTGGCTGGCAGCACGGAAGAAGGCCGCGAGTGGGAACGCGACATCGAGTTCAAGTACGTGGTGCAGACAGGCCCACTGAAAGACCTCTACGTGCGCATGCGCAACGCCAGCTTCCGCTCCAGCTTCGCCCGTGATGCCGACGAGAACCGCCTGATCGTCGGTTACTCCCTGCCCATCTGGTAAGCCACAATAAAACTCCACAGGAGAGAGATAATGAAAACTGCCCTGTCCCGTATCGCCCTGGCCCTCGGCACCCTGGCGCTTTCCAGCCAGCTGCTGGCCGAGCCCAAGCGCCCCGAATGCATCGCCCCGGCCAAACCCGGCGGCGGCTTCGACCTGACCTGCAAACTGGCCCAGAGCGGCCTCAAAGATACCGGTCTGCTCAAGGCGCCGATGCGCGTCACCTACATGCCCGGCGGCGTCGGCGCGGTGGCCTACAACGCGGTGATCGCCCAGCGAGCCGATGCACCGGGCACAATCACCGCGTTTTCCAGCGGCTCCCTGCTCAACCTGGCGCAGGGCAAGTTCGGCCGCTATGACGAAACCGCCGTTCGCTGGCTGGCCGCTGTGGGCACCGACTACGGCGCGATCACAGTGCGCGCAGACTCGCCCTATCAGAACCTGGACGATCTGGTTCAAGCGCTGAAAAAAGACCCGACCAGCATTGTCTTCGGCGCCGGCGCCACCATCGGTGGCCAGGACTGGATGCAAACCGCGCTGATCACCCGCTTCGCGGGTATCGACCCGAAAAACCTGCGCTACGTAGCTTTCGAAGGCGGCGGCGAAACCCTCACTGCCATGCTCGGCGGCCACGTCCAGGTCACCTCCAGCGGTCTCGGTGAAGTCACCCCGCAACTGGCCGCTGGCAAGGTCCGCGTGCTGGCCGTGCTCGCCGAAGAGCGCCTCCCGGGCAAGCTGAGCAACCTGCCGACCGCCAAGGAGCAGGGTTATGACATCAGCTGGCCAGTGATTCGCGGCTTCTATATGGGCCCGGAAGTCAGCGACGAGCAGTACAACTGGTGGAAACAGCAGTTCGACAGCCTGCTCGCCAGCGAGGATTTCGCCAAGCTGCGTGAACAGCGCGACCTGCTGCCGCTGGCGATGACCGGCGATGAGCTGAAGACCTTCGTCTTCAAGCAAGTCGAAGAGTACAAGGCGCTGGCCAGCGAGTTCGGCCTGGTTCAGTAATCCGCCTGCCACCCCGCCCCGGCCCCAGCTCCCAGGGCCGGGCGCATCCGAGGTAATTCACCATGTATGTTCGCCTGTTCGCCGCGAGCTGGCTGCTGCTGTGCGCCATTCTCGCCGTCCTTGCCTGGGGGTTCCAGGCACCCTTCTCCTACGACCCGGTCGGCCCACGCGCCTATCCCTTGCTGCTGCTCAGCCTGATGGCCGCCGCCAGCCTGTGGCTGATCTACAAGCCCGGCATGGTGGAACAACATCTCAACCTGCAATCGGTCAAGCGGGCGCTGCTGTGCATCTTCGCGCTGCTCGCTTACGCCCTGCTGTTCGAGACCCTCGGTTTTGTCATCAGCACCGCCCTGGGCACTTTTGTCCTCGGCCTTTTGTTTACCGGCCGCCCGCTGCCCTGCGCCATCAGCGGTGTGCTGATGGGCGTCGTGCTCTACAGCCTGTTCGACCTGCTGCTGGATGTACCCCTGCCCCTGGGCCTGTTTGAAGCCTTTGTGGAGAGCTGAAATGGAAACCCTGAATTTTTTGCTGCAAGGCTTTGATGTCGCCACCCGCCCAACCAACCTGCTGGTGGCGCTGTTCGGTGCCTTTGTCGGCACCATAGTCGGCATGCTGCCGGGCCTGGGCCCGATCAACGGCGTAGCGCTGCTGCTGCCGCTGGCCTTCGCCCTCGGTCTACCGCCGGAAACCGCACTGATCCTGCTGGCCGCCGTGTACCTGGGCTGCGAATACGGCGGGCGTATCTCTGCGATCCTGCTCAACGTGCCGGGCTGCGCCGCCTCGGTGATGACCTCCCTGGACGGCAACCCCCTGGCCCGTCAGGGCAAGGCCGGTATCGCTCTGTCGCTGTCGGCGATGAGCTCCTTCGTCGGCAGCATGATCGCCACCTGCGGCGTCATTCTATTCGCCCCGCTGCTGGCCAAATGGGCGGTAGCCTTCGGCCCGGCGGAGTACTTCGTGATGATGATCTTCGCCATCGCCTGCCTCGGCGGCATGGTCGGCGACAAGCCGGTGAAGACACTGATGGCGGCGCTGATCGGCCTGGGCTTGGCTACCGTGGGAGTGGACTCGACCACCGGGGTGTATCGTTTCACCTTCGGCAGCGTCAGCCTGTCCGACGGTATTCAGTTCATCATCGTGGTGATCGGCTTCTTCAGCGTCAGTGAAGTGCTGTTGATGCTGGAGAAAACCCACAATGGCCAGAAGGCAGTGAAGGCCGGCGGCCGCCTGCTGTTCAACTTCAAGGAGTTCTGCTTCACCTTCGGCACCATGGTGCGCAGTGGCCTGGCCGGTTTCGTCATCGGTGTATTGCCGGGTGCCGGCGCCACCATCGCCAGCGCCATGACCTATATGAGCGAGAAGCGCCTGGCCGGCAGCAACGGCAAGTTCGGCGAGGGCGACCTGCGCGGCCTGGCCGCCCCGGAAGCGGCCAACAACGCCTCGGCCTGCGGCTCGCTGATCCCCATGCTGACCCTCGGCGTACCCGGCTCCGGCACCACCGCAGTGATGATCGGTGCCCTGACGCTGTACAACATCACCCCTGGCCCCCTGCTATTCGAACAGCAACCGGACGTGGTCTGGGGCCTGATCGCCTCGCTGCTGATCGGCAACGTGATCCTGCTGGCGATGAACATTCCGCTGGTCGGACTGTTCTCCAAGATGCTCAGCCTACCCAACTGGATCCTGGTGCCGGCGATCACCGCCATCAGCATGGTTGGCGTGTACGCGGTGCACAGCACCACCTTCGACCTGGTGCTGATGATTGGTCTGGGCGTGTTCGGCTATATCTTGCGCAAGCTGGATTTCCCGCTGTCGGCGATCATCCTCGGCTTCGTCCTCGGCGAGTTGATGGAAGACAACCTGCGCCGCGCGCTGTCGATCTCCGCCGGCGAGCTCGGCATCCTCTGGAGCAGCCCGATCAGCCTGACCCTCTGGGCACTCACCGCACTGATGCTGGGAATGCCGGGCCTGCGTTGGTGGCGCAACCGCCGTCGCCTGCAGACCGCGAATGCCTAACTGGCTGCTCACCCCGGTCGCCGGCGCCGCCGGCGGCTACCTGGCCAGCCTGATCGGCTGGCCTTTGCCGTGGATGGTCGGTTCGCTGCTGGCGGTGATTCTGCTGCGCTGCCTGGCCGGGCTCGACCTGCGCGAAGTGCCGGGCGCGCGCAAGACCGGGCAGTGGCTGGTCGGCACCGGCATCGGCCTGCACTTCAGCCCGGCCGTGCTGGAACAAGTGCTACAACACGGCGGCCTGCTGGTCGCCGGCGCCCTGCTCACCAGCCTCACCTGCCTGATCGGCATCGCGTTGTTGCGCAGTGCCGGCGTTGAGCGCGCTACCGCCTTCTTCGCCAGCATGCCCGGCGGCGCCAGCGAAATGGTCAACCTGGGCCTGCGCAATGGTGCCAATGCCGGGCAGGTCGCAGCCGCACAGAGCCTGCGTCTGTTGCTGGTGGTGCTTTGCGTACCGGCGTTGTTTCAGTGGTGGCTGGGCGTACCGCCAGCGCTGGAACAGCAGCTGGTGAACAGCGATCCGCTCGCCCTGGCCGTGCTGTTGGCCGGTGGGGTGCTGTTCGCCCTGTTCTGGCAGCGCCTGTGCCAACCCAACCCCTGGCTACTCGGGCCGATCCTGTTCAGCGCGGCCGGCACAATGCTGCTGGACCGACCGCTGAGTCTGCTACCCGGCACCAGCGAGCTGGGCCAATGGCTGATTGGTAGCGCCCTGGGCTGTCATTTCAGCCGCGAGTTCTTCCGCGGCGCCCCGCGCTTCGTCGGCCTGGTGGTGCTGGCTACCGGCTTGGCCATGCTCGCTTCGGCACTGGCCGCCAAGGGTCTGAGCTGGCTCGGTGAGCTCGACCCACGCTCGCTGATGCTGGGCATGATGCCCGGCGGCATCGCCGAGCTGAGCCTGACCGCCGAAGCCCTGGCCCTTTCGGTACCGCTGATCACCGGGCTGCAGGTGCTGCGCCTGATGTGTGTGCTGTTCTTCGCCGAGCCGCTGTTCCGCCTCTGGCAACGACAGACTCGCTGACCACGTCTTGACCCGCTTCGGCGGGTCTTTTTTGCCTGTCTATGCCGTGACGGCCCGCCAATACGGCAGCCAATCCAGGCCTGCCGGGGTTGGCCCGGACGGCTTGTACTCCGCCCCCAGCCAGCCCTGATAGCCTGTGTCCTTGAGCCGGCGCAGCAGCGGCTCGAAGTCCAGCGTGCCCGCACCCGGCGCACCACGCCCCGGGCAATCGGCAAACTGCACATGGCCGATACGCCCAGCCAGCAGGTCGATTCCCGCCGCAATATCCAAACCTTGCCGGGCCATATGGTAGAGATCGAATTGCGCCTGGCAGTTGGGGTGATCGACCCGACGCAGCAGCTGGTCGAGATCCTCAGGGGTATTGATCAGAAAGCCCGGCATGTCCAGCGGATTGATGGCCTCGCACAGCACCCGAATACCCAGCAACGAAAAGGCTTCTGCAGTCTTCTTCAGGTTGGCGGCCAGGCACTCCAGCGCCTGTTCCCGCGCCACACTTTCCAGCAAACGGCCCGGCAATACATTGACGCACTGCGGGCGCACCATGGCCGCGTAGGTCAGCGCCTCCTGCAATGCCTCATCGAACTGGGCCTGCCGCGCCGGTACCGCCGCCAAGCCAGCGCCGCTGGCCATCAGATCGCCTGCGGGCAAATTGATCAGCACCAACGGCAAGCCGGCCCGTACCAGCAACTCCTGCAGGCGCAGTGCGGGCAATTCGTAGGGAAACTGGATTTCGACGCCATCGAACCCGGCCGCCCCGGCAGCCTGGACTCGATCCGCCAGCGGCAGCTCGGCGAAGAGCAACGACAGATTGGCGCAGATCTTCATTGCGACGCCTCGCGAAAGAGGCGAACCAGGGTGGCGGGATCCTGTTCTAGATGCCCCTGGCTACCATGCAGACGCATCAGCTGTGCCGCCAAGCCACTCATCGGCGTTGCCCCGCCCTGCTCACGAGCCAGCTTGACGGCGGTGTCCAGATCCTTGAGCAAGGTGCGCACATGCCACTTGATCGGCTCGAACTGGCTGTCGGCCATCTGCGGCGCCAGAATCTGCAGCGGCTTGGAGTCGGCAAAACCACCGGCCAAGGCCGGCGCCAGCAATGCGGCATCGACTCCCGCCCGTTCGGCCAACGCCACCACTTCGGCAATCACCAGGGCATTGCACGCCACCAGCATCTGGTTGCAGACCTTGGTGACCTGACCGGCGCCTACATCACCCATGCGGGTCAAGCGTTGGCCCAGGTGCGCCAATACCGGGCGGATACGCTCGATGTCTTCCTCGCGGCCACCGGCCATGATCGCCAGAGTTCCTGCCTCGGCGCCAGGAGTACCGCCGGAGACGGGTGCATCTACCCAGCGCATGCCGGCACGCGACTCCAACGCTGCGGCCATCTCACGAGTAGCGGCAGGCTCCAGGCTAGAAAAATCCACCAGCAACTGCCCAGGTTTGGCACGTTCAGCGATGCCATCGGCGTCGAACACGACCGAGCGTACGGCCGCCGTATCCGCCAGGCACAGCATGACCAGATCGACCTCCGCGCACAAAGCAGCAGGGCTTCGCTCGATGATCGCACCAAGCGCCTGCAGTTCAGAGCATTTGTCCGGCGAGCGATTCCACACATGCAATGGATAACCAGCAGCCAGTAGCCGACGGCACATGGGCAGCCCCATCAAGCCAATGCCGACGAAGCCGAGAGTAGGTAGGGAAGATGGCACGCGCGAACTCCTGCTCGAATCAGAGCCCGCATTGTAGCCCGCGCATAAAGCAAAAAAGCCGGTCGGTGACCGGCTTCTCCTGGCAGGGCTGCGTCAGTTGACGCTGAGACGCGCCCGATTCTTCTCCAGCGTCGCCGGGCCGATGCCTTTGACCTCCAGCAGCTCATCCACCGAAGCGAAAGGGCCATTGGTGTCTCGGTGATCGACTATCGCCTGCGCCTTGACCTGACCAATACCCACCAGCTCGGTCTGAAGCGTGGCGGCATCGGCAGTATTGAGGTTGATCAGGGAAGTGACTTGCCGAGCCTCGACAACCGGCTCTGGCTGAGTCTTTGACTCGACGGCTGCGGCATTGAAGGAGAAAGCAGTGAGGCAGGAGAACAGCAGTGCTGCAACATGCATCTTGGTCATGGTAAAGCTCCATTTCGTGAGTATGAGCGCGATTCCCATCACGCACGAACAAAGCTAGCCATCCGCCAATAGCTGTCAAACCGCCACTATCGATCTTTTGTGCGGTTCTGCACATGAATCCAGTCGACTATTTCACCTTCCGGCGCATAGCCATTTACTGTCTCGCGCAACAGTTGTCTGACCCTGTCGTAATCGTCCCGCTGCAAGGCCGCCAGCAGCTCATCCAGAACCGACTTCAGGGCCTCCCACGAGAGATGCTCTTCGCTGGCGCGCATGATCATCGGATGCTCGGTAGGGCTGACGTTGTCGCCAATCAGCAATTCCTCGTACAGCTTCTCTCCCGGCCGCAGGCCGGTAAACTCGATCTCGATATCGCCGTGTGGGTTACGTTCAGAGCGAATACTTAGGCCCGAGAGATGGATCATCTTCTCGGCGAGGTCGAGGATTTTGACCGGCTGCCCCATGTCCAGCACAAAAACATCACCACCCTGCCCCATGGCTCCCGCCTGAATCACCAACTGCGCGGCCTCGGAGATGGTCATGAAATAGCGGGTGATGGACGGGTGCGTGACAGTAACGGCCTGCCCTTTCTTGATCTGCTCGCGGAACAGCGGAATGACAGAGCCGGATGAACCCAGCACGTTGCCGAAACGCACCATGGTGAAACGGGTTTTATTGACCTGATGTAATTCGGAGGGATCGCCGAACAGCACCGGCGCGCTTTCTTTGCTCAACCCCTGCAGTACCAACTCTGCCAGGCGCTTGCTGCTGCCCATGATATTGGTTGGGCGAACGGCCTTGTCCGTAGAGATCAGCACAAAGTGCTCCACCCCCTCTTTGAGCGCTGCCTGCGCTGCTCCCAGGGTACCCAGCACATTGTTGCGTACGCCTTCGGCGATGTTGTGCTCGACCATGGGTACATGCTTATAGGCAGCCGCATGATAAACAGTGTTCACACCCCAGGCCCGCATCACATGCTGCATAAGCTGCTGGTTACGCACCGAAGCCAGTATCGGCACGAGCCGAATCGGCAGCGACTCCCTGCGAATCGAGGCTTCCAACTCGGCATGAATGCTGTACAGATTGAACTCGGCATGTTCAACCAAAACCAGCACCTTAGGCCGTGTGCCAATCACCTGACGAGCAATTTCGGAGCCGATGGACCCGCCAGCACCGGTCACCATGACCACCTTGCCCCGCACGCAACGCTCGAACAACTCAGGCTGCGGAGGTACGGGATCACGACCTAACAGATCAGCGATGTCAACTTCCTGGATATCGTCGACCCTGACCTTGCCGTTGGCCAGATCCATGATGCCGGGCACGGAACGAATATGCAGCGGAAAAGACTCCAGATACTGCAGTATTTCCTTGCGCCTGGAGCGACTCGCGGACGGCAAGGCCAAGAGAATCTCCTGGGCTCCAGTCTCATTGATCATCTGCGCAATATGCTTGGGCTTGTAGACCTTGAGCCCTGCGATAACCTGGGTGGCGATAGTTCCATCGTCATCGATAAAGGCAACAGGGCGCATCGAGCGCCCCATACGCAACGCAGCAACCAATTGGTTACCTGCCGTCCCGGCCCCATAAACGGCAACACGGGGCAAGCCATCTTCTCTGGAGCCGGCAAGGTTCATCGCGGTGAGCCCGTTGAACCAGTCCCCCAGAAAGTACTGCCGCATCAGCAGTCGCATGCCCCCGGCCAGGATCAAGCTCAGCCACCAGTAATTGAACACCAGGGAACGTGGAACCATGGCAGGCGCATCACGGTGCCAATACACCAGTAATGCCATCAATAGTGAAGAGACCGTGACGGCCTTGAAGATGCTCACCAGGGCATCATTGCCCATATAACGCAATACAGCCCTGTACATGCCGGAGCGGATGTAGACAGGAATAGCAATGGCCGGGGCTGCCAGAAATAACCAGTAGTGATCGCCGAAGGGATTGATCAGCTTATCGGAGCCCAGTCGAACCCAGAAAGCCAGCCAGAGTGCCAACCAAGAAACGAGGACATCGGCACTCACCTGAAGCAACCGCTTGTAGCGACGAGGCCAGCTCACTAGCCATGCGCGAAAACTCATAGGCTCCATGCCCCTGATCAAATACAATAATTACTCGCCAAGGCCTGCGCGATACTTAAAGGCAAGCCCGAGCAATGGCAGATATGCCAGTATCAGCAACAATACGGCATTTCCCCCCAGCGCGACCCATATGGCCAAAGGTAGTAGCCAACAAAGATTAATCAACGCCACTGCCAAGGTGACCGGCAAATGGCTACCAATTATGCGTGAAGCATGTTGGTAGGCATGGCTGCGATGCGCCTCATAAACCTTTTCACCGCGCAAAAAACGACGTAGCAGAGTGCAACTGGCATCTACCAGAAAAACGCCTAGCAGAATCAACCAAGAAAACAGCAACTCTGGGCGCTCCCAAGCCATCAAGAGGGAGAGAACTCCCAATATGAAACCTAGAAAGCCGCTACCGGCATCCCCCATGAAAATCTTCGCCGGAGGAAAGTTCCAATAGAGAAAGCCCGCTACCGCAGTCGCTAAAAGGGCGGGTAGCAAAGCCAGCTGCCAGCTACCTATCAGAGCCGCGATGGCCACAACGCTCAAACAGGTGGTGATGGCCTCGACAGCAGCAATCCCGTCTATGCCATCCATAAAGTTATAAAGGTTGAGCAGCCATACCAAATAAAGAATGCCAAGTGGTACACCCACCCAACCAAGGCTGAATACAGTATCGCCCAGCTGCAGGTCAGGTACCCCACCCAGCCAGTAGATCGCCCAAGCAGCAGATAAAACATGAGCCAGTAAGCGCCAGCGCGCAGGTATATGGCGATGATCATCGAGAAACCCGACCAAAGCTACAACACCGCCGCCCCCTAGCAGGGCTATTGCCTGTGCGGGCGTAAGCCAGTTGCCTAAGACCAATATGGGCAGAGTCAGCAGGAAACTCAGCACTATGGCCATTCCACCGCCTCGCGGGGTCGGCCTCGAATGAGAACTGCGCTGATTGGGAATATCCAAAATGCGGCGACGCAGAGCATAAGCACGTAGCAGCCAAGTACCCAGCCAAGAAGCCGAGCCGACAAAGAAGAACATAAGCAGCAGCGTCATATCTGTTCCCGCTGCCTCAAGAAATGCTCGGCGGTCTGAGTTAGGGCCTTGTACGTGTCTACTGGAGGATTCCAATCTAGCAGTGTTCGTGTCTTGCTGATGTCCACTTGCAGGGACCCAAATAGTCGCCGAACCAATGCGTCCTGATTCATGAGCAACAAACACGATTTGAGCATCGGCCCTGTCCAGCCCCAAAGCCGCGGTACCGCACCCAACGCAGCGCCCAACTGTTTGAGCAACTCTGTAGTCGAAAGATCCTTGCCGTCACTGACCAAAAACACCTGGCCTACAGCGGCCGGATGACCCAAGCAGCACACGAGCAGATCAACAAGATTATCCAAAGCCACCAAACTGCGGCGGTTCTCAATTCCCCCCAGAGGCAAAGGCACACCGAACCGCAGCCAGCGCATCATGCTCTGGAAGTTAGCCCGCACACCAGGCCCGTATACCAGCGGAGGACGCACAACGACGACCTCGAGCCCCGTGCGCTGCGCCAACTGAAATAGCCCCTGCTCCGCCTCCAGCTTGGAGATAGCATATGGATCCTGGGGAGCCGGTAGGTCGTCGGCACGAAATGGGGCGCCCATGCGCGTTGTTTCGCCATTGACCTTGATCGAACTGATAAAGATAAAGCGTCGAACACCCGCTTTCGCAGCCGCGTCGGCAAGTGCCAGGGTAGCTGCGGTATTTATCCGACGAAACTCGGCAAGCGGATCACTCGCCTGATCACGCATCACATGCACACGAGCAGCGGTATGTACTACCGAGGTGAAGCCCTTAAGCTGGTTCGTGGAAAATTGCGGCCTCTCCAAATCGCCCAGCTCTAAACAACTGTCATCATGCGCTTTGCGTAAAGCGGAAACGACATCAATACCAGGCTCTGTTTTTAACCTGGAAACCAAAGCACTTCCGACAAAACCGGAGGCTCCAGTTACAAGCACCCGATTCATGGCCATGTACTCGCTGAGCATTCTAAAAAAGGAATATAAAAAGCTGCACAGAAATAACACTTAACTCAGCGAAGATCTTACCCAGCTTTTAAGAGGATGAAGACTGAGAGCGCCGCCGCTTGAGTAGGCTATTGCGACCAAGCAAACTCAAGCTAAACAACAAAGTAGCCAGCGAACCAAGCCCAAAAGCCATGGCCAGAAAGATAGAAAATGGCAAGACAGGTGTTGTCCAGTAGAGAAAATTAAACTGAGCATGCTGCGGGTTTTGCAGGATTAGCAGCACTATAGCCGCTCCCAAAATCATCAGGACGACACCCAGCAAGACAAGTCTAATGCTGCTCAACATACGCAGATTCCTGCAAATCCAGGCCAAAAATCACTCATCATCATTGACCCTATCCCGTAGCTCCTTTCCCGGTTTGAAGTGCGGCACGAACTTGCCATCCAGGCGTACCGACTCGCCAGTTTTAGGATTACGACCAACACGTGGGGCGCGGTAGTGTAGGGAGAAGCTGCCAAAGCCGCGAATTTCGATGCGATCGCCTGTCGCCAGAGCCTGAGACATCTGCTCCAACATAGTCTTGATCGCCAGCTCCACGTCCTTGGATGACAGCAGCCCCTGGTGAGTGACAATGCGTTCGATCAACTCCGACTTGGTCATGGTTTTCCCTTCTTTTTCAAGCGGCTAGATCATCTAGTAGGGGTGTTTTTAGCACGCCTGCCGATGTTTGGGTAGCCTAAATGTCAAGAGGGAATCAGAGCGCGCGAATGAGAAAGACGGAAACGAAAAAGGGCGACTAAAGTCGCCCTTTTCAAAGACCAACCCGAACTTAGTTCTGGTTCATCTGAGCACGGATCAGATCACCGATGGTGGTCGGACCAGTGGTTTCGGCTTCCTGCTTGTTACGCAGCTCTTTCATCGCGTCCTTTTCGTCTTCGACGTCTTTGGACTTGATGGACAGGCTGATAACGCGGGACTTGCGGTCGATGCTGATGATCTTGGCTTCGACTTCGTCGCCTTCCTTCAGCACGTTGCGCGCATCTTCAACGCGGTCACGGCTGATTTCGGAAGCCTTCAGAACGCCTTCGATCTCGCCGCCCAGGCTGATAACAGCGCCCTTGGCGTCTACTTCCTTGACGGTACCGCGCACGATGGTGCCTTTCTCGTTCAGGGAGGCGTAGTTGGAGAACGGATCGTCTTCCATCTGCTTGATGCCCAGGGAGATGCGCTCGCGCTCCGGATCAACGGAGAGGATGACGGTTTCCAGCTCGTCGCCCTTCTTGAAGCGACGAACAGCTTCTTCGCCTACTTCGTTCCAGGAGATGTCGGACAGGTGAACCAGACCGTCGATGCCACCATCCAGACCAATGAAGATACCGAAATCGGTGATCGACTTGATGGTGCCGGAGATCTTGTCGCCCTTGTTGAACTGGCCAGAGAAGTCTTCCCATGGGTTGGACTTACACTGCTTGATACCCAGGGAGATACGACGACGCTCTTCGTCGATGTCCAGAACCTGAACTTCCACTTCGTCGCCGACGTTAACGACTTTGGACGGGTGGATGTTCTTGTTGGTCCAATCCATCTCGGACACGTGCACCAGGCCTTCCACGCCTTCTTCCAGCTCGGCGAAGCAGCCGTAGTCGGTCAGGTTGGTAACCTTGGCGGTGACACGGGTGCCTTCCGGGTAGCGAGCCTTGATGGCGACCCATGGATCTTCGCCCAGCTGCTTCAGACCCAGGGAGACGCGGTTGCGCTCGCGGTCGTACTTCAGAACCTTGACGTCGATCTCGTCGCCAACATTGACGATCTCGGACGGGTGCTTGATGCGCTTCCAGGCCATGTCGGTGATGTGCAGCAGACCATCGACGCCACCCAGGTCAACGAACGCACCGTAGTCGGTGAGGTTCTTGACGATACCCTTGACCTGCTGGCCTTCCTGCAGGGATTCCAGCAGAGCTTCGCGCTCGGCGCTGTTCTCGGCTTCCAGCACGCTGCGACGGGAAACGACAACGTTGTTGCGCTTCTGGTCCAGCTTGATGACCTTGAACTCCAGCTCTTTGCCTTCCAGGTGAGTGGTATCACGCACCGGACGAACGTCAACCAGGGAGCCCGGCAGGAACGCGCGGATGCCATTGACGTCAACAGTGAAGCCACCTTTGACTTTACCGTTGATAACGCCCTTGACCACTTCCTCAGCGTTGAACGCAGCTTCCAGAACCAGCCAGGACTCAGCGCGCTTGGCTTTTTCGCGGGACAGCTTGGTTTCACCGAAGCCATCTTCAACCGCGTCCAGAGCAACGTGGACTTCGTCACCGACCTTGATGGTCAGCTCGCCTTGTTCGTTAAAGAACTGGTCAAGCGGGATGACGCCCTCGGACTTCAGACCGGCATGTACGGTAACCCAGTCACCGTCGATGTCGACCACGATACCGGTGATGATGGCACCCGGTTGCATGTCGAGGGATTTCAGGCTTTCTTCAAATAGTTCTGCAAAGCTTTCGCTCATGTTGATTCCTGTCGATCAAGGGCAGGGAAACTGCCCAAACCACACTCCAGACAATGTGGGTTCGTTCATGTAAAAAGAGGCCTGCGGGACTATGACTGGTCTCCCGCCTGCCTCCTTGTCGGCCGCAACATTGCGGCCTGGCTTACCCGGCGAGATCGCGACTGGCGACCTCGCTGAGAATTCTTTCCAAGACTTGTTCGATGCTGAGCTCCGTGGAATCCAACTGAATGGCATCGGCCGCCGGCTTCAGCGGAGCCACTGAACGCTGCATATCACGCTCGTCTCGAGCGATAATCTCGTCTAGGAGACTCGGCAGGCTAACACCTTCCACCTTGCCTTTCAACTGCAGGTAGCGACGGCGGGCGCGCTCCTCTGCGCTAGCCGTCAGGTAAATCTTCAATGGCGCATCCGGAAACACCACGGTTCCCATGTCGCGACCATCCGCCACCAGACCGGGCAACTCCAGGAAAGCACGCTGGCGCTGCAGCAGCGCTTCACGCACCGCAGGAAGCGAGGCAACCATGGAAGCACCAGCACCTACCTGCTCGTTACGAATAGCATCGGTAACCTCTTCACCCTCAAGGATGATGCGCTTGTCGATAAACTGCACATCCAGATGCGCAGCCAAAGTCTTCAGCGCCTCCTCATTGGTCAGGTCGATACCGTGGTTGCCGGCAGCGAACGCCAACAGACGATAGAGCGCGCCGGAGTCGAGTAGATTCCAACCCAGCTTGCCGGCCAACAAACTAGCAATGGTGCCTTTGCCCGAACCGCTGGGGCCATCGATGGTGATCACCATGGCATTCATGAGTTGCCCTCTTCCGCTACGCGGATGCCGGTTTGAGCCGCCAAACCTAGAAAGTTGGGGAAAGAGGTGGCGACGTTGGCGCAGTCATGAATGCGAATCGGCGCTGTGGCACGCAACGAGGCGACGCTGAAAGACATGGCGATACGGTGATCGCCATGGCTCCACACCTCACCACCACCGATAGTGCCGCCTTCAATGATGATGCCATCCGGGGTTGGCTCAGCCTTAACCCCCAGGGCAATCAGGCCGTCAGCCATGACCTGAATACGGTCAGACTCCTTCACCCGCAGTTCTTCCGCACCGCGCAGCACCGTACGGCCCTCAGCACAGGCGGCCGCAACGAACAGCACCGGAAACTCGTCAATAGCCAGAGGCACCAGATCCTCGGGGATATCGATACCCTTGAGCTTGGCCGCCCGCACGCGAATGTCGGCAACCGGTTCACCGCCCACTTCGCGCTGATTCTCAAGAGAGATATCGGCCCCCATCAACTTGAGAATATCAATCACGCCAGTGCGGGTCGGGTTGATGCCAACATGCTCCAGCACCAGCTCGGAACCCTCGGCGATGCTGGCAGCCACCAGGAAGAATGCAGCGGAGGAAATATCCGCCGGCACTTCGATATGGGTGGCAATCAGCTTGTGGCCGGATGCAACCGTGGCGGCATTACCCTCGACCGCTACCGGATAACCGAAGCCCTGCAGCATGCGCTCGGTGTGATCGCGAGTCGGCGCCGGCTCGATCACAGTAGTGGAACCGGCGGCATAGAGACCTGCCAGCAATAGACAGGATTTCACCTGAGCACTGGCCATCGGCATCTCGTAGGTCATGCCACCCAGGCGGCGACCACCACGAATGGTCAGCGGTGGACGGCCTTCCGGCGCGGTCTCGATCAGCGCGCCCATCTCGCGCAGAGGCTTGGCCACGCGATTCATCGGCCGCTTGGACAGCGAGGCGTCGCCAGTCAGCACGGTATCGAACGGCTGCGCCGCCAGCAGACCGGAGAGCAGACGCATGGAGGTGCCGGAATTGCCCAGGTAAAGCGGGCCAGGAGGCGGTTTGAGGCCATTGAGGCCGACGCCATGAATGGTCACCTTACCGTGATGCGGGCCCTCGATGACCACCCCCATATCACGGAAAGCCTGCAGAGTAGCCAACGCATCCTCGCCCTCGAGGAAGCCCTCCACCTCGGTGGTGCCTTCGGCCAGCGAGCCGAGCATGATCGAGCGGTGCGAAATGGACTTGTCGCCCGGAACACGGATACG
This sequence comes from Pseudomonas sp. zbq_18, assembly GCF_043102245.1. Taxonomy (NCBI): domain Bacteria; kingdom Pseudomonadati; phylum Pseudomonadota; class Gammaproteobacteria; order Pseudomonadales; family Pseudomonadaceae; genus Pseudomonas; species Pseudomonas sp. zbq_18. The sequence continues at coordinate 439,401 of NZ_JBICIT010000001.1, read as the reverse complement.
GCCGGAAAGAGAGCCACCGGGATTGGCGAGGTAGATCAGGTCGTTCGAATGCATAGCGTCCACATAGGCCCTGCGGGCCAGAATTTTGCTGAAATGCTCGCGGGCATGCCGAGCGCGGGTAAACACGCCCAGCAACTGATGCCCGTCCCCTGCGTCAACCGCGCCGCGCAGGGCGTCGAGGTCATCACGAAATGCGTCGAGGGTACGCAGCACGGCCTCGCGATTAGCGAGGAAGATGTCGTGCCACATTACCGGATCGCTACCGGCGATCCGCGTGAAATCGCGGAAGCCACCGGCGGCATAACGGAAGATTTCCAGGTTCTCGCTGCGCTTGGCCAGCGAGTCGACCAGGGTGAAGGCCAGCAGGTGCGGCAGGTGACTGGTAGCCGCCAGCACCTGATCGTGGTGCTCCACCTCCATATGCTCCACGTCGGCACCCAGCGCTCGCCACAGGCCATCGACCAATGCCAGCGCCTCGGTATCAGTGGACTCCTGCGGTGTCAGGATCACCTTGTGCCGGCGAAACAACTCGGCATTGGCCGCCTCCACCCCACTCTGCTCGGAGCCAGCGATCGGATGGCCCGGGACAAAACGCGCTACCTTGCCATCGAAGGCCAGACGCGCCGCACGCAACACATTGCCCTTGGCGCTGCCGACATCGGTGAGTACCGCATCACCCAGATCGCACTGCGCCAGCTGGCCCAGCAGCTTTTCCATGGCCAGGATAGGCACCGCCAGCTGGATCACCGCAGCGCCCTGACAGGCGGCCGCCAGCTCGGTTTCGCAGCGATCAACCACACCCAGCTCGACGGCCAGGCGCCGCGATTCCGCGTCCAGATCGACACCCACGACCTCACTGAACAGCCCCTTCTCGCGCATGCCTTTGGCGAAAGAGCCACCAATCAGGCCGAGCCCCACTACCACCAGGCGACCGAGCCTGCCAGGCGACTGTTGCAACGGCATTGCATCAGCCACGGACAATCTGCTCCAGCGCCTCGAGGAAGCGAGCGTTCTCGCCCTCGGTACCGATGGACACACGCAGGAAGGTCGGCATGCCATAGCCGGCCACCGGCCGCACGATGACGCCCGCCTTGAGCAACGCCTGATTGATCGGCGCAGCATCGCGACCGAAGTCGACGGCGATGAAGTTGCCCTTGCTGGGAATCCACTGCAGACCCAGCTTGCGGAAACCATCCTCCAGCTGGGCCATACCGGCGTCGTTAGTGCGGCGACTAGCCGCCAGGTAGTCGGCATCGTCCAGCGCCGCGCAGGCGGCAGCCAGGGCCAGGCTGTTAACGTTGAACGGCGCACGCACACGGTTGAGCACGTCGGCCACCTGCGGCGAGCTCAGTGCATAACCGACACGCAGCGAAGCCAGGCCATAGGCTTTGGAAAAGGTGCGCGAGACCAGCAGATTCGGGTAACGCGCCAGGTAGTCGAGGCCATCCGGCAGTTCGCCGCCTTCGGCGTACTCGATATAAGCCTCGTCCAGCACCACCAGTACGTTCTCCGGCACACGAGCGAGGAAGCGCTCCAGCACGTCCGGACCGAACCAGGTACCGGTCGGATTGTTCGGGTTGGCGACGAAGACCACGCGGGTATTGGCATCGATGGCCGCCAGCATGGCCTCCAGATCGTGACCGTAACCCTTGGCCGGCACCACCTTGCCCTGAGCACCGACCGCCTGGGTGGCGATGGGATAGACGGCGAAGGCGTACTGACTGAATACGGCGTTGAGGCCCGGCGCCAGCCAGGCGCGGGCGACCAAATCGAGGATGTCGTTGGAGCCGTTGCCCAGGGTCACCTGGGCCGGCGTCACACCACAACGCGCCGCCAGCCTGGACTTCAGCTCGAAGCCGTTACCGTCGGGGTAGCGGGTCAACTCGGCCAACTCGGTACGTATGGCTTCCAGCGCCTTGGGCGACGGCCCCAGCGGATTCTCGTTGCTGGCCAGCTTGACGATGCCGGCCGGGTCGAGATCCAGCTCGCGAGCCAGCTCATCGACCGGCTTGCCCGGCACGTAGGGCGAAAGTTTCTGCACGCCCGGCACAGCCTGGGCGAGAAAATCGCAGCTCATGAATAGACCTCAAAAGCATTAACTACTGAACAGTCAGGCATCGATAAAACCAGCGGCTGCCAGGTATCTACAAATACACTCAACACCCTCGTCTACCGAAAGAGATGAGGTATCGACACTCACTTCAGCGGCCAGGGGCACCTCGAAAGGTGAGTCGATACCGGTGAAATTTCTGAGTTGCCCAGTACGCGCCTTGAGGTAAAGGCCTTTCGGGTCGCGACCTTCGCACACACTCAATGGCGTAGAAACGTGAACCTCGATGAAACGGCCAGGCACCAGCGCCCGCACAAGGTCGCGATCAGCCCTGAAAGGCGAAATAAAAGCCGCGATGACAATCAAGCCGGCATCGAGCATTAATGCCCCGACTTCCCCAACACGCCGGATATTCTCGCGCCTATCTTCGGGGCCAAAGCCGAGATCGCGATTCAATCCATGGCGAAGATTGTCCCCATCGAGCAGATAGGTATGCCGACCGGCAGCGAACAATCGGCGCTCAAGCGCATCGGCAAGCGTTGACTTCCCTGCCCCACTCAAGCCGGTGAGCCAGATCAGACAGGGACGCTGGCCTTTGATAAGCGCACGCGCATTCACGTCGACCGCATGAGACTGCCAACGAATGTTTGGATCCATTCAGAGCACCGCCTTCGGATAAGACCCCAGCACTTTCAGCGCCACGGCCTCACCATTGATCTTTTCCAGCACATCCTTGATCAGCGGATCGCGGTGATGGCCGACAAAGTCGATGAAGAACACGTAGGTCCACTTGCCGCTGCGCGACGGGCGGGTCTCGATGCGGGTCAGGTCGATGCCGTTGGTGTGGAACGGCACCAGCAGTTCATGCAGGGCGCCCGGCTTGTTGCGCATGGAGACGATGACCGAGGTCTTGTCGTCGCCGGTCGGCGGCACTTCCTGGCTGCCGATGATAAGGAAGCGCGTGGAATTGTCCGGGCGATCCTCGATCTTCTCCTGGAGCTTGGTCAGGCCGTAGAGATTGGCCGCCATATCGCCGGCGATCGCCGCCGAATTCCACTCACTCTTCACCCGCTTGGCCGCATCCGCGTTGCTCGACACCGCTACGCGCTCGACGTTCGGGTAGTGCGCATCCAGCCACTTGCGGCACTGGGCCAGGGACTGGGCGTGAGAGTAGATGCGGGTGATCTTGTCAGGCTTGGTGGTATCACCGACCAACAGGTGGTGGTGGATGCGCAACTCCACCTCGCCGCAGATCACCATGTCGTGTTCGAGGAAGCTGTCCAGGGTGTGATTGATCGCACCCTCAGTGGAGTTCTCCACCGGCACCACACCGAAGTTGACCGCACCGGCGGCCACTTCGCGAAACACCTCGTCAATGGCGGCCATCGGCACGCTGATCACCGAGTGGCCGAAATGCTTCATCGCCGCGGCCTGACTGAAGGTGCCTTCCGGGCCGAGATAGGCGACCTTGAGCGGCTGCTCCAAGGCCAGGCAGGAGGACATGATTTCGCGGAACAGCCGCGCCATCTCCTCGTTGTCCAGCGGCCCCTTGTTCAGCTCCATGATGTGCTTGAGCACCCAGGCTTCACGCTCGGGGCGGTAGAACACCGGCTTCTCGCCTTCCGGCAGAGACGCCATCTTCACCCGCGCCACGTCCTGGGCACAGCGCGCGCGCTCGCTGATCAGCTCGAGGATTCTCTCGTCGAGGCTGTCGATGCGAACCCGCAGCGCCTTCAGCTGATCGGCGTCGCTCATCAGCCGTGCTCCTTCTCGAACTCGTCCATGTAGGCCACCAGGGCCTCCACCGCGTCCAGGCCAGTAGCGTTGTAGATGGAGGCACGCATGCCTCCCACCGAACGGTGGCCCTTGAGGTTGAGCAGGCCGCGCGCTTCAGCGCCAGCCAGGAAAGCCTTGTCCAGCTTCTCGTCGACCAGGCGGAACGGCACGTTCATCCAGGAGCGGGCGCTCGGCTGGATCGGGTTGCTGTAGAAGTCGCTGGCATCGATGGCCTTGTACAACAGGTCCTTCTTGGCCTTGTTGCGCTGCTCCATCGCGGCGACGCCGCCCTGCTCCTTCAGCCACTCGAAGACCAGGCCGGAGAGGTACCAGGAATAGGTCGCCGGGGTGTTGTACATGGAGCCGTTGTCAGCGGCGACCTTGTAGTTGAGCATGGTCGGGCAGACACTGCGGGCGCGACCCAGCAGGTCGTCGCGGATAATGGCGACGACCAGGCCGCTGGGGCCGATGTTCTTCTGCGCGCCGGCGTAGATCAGACCAAACCTGGAGACGTCGATCTCACGGGAGAGGATATCCGAAGACATATCCACCACCAGCGGGGTATCGCCCACCTCGGGGATCCAGTCGAACTGCAGGCCACCGATGGTCTCGTTGCTGGCGTAGTGCACGTAGGCAGCGTCTTTCGACAGCTGCCACTCGTTCTGCCCGGGAATGGCGAAGTAGTCGTAGCCCTTGGCACTGGCGGCGACATTGATATTGCCGTAGCGCTGCGCCTCCTCAATGGCCTTCTTCGACCAGATGCCGGTCTCGATATAGTCGGCCACGCCGTCTTCCGGCAGCAGGTTGAGCGGAATTTCAGCGAACTGCTGGCTGGCACCGCCCTGCAGGAACAGCACCTTGTAATCGCTAGGAATGCTCAGCAGGTCGCGCAGATCCTGTTCGGCCTTCTCGGCGATGGCCACGTACTCGTCACTGCGATGACTCATTTCCATCACGGACAGGCCCCTGCCCTGCCAGTCGAGCATCTCCGCCTGGGCACGCTCCAGCACGGCGGTGGGAAGCGCGGCCGGGCCGGCGCAGAAGTTATGGGCGCGTTTGCTCACTTCGACTCTCTCACTCTTCGCTGTTACCGGTTTGCGCACTCTCATCGGCGCTGGCTACCGTTTCTTCGTTCAGCTCACTGACTTCGCCTTCCAGCGCCTCCAGCTCGTCTTCATCGACGCCGGACGGCTCTTGTACGCGCTCCAGACCAACCAGGGTTTCGTCGTCGGCCAGCTTGATCAAGATGACCCCCTGAGTGTTACGACCGGCCCCGCGAACTTCATCGACGCGTGTACGCACCAGGGTGCCCTGATCGGAAATCAACATGATTTCCTCACCGTCCAGCACCTGCACAGCCCCGACCAGCTTGCCGTTACGCTCGTTGATGACCATGGCGATCACGCCCTGACCACCACGACCACGACGCGGGTAATCGGCCAGCGGGGTGCGCTTGCCATAGCCGCGTGCGGAGGCGGTAAGAATCTGCGCACCTGCTTCCGGAATCAGCATAGAAATGATGCGTTGCTCGCCAGCCAGGCGCATGCCACGCACACCGCGGGCGATACGGCTCATGGTGCGCACCTTGCTTTCCTTGAAGCGGATCACCTTGCCGGCGTCGGAGAACATCATGACGTCCTTGGAGCCATCGGTGATGGCGGCGGCGATCAGCGAGTCACCCTCTTCCAGCTTCAGAGCGATCAGACCATTGGAGCGTGGCTTGGTGAACTGGATCAGCGGGGTCTTCTTTACCGTACCGTAAGCGGTCGCCATAAAGATGTAGGCACCGGTCGGCTCATCCTGACTGAAGTCGGCGTCATCACCCTCTTCGGCATCCTCCACCTCGACCACGTCGGCAACCTGCTCGGCAACCACGTCATCGTCATCGCTCTCTTCGTCAGCGAAGCGGGCACGCACGGCCTCCAGGTCGATCTGCAGCATGGCGGTGATGCGCTCACCCTCATCCAGCGGTAGCAGGTTGACCAGCGGACGCCCCCGCGCGGTACGCGAGGCTTCCGGAATTTCGAAAGTGCGCAGCCAGTAGACCTTGCCCTTGCTGGAGAACAGCAGCAGGGTAGCGTGGCTGTTGGCGACCAGCAGGTGCTCGATGTAATCCTCGTCCTTCACCCCCGTAGCGGACTTGCCCTTGCCGCCACGACGCTGCGCCTGGTAGGCATGCAGAGGCTGGGACTTGGCATAGCCACCATGGGAGATGGTGACGACGCGCTCTTCCTCGGTAATCAGGTCGGCGATGGTCAGGTCCATCTGCGAAGCCATGATCTCGGTGCGGCGGGCGTCACCGAACTCGGCCTTGACCTTCTCCAGCTCCTCGCGGATGACTTCCATCAGACGCTCAGGACTGGTCAGGATGCGGATCAGCTCGCCGATCTGGGTCAGGATTTCCTGGTACTCGGCCAGCAGCTTCTCATGCTCCAGGCCGGTCAGGCGGTGCAGGCGCAGCTCGAGGATGGCCTGGGCCTGCTCGGGCGACAGGTAGTACTTGCCCTCGCGCAGGCCGTATTGCGGGTCGAGATCCTCCGGACGGCAGGAGTCGGCGCCAGCGCGCTCGACCATGGCCTCCACGGCACTGGACTCCCAGGCAGTGGCAATCAGGCGCTCCTTGGCCTCGGCCGGGGTCGGCGAAGCCTTGATCAGCTCGATCACCGGGTCGATGTTGGACAGGGCAACCGCCTGGCCTTCAAGAATGTGCCCGCGTTCGCGCGCCTTGCGCAGCTCGTAGACGGTACGCCGGGTCACCACCTCACGGCGGTGACGGACGAACACTTCGAGCATGTCCTTGAGATTCATGGTACGCGGCTGGCCGTCGACCAGGGCCACCACGTTGATGCCGAACACGCTCTGCATCTGGGTCTGGGCGTAGAGGTTGTTTAGCACTACCTCGCCGACTTCGCCGCGGCGCAGCTCGATGACCACGCGCATACCGTCCTTGTCGGACTCGTCGCGCAGTTCAGTGATGCCTTCGATCTTCTTCTCTTTGACCAGCTCGGCGATCTTCTCGATCAGGCGCGCCTTGTTCAGCTGGTACGGCAGCTCGGTAACGATGATCTGCTGGCGATTGCCGCCCTTCTCCATATCCTCGATCGTCGCACGAGCACGCATGTAGATGCGCCCACGACCGGTACGGTAGGCCTCGATGATGCCGGCGCGGCCGTTGATGATGCCTGCGGTCGGAAAGTCCGGACCGGGGATGTACTGCATCAGCTCGTCGACGGTCAGTTCGGGATTGTCGATCAGCGCCAGGCAGCCGTCGATCACCTCGGTGAGGTTATGTGGCGGAATGTTGGTCGCCATACCCACGGCAATACCGGACGAGCCGTTGACCAGCAGATTGGGGATCTTGGTCGGCATGACCGCCGGAATCTGTTCGGTGCCATCGTAGTTGGGCACCCAGTCGACGGTTTCCTTGTCCAGATCGGCCAGCAGCTCATGAGCCAGCTTGGCCATGCGCACTTCGGTGTAACGCATGGCCGCAGCGTTGTCGCCGTCCACCGAACCGAAGTTACCCTGACCGTCAACCAGCATGTAGCGCAGAGAGAAGGGCTGGGCCATACGCACGATGGTGTCGTACACCGCGATGTCGCCGTGCGGGTGGTACTTACCGATCACGTCACCGACCACACGGGCGGACTTCTTGTACGGCTTGTTCCAGTCGTTGCCCAGCTCGCTCATGGCGTAGAGCACACGGCGGTGCACCGGCTTCAAGCCATCACGCGCATCCGGCAGCGCGCGCCCGACGATCACGCTCATCGCATAGTCGAGGTAGGACTGTTTCAGCTCGTCTTCGATATTGACCGGGAGGATTTCTTTGGCCAGTTCGCCCATGAGAAGCCTGGTTCCTTATTCTGGTGAAACCCCGTCACACCCTTCCTAGGTGAGGCCGGAGTCCGCCGCGACCGCTGCCTATTCAGCAGCGATCCACAGCAAATCAACGAGTTAAGCCAACAATTCGCGCTAGTGGGACGACCCGCACGGGGCCGTCGGAAAACTGCCGGAGCTTACCACAGCACACGCCCCGCACCTACCCCGCCCAGCCGGCTCAGTGCAACCGCTTACGGCACATGAGCTTCGCCATTTTCGCCGCATCCGGCCGCTCGACCACGCCTTTTTCGGTGACGATCGCGTCGATCAGGTCGGCGGGCGTCACATCGAATACCGGATTGAGCGCATCCACATCAGCAGCAACGCGCCGACCGGCCACGTCCAGCAGCTCATGACTATCGCGCTCTTCGATGGGAATGTCCTCCCCCTCCTCCAGACTCATGTCGATGGTCGAACTGGGCGCTACTACCATGAAGCGCACGCCATGGTGCATGGCGTTGACCGCCAACTGGTAGGTACCGATCTTGTTAGCCACATCGCCATTGGCGGTGATGCGATCCGCCCCAACGATGACCCAGGTAATATCGCCAGCCTTCATCAGATGAGCGGCGGCGGAATCGACATTCAGGCTGACCGGCACACCGTCGCCTGCCAGTTCCCAGGCAGTCAGGCGCGACCCCTGCAACCAGGGGCGCGTCTCGTTGGCATAGACCCGCTCGACCAACCCTGCCGCATGGGCCGCACGAATCACCCCCAGTGCCGTACCGAAACCTCCGGTCGCCAGCGCACCGGCATTGCAATGCGTCATCAACCGCTGGGGAGCAGCCTGATGCTTGCGAATCAGCTCCATGCCAAGCTGCGCCATGGTCAGATTGGCCTCGCGATCACTTTCCAGAATACCGAGCGCCTCAGCCTCCAGCGCAGCCAGCGCGCCCTCGTTCGACTTCAGACGCTGCACCCGCTCACGCATGCGCCCCAACGCCCAAAACAGATTGACCGCCGTAGGCCGCGAATCCGCCAAGACCTTGAAATCCTCCTCGAGCGCCGCCTGCCAGGCGCCCCCTTGTGACAGACGTGCTCGCGCAGCCAGCACCACGCCGAAAGCTGCAGCGATGCCAATAGCCGGCGCGCCGCGCACCACCATGCTGCGAATGGCCTCAGCTACACCTGCCGCCGAGTCATAGTTCAGCCAGGTTTCCTCATGCGGTAACGCGCGCTGATCCAACAAGCGCAACGTGCCGCCGCACCATTCGATGGCCTTTACCTTCTCCGCCGCCAGCAGTTCGTCGCGCATCACATCCCCAACAAGCTGAAACAAAAAGTCGCGGAGTATAACGACCCAGAGCCAGCACCGCGCTGCCATGATCAGCATTGGGCGGCGACAGCGACAAATCCGCACAAGCAGCGCGCTGGGCGGATCACCGATAGGTTCTCAGTTATACTGCCGCCACTTTTTATTTGCCCGGATAAATGCCATGCCCGAACCCCGCCAGCCGTTCGACTTGCTGCTCCTGCCCAGCTGGCTGGTGCCGGTCGAGCCTGCCGGCGTGGTGCTGCGTGATCACGGCCTGGGCATTCGCGACGGCCGCATTGCCTTGATCGCTCCGCGCGCCGAGGCACTGCGCCATCCGGCCACGCAAGTGCGAGAGCTGCCGAACTGCGTGCTCACCCCCGGCCTGGTCAACGCCCACGGCCACGCCGCCATGACCCTGTTCCGCGGCCTGGCCGACGATCTGCCGCTGATGAACTGGCTGCAGGACCACATCTGGCCCGCCGAGGCCAAGTGGGTAGACGAGGAGTTCGTCCGCGACGGTACCGAATTGGCCATTGCCGAGCAGCTTAAGAGCGGCGTCAGCTGCTTCTCCGACATGTACTTCTTTCCAGAAGTGGCCAGCGAGCTGGTGCACAAGAGCGGCATGCGCGCCCAGCTGACCATTCCCGTGCTGGACTTCCCCACCCCCGGCGCGCGCGACGCCGAAGAAGCCCTGCGCAAGGGCCTGCGCCTGTTCGACGACCTCAAGCAGCACCCGCGCATCAAAGTCGCCTTCGGCCCACACGCGCCCTACTCGGTCAGTGACGACAAACTGCAACAGGTGCTGATGCTGGCCGAAGAGCTGGACGCCGGCATTCACATGCACGTTCACGAGACCGCCTTCGAGGTACAGCAGAGCCTGGAGCTGCACGGCATGCGCCCACTGCAGCGGCTGGCCAACCTTGGCCTGCTCGGGCCGCGTTTCCAGGCCGTGCACATGACCCAGATCGACCAGGCGGATATCGAGCTGCTGGTGGAGAGCAACAGCAGCGTGATCCACTGCCCGGAATCCAACCTCAAGCTGGCCAGCGGCTTCTGCCCGGTGGAGAAGCTCTGGCAGGCCGGCGTCAACATCGCCATCGGCACCGACGGCGCCGCCAGCAACAACGACCTGGACCTGCTCGGTGAAACCCGCACCGCCGCCCTGCTGGCCAAGGCCGTGGCCGGCAGCGCGACAGCCCTCAACGCCCATGCGGCATTGCGCATGGTCACCCTGAATGGCGCCCGAGCCCTGGGCCTGGATGCCGAGATCGGCTCGCTGGAAGCCGGCAAGCTGGCCGACCTGGCCGCTTTCGACCTGTCCGGCCTGGCTCAGCAGCCGATCTACGACCCGGTATCACAACTGATCTATGCCGGCGGACGCAGCTGCGTGAAGCATCTGTGGGTCGGCGGCAAGCAGCTGCTCGACGACGGCCACCTGACGCGCCTGGACGAGCAGCGCATCATCGCCAACGCACGCACCTGGGGCGAGCGCATCGCCGCCAAACACTGAATTCGCCTTCAAGACTTTTTAAGAGCACGCCATGAGCAACGTCGACCACGCCGAAATCGCCAAATTCGAGGCCCTCGCCCACCGCTGGTGGGATCGCGAGAGTGAATTCAAGCCGCTGCATGACATCAACCCGCTGCGGGTCAACTGGATCGACGAGCGCGTCGGTCTGGCCGGCAAGAAGGTGCTGGACGTCGGCTGCGGCGGCGGCATCCTCAGCGAGTCCATGGCCCAGCGCGGCGCCACCGTCACCGGGATCGACATGGGCGAAGCGCCACTGGCCGTGGCCCAGCTGCACCAGCTGGAATCCGGCGTGGCGGTGGAATACCGACAAATCACCGCCGAAGCCCTGGCCGAGGAGATGCCCGGTCAGTTCGACGTGGTCACCTGCCTGGAAATGCTCGAACACGTGCCGGACCCGTCCTCGGTAATCCGCGCCTGCTACAAGATGGTCAAACCCGGCGGCCAAGTGTTCTTCTCCACCATCAACCGCAACCCCAAGGCCTATCTGTTTGCCATCGTCGGCGCCGAATACATCATGCGCCTGCTGCCTCGCGGCACCCATGATTTCAGGAAGTTCATCCGCCCCTCGGAACTGGGCGCCTGGAGCCGCGCTGCCGGCCTGCAGGTCAAGGACATCATCGGCCTGACCTACAACCCGCTGACCAAACGCTACAAGCTGGCGGCGGACGTGGACGTCAACTACATGATCCAGACCCTGCGCGAGGAGTAAGGCGAATGGCCCTGCAAGCCGTGCTTTTCGACATGGACGGCACCCTGCTGGACACCGCACCAGACTTTGTCGCGGTGTGCCAGGCCATGCGCACCGCCCGTGACCTGCCTCCCGTCGACGAGCAACGTATCCGCGACGTAGTTTCCGGCGGGGCTCGTGCCATGGTGTGTGCAACTTTCGATATCGAGATCGGTACAGCGGGTTTCGAAGCGCTGCGCCTGGAGTTCCTCGAGCGCTATCGTGAACACTGCGCCGTACTGAGCAAGCCATTCGACGGCATGCCAGAACTACTTGCCGAGATCGAGGCATCGCGCCTGATCTGGGGCGTGGCCACCAATAAACCGGTGATCTTCGCCGAGCCGATCATGCAGCAACTGGCTCTGGCCGAGCGCTCCGCTGTCCTGGTCTGCCCGGACCATGTGCCACGCAGCAAGCCGGCGCCGGACATGCTGCTGCTGGCCTGCGAGAAAATCGGTGTCGCACCGCAGGACACCTTGTTTGTCGGTGACGACGCCCGTGATATCGAAGCCGGGCGCGCCGCCGGCTGCAAGACCGCCGCCGTCACCTATGGCTATATCCATCCCGAGGACAATCCGCGTCACTGGGGCGCCGATGTCGTGGTGGATCATCCCCTTGAGCTGCGCGCCCTGCTGGATCGCGCACTCTGCAGTTGCTGACTCATTGGGCTGCGCTGCGCTGAACCTGCGCGGCTCAACCCAACCTACGCATAACGAGATATCAAGCATGTTCGACTACCAAGCCCGCCCCGACCTGCTCAAAGACCGCGTGATCTTGGTCACCGGCGCCGGCCGCGGCATCGGTGCCGCAGCCGCCAAGACCTTCGCCGCCCATGGCGCCACCGTACTGCTGCTGGGCAAGACCGAGGAAAACCTCAATCAGGTCTACGACGAGATCGATGCCGCAGGCCATCCGCAGCCCGTGGTGATCCCGTTCAACCTGGAGACCGCCCTGCCCCACCAATACGACGAACTGGCTGCCACCGTCGAAGCCGAGTTCGGCCGCCTCGACGGCCTGTTGCACAACGCAGCCATCGTCGGGCCGCGCACGCCGCTGGAACAGCTGTCCGGCGACAATTTCATGCGCGTCATGCAGATCAACGTCAATGCCATGTTCATGCTCACCAGCACCCTGCTGCCGCTGCTCAAGCTGTCCGAGGACGCCTCGGTGGTGTTCACCTCCAGCAGCGTCGGCCGCAAGGGCCGCGCCTATTGGGGCGCCTATGGCGTATCCAAGTTCGCCACCGAGGGCTTGATGCAGACCCTGGCCGACGAAGTCGACGGCATCGCCAAGGTGCGCGCCAACAGCATCAACCCCGGTGCTACCCGCACCGGCATGCGCGCCCAGGCCTACCCGGGAGAGAACCCCGCGAACAACCCGCTGCCGGAGGAGATCATGCCGGTCTACCTCTACCTGATGGGACCGGACAGCCATGGGGTTAATGGCCAGGCCTTCAACGCTCAGTGATGACGCAGGGGTGCCGGTTTTCCGGCATCCCTGACGCGGCGGCATTGTTTTGCCAGCATACCCGCCAAACAACCGGCAATACGCTGCCTCTCAAACTCTAAAAATATCTCTAAGCCAATGTTTTAATTAGTATTTTTTACGTTGGCACAAAAATAGCTTTACCCCTGGTGTCAACGCGCTTTGCGCCAGAGGTTCAGCTCCATGGTCCAGCACACCCAGTCCAACACCATCGATTTCGATGCCGCCAAGCTGCAGCGCCTGGGCTATGCCCGCCGCACCCAGCCTGCCGCCAAGCCTGTGAGCCTGGCCCAGCTGCGCCAGCAGCTTGGCCTGCAGCTACAGACTTCGCTGGAGGCGGATCGCATCCTGGCCCTGTTTTTTCAGGAAGTGCAGCGCCTGGTGCCCCTGGATGCCCTGAGCTACCAGCAACCCGCCACCGACATGCGTCTGGAGCTGGGTGAGCGCGCCAGTCACTCGGCCGGCTATCGCCTGACCCATGAAGGCGAATACCTCGGCGAGCTGATCTTCCGCCGCAACCTGCGCTTCAGCGAAGAAGAACTGGGCCAGCTGGAGTCCTTGCTGGCCAGCCTGCTGTTCCCCCTGCGCAACGCCCTGCTCTACCGCTCGGCGCTGCAGAGCGCACTGCGCGACCCGCTGACCGAAACCGGTAACCGCATTGCCATGAGCCAGGCCCTGCAGCGCGAGATCGACCTCGCGAGCCGCAGCCTGCAACCGCTGTCGGTGCTGATGCTGGATATCGATCACTTCAAGTCGATCAACGATCGTTTTGGCCACGGCACCGGGGATCAGGTACTCAAGGCAGTCGCAGCTTCACTGAAAGACAGCCTGCGCAATGTCGACATGGTGTTCCGCTATGGCGGCGAGGAGTTTCTGGTGCTGCTGTCCAACACCGGACGCGAAGCGGCCCAGATGGTCGGCGAGCGCCTGCGCCTGGCCATCCTGGGCCTGCAGTACCTGGTCGAAGGGCGCACTCTGGAGCTGTCCATCAGCCTCGGCTGCGCCACGCTGCTGCCGGGTGAATCGGCAGACAGCCTGCAACACCGAGCCGACAGCGCGCTGTATGTCTCCAAACGCGAAGGCCGCAACCGCCTGTCCATGGCAGGCTGAGGCGGACCTCAGACCTGTAGCAGGCGATCGCGCAGTTTCTGGATCTCGTCCCGCAGCTGCGCCGCAGCCTCGAACTCAAGGTCGCGGGCCAACTGGTACATCTTCTCTTCCAACTGACGGATACGCTTGCTGATCTCGCTCGGCGAGCGCAGTTCCGCCTCGTAGCGCGCGCTCTCTTCGGCCGCCTTGGCCGCCGCCCTGCGCTTGTTGCTGCGTGCGCCAGGCACCACGGCGCCCTCGAGAATGTCCTTGATGTCCTTGACCACGCCCTTCGGCACGATGCCGTTAGCCTCGTTGAAGGCGATCTGCTTGTTGCGTCGGCGCTCGGTCTCGTCAATCGCGCGCTGCATCGAGCCGGTCATGTTGTCGGCGTAGAGAATCGCCTTGCCGTGCAGGTTGCGCGCGGCACGGCCGATGGTCTGGATCAGCGAACGCTCGCTACGCAGGAAGCCCTCCTTGTCCGCATCGAGGATCGCCACCAGCGAGACTTCCGGCATGTCCAGGCCCTCGCGCAGCAGGTTGATGCCCACCAGCACGTCGAAGGCGCCGGTACGCAAATCGCGAATGATCTCCACCCGCTCCACCGTGTCGATGTCCGAGTGCAGGTAGCGCACCTTGACGTCATGGTCGGCCAGGTAGTCGGTCAGATCCTCGGCCATGCGTTTGGTCAGGGTGGTGACCAGCACGCGCTGCTCGACCGCTACACGTTTGCGGATCTCGGAGAGCAGATCGTCGACCTGAGTACGTGCTGGCCGCACCTCAACCTCGGGGTCGACCAGCCCCGTAGGCCGTACCACCTGCTCGATCACCCGCCCGGCATGTTCAGCCTCATAGGGGCCGGGCGTCGCCGAGACGAAGATGGTCTGCGGACTGGCCGCTTCCCACTCCTCGAAACGCATCGGCCGGTTGTCCAGCGCCGACGGCAGGCGGAAGCCGTACTCCACCAGGGTTTCCTTGCGCGAACGGTCGCCCTTGTACATGGCGCCGACCTGCGGCACCGAGACGTGGGACTCGTCGATCACCAGCAAGGCCTTGTCCGGCAGGTAGTCATAAAGAGTGGGCGGCGGCTCGCCCGGGCCACGCCCGGACAGGTAGCGTGAGTAGTTCTCGATGCCGTTGCAGTAGCCCAATTCGAGGATCATCTCCAGGTCGAAGCGGGTGCGCTGCTCCAGACGCTGCGCCTCCACCAGCTTGTTGGCCCCGCGCAGGTAGTCCAGACGCTCCTTGAGCTCGACCTTGATCTTCTCCACCGCCTCCAGCAGCGTCTCGCGCGGCGTGACGTAGTGGCTTTTGGGGTAGAAGGTGAAGCGCGGCAGTTTCTGGATCACCTCACCGGTCAACGGATCGAAGGCCGAGATGCTTTCCACTTCGTCGTCAAACAACTCGACGCGAATGGCCTCCAGCTCCGATTCCGCCGGGAAGATGTCGATCACATCGCCACGCACGCGGAAGGTGGCGCGAGCGAAGTCCATATCATTGCGGGTGTACTGCAACTCGGCCAGGCGGCGCAGCAGGTCGCGCTGATCCATCTTGTCGCCGCGGTCGAGGTGCAGCACCATTTTCAGGTACTCCTCGGGGCTGCCCAGGCCGTAGATGCACGATACGGTGGTGACCACGATGGCGTCCGGTCGCTCGATCAGCGCCTTGGTCGCCGACAGGCGCATCTGCTCGATATGGTCGTTGATCGAGGCATCCTTCTCGATGAAGGTGTCTGAGGAGGGCACATAGGCTTCCGGTTGGTAGTAGTCGTAGTAGGAGACGAAATACTCCACTGCGTTGTTCGGGAAGAAGCTCTTGAACTCACCGTACAGTTGGGCAGCCAGGGTCTTGTTAGGCGCCAGCACCAGGGTCGGGCGCTGAACCTGGGCGATCACGTTGGCGATGCTGAAGGTCTTGCCCGAGCCGGTCACGCCCAGCAGGGTCTGATGCGACAGACCGGCCTCCAGGCCCTCGACCATCTGACGGATAGCCTCCGGCTGATCGCCGGCAGGCTTGAAGCGGGTGACGAGCTGAAATTCCGACATAAACGGCCCCTCTGTGACGCACCGCCGCGGCCGGCGTCAAAGCATTGAATTGCGTCCCCATGCTGTCGCGGCGCGCAAACTAGGCCGCTATAATACCGGCCCGATTATGCAACCCCCTAGTTCTGCTTTTGACTGGGTGTTGCCGGTTCCCACCTCCCTCTCCGAGCTCTCGCAAAAAATGAGTCTGTTCTCTGCCGTCGAAATGGCACCGCGCGACCCCATCCTGGGCCTGAACGAAGCTTTCAACGCCGATACCCGCAGCACCAAGGTCAACCTGGGTGTAGGCGTGTATTTCACCGAAGAAGGTCGAATTCCCCTGCTACGGGCAGTCGCCGAAGCCGAGCGCGCACGCATCGAGGCTCACGCCCCGCGCGGTTACCTGCCGATCGAAGGCATTGCCGCCTACGACAGCGCAGTACAGAAACTGCTACTTGGCGAAGGCTCGCCACTGCTCGCCGAAGGCCGCGTGGTTACCACCCAGGCCGTGGGCGGCACCGGCGCCCTGAAGACCGGCGCCGACTTCCTCAAGCGCCTGCTGCCCGACGCCGTGGTCGCCATCAGCGACCCGAGCTGGGAAAACCATCGCGCGCTGTTCGAGTCCGCCGGTTTCCCGGTGCAGAACTACCGCTACTACGATGCCGCCAGCAACGGCGTGAACCGCAACGGCATGCTGGAAGACCTCAAGGCCCTGCCGGCTCGCTCCATCGTCGTCCTGCACGCCTGCTGCCACAACCCGACCGGCGTCGACCTGACTCTGGACGACTGGAAGGCCGTGCTGGAAGTGCTGCGCGAGCGCGAGCACGTTCCCTTCCTCGACATCGCCTACCAGGGCTTCGGTGAAGGCATCGAGCAGGACGCCTTCGCCGTGCGCCTGTTCGCCGAATCCGGCCTGCAGTTCCTGGTGTCCAGTTCCTTCTCCAAATCCTTCTCGCTCTATGGCGAGCGCGTCGGTGCCCTGTCCATCGTCACCAGCAGCAAGGAAGAAGCCGGCCGCGTGCTGTCCCAGGTCAAGCGCGTGATCCGTACCAACTACTCCAACCCACCGACCCATGGCGCCACCGTGGTCGCCAGCGTGCTGGGCAGCAGCGAACTGCGCGCCATGTGGGAAGAAGAACTGGGCGAAATGCGTCAGCGCATCCACAGCATGCGCCTGGCCATGGTCGAGCAGCTCGCCGCGCTCGGCGCCAAACGCGACTTCAGCTTCGTCGCCCGTCAGCGTGGCATGTTCTCCTACTCCGGCCTGACTGCCGAGCAAGTGGAGCGCCTGAAAAACGAGTTCGGCATCTATGCCGTCAGCACCGGCCGTATCTGCGTGGCTGCCCTGAACCAGAGCAACCTGTCTGCGGTGACTCAGGGCATCGCTCAGGTGCTCTGAACGAGATCGAGAAGTCAGCATCCAAAGTGTTGACTTCTCTTTTTTAATCAGTAGGATACGCACCGCAGTTCCGCGATAGCTCAGTCGGTAGAGCAAATGACTGTTAATCATTGGGTCCCTGGTTCGAGTCCAGGTCGCGGAGCCAAATTCGAAAGCCCCAGGTGAAAACCCGGGGCTTTTTTGTTGCCTGCCGGACTCTCACCAGGGACTGCGTCCCCCGGTTATTCGGCCCAAGGGCCTCACCCCTTCGGGGCCGCGCTGAAGCGCGTTCGGCTAGCGCCGTCGAGTCCAGGTCGCGGAGCCAGATTCGAGCCTGAGCAGCGAAACCCAATCAAAAAGCCCCAGGTGAACACCTGGGGCTTATGTGTAACGACTGCGCTAAAGCTGCGGATGAAGGTAGCGCTCAGGGTCTGGCATTGAGTTGTTGCTGCAGGTTTTGCATCTGCGCCGTCAGGGTATTGATGTTGCGTGTTACCTGGGCGCGGAAGGCATCGAATTCGGCTGTGTTGTTGCTCGGCTGCGGACGGTTGTCGAACTCGCTACGCAGCACCAGCAGATCCTGCTCCAGGCGCGCAATTGCCGAACTGGGATCGCCCTGCTTCTTCAGTGCCGCGACCTCTCCATCGAGCCCCTTGAGCTGCTCCTGTAGTTTGCCCACGCCAGCCAGGCCGCTCTTCTGCTCGCCAGCCAGCGCGTCCAGGCGTTTAGCAAACTCGTTACTGGCACTCTGCTGCCCCTTCAACTGGGTAGCGAATTGATCGAGGCGCTTGCCCTGCTCGCCTTGCTGCCCGGCGACGCCCTGTTGTTGCTTACTCAGTTCGGCCAGTTTGGTTTCCAATTGCTTGACCCGCAGCTTCAGGGCTTCGCTGTCGCTGGTCACGTTGGACTCAGTGGCCACCACCTTGCCGGAAATATCCTGAATGCGCCCCGCCGCTTCCTCACTGATGCGGGCAAAGCTTTCTTGGGTGGCAACCAGTTGCGCCTCCATCAGCGACACCTGCTGGTAGCTCCACCAACTGAGCCCACCCAAGGCAATCATCAGGGCGCCGACCAGCGCCCACAGCGGCCCGGTGCCGAAACCACGACGGCGCTCCACCTGCGGATAGCTGCGCGCAGAGTTCTGCGGGGCCTGTGGAGCAGGCTGATCAAACTGGAATTCGTCGCGATCACGCGGGCCCGTGGTCAGACTAGGTACATGATCCAACTCATCGTGAGCGTCATTACGCATAAGAACCTTCAGTAACAGCTGTAAGAGAAATCGAGGCCGGCAGTATAACCGTTCCCCCCCACGCTTAAGAGCCACCGGGCATCAGCAGCACGGCTGGACACCACGTGATCCGACCTGCTAAATAGCCGCGCCCTACAACAAAAACAACACAGGGAAATACCTCATGCGCAAGCTGATCATGCTGTGCCTGCTATTGCTTTCGTCCACCGCATACGCCGCCACCGGCGTATTCCCCACCTCCACTTTCAACAACCTCGACTACGGCCTGTACTGGTTCGGCTATGGCGATACCTGGCAGAAAGCCGTTCCCGGGCATAGCAATGCCTATTACAGCGCCAGCAAACCCACGGTCATCTATATCCACGGCTGGCAGAATGGCGCCACCGCTCGGCAAGACCGCGAAACCTTCAATCGCAGTAGCGCTGGCGGCCCCAACCTCGACCTGGCCGCGGTCTGGCTAAACGCGGGGTACAACGTCGGCGTGCTGTACTGGAACCAGTTTGCCGACGAAGGTGAAGTCACCGACGCCGAAGCCAAGATCTGGAGCGCCAGCGGACCACGCGCGATGCGCTGGCGCAATGCCAGTGGCGCCTACAGCAGCGGCCCGAGCCAGTCGGTCGGCGATCTGCTGTTCCAGAGTTACAAGGACAACATGGCCGGCTACAGCGGCAACAATATCCGTATCCTTGGACACTCCCTGGGTAACCAGGTTGCCATCGTACTGACCAAGAAGATCAGCGACGCGGTAACCGCCGGCAGCGTCAATGCCAAATTGCTACCGAAACGGGTCGCGCTGCTCGACCCCTTCTACTCAAACAATGCCAAGAGCTGGCTGAACAACCAGTGGACCGGCGCCGTATCGCGCAGCTACGTCAGCACCCTGAAAGGCAAGGGTGTCATTTTCGAGGCCTACCGAAGCTCATCGGTTACCAGCACGGTGTTTGTCGGGGATGCCAATAGCGGGCTGATGAACATGACTGCCTTCACCGAGCTCAAACCCTGGTACTTCAGCGCGACCCAGCAGACCCAGAAACACAACGCAGCGGTGTGGCACTACCTATGGTCCTTCAGTTTCAGCGCCCCGCTGATCACCGGCACCAGTAATCAGGCCGCCTCCGCCAAAACATCAGACAGCCGCATCACAACCTTGATGAACGGCAGCAAGAAGCTGGTCCATGATCAGGGCGCGTACACCAAGGAGCCATCGGACGACAACTTCAAGGAACAGAACCGCTAAACGAGCCTGGGAGTCCGAACAGGACAACGGACTCCCACGCCTTAACCAGGTGCAGATCGCACCAAGCCCGCGCACGCTTGCCCCCGCCCCTGGTGAGAAACCGCACATCAGGCTTATCACAGCCTGGCACGCGGCTTGCTCGGATCTGCCTAGGCATCGCTCGGCACACTCGCCGGGTATTGATTGACTGGGGAGCACCGATGGAACTGAACAAAGCCGTTCTGGACTGCATGCAAGCACTGCGTCGTCGCCTGCGTGAGGAGCTGAATCAAGACATCCGCCTGAGCCAACCGGATGCGGTGGAAGCCATGTTACTGGCCTGCCTGCGCTCCAATGAGCAGGCGACCCGTGAACTGGGCATCCGACTTGCCGAACTCAGCGATTTTCACGGCGCCAGCAAGCCCCAGCCGCGCGATACCTTCCACAGAGCCTCGCCAGAGACACCCCCGACGATCGCTCAGTCTCAGCAAAGTGGTTCCGTGCGCATGTACCACGGCCAACGCGTATACGCCTGAGCACAACAGCCTGGCGGACTGGACGAGTCGCCACTGAGGGTCAATAGTCAGCCCATCGAGTCTCGTCAGGAAGCATCGCATGGCCACTCGTCCCGCCTGGTTGACCTGCCTGGAAAGCAACCCACCGGCTTTGCTGGAAGCGGCCTTATGGATAGCCGCCGAACATCACCCGCAGCTGCAACCGGCCGAGGTGCTTCGCGAGTTCGCCAACCTGCGCCAGCAGGTATCCGCCGGCCTGCCCAACCTGTCCGCACCAGACCTGGCTCAACCACTGCTGCGGCGCCTGGGCGAACTGGAGTTTCATGAGGACGATGACCTGCCATTGCGCCCGCAGGCAGCATTGCTCAACCTGGTGCTGCAGCGCCGACGTGGTCAGCCACTGTCACTGGCGCTGATTGCCCTGGAGCTGGCCCAGCGCCTGGATATTCCGTTGCAGGCCGTAAACTTCCCCGGCCACCTGCTGCTGCGTGTGCCCGGAGCCGACCACCTGCTCGATCCCTGCAATGGCCGCCGCTTGTACACGCGAGACTGCCGCGAGCTGTTGCAGCGCATCGCCGGCCCCTCGGCAGAACTCCAGGCCCGACACTTTTCGATCTGCGACGCCCCCGGCCTGTTACTGCGCTTGTCGCGCAACCTGTGCAACCTGCACAGCGTCGCCGGCGACCACATGGCAGCCCTGAAGGATGCCGAGCGCATCCTCCTGCTCGCACCTCCCAACAGCGCCGATCATCTGCTGCGTGCAGCGATCTACCACGAACTGGACTGCCCGCAAGCCGAGCGCTTCGACCTGGAGCGCGCTCTGTTGCTGTGCGAAGACGAAAACGAGCGGGTCCGGCTGATCCAGCGTCTCGACCTGGCGGGCCGCGTCAAACACAGCACCGCGCTGCATTGATCCGCAGCCTTGAATCTCAACCATGCAAAAGGCCGGCATCACTGCCGGCCTTTTGCTGGAAACGATCAGCCGCTTGGCTGACTGCACCGCATCAGTGAAGCATCAGCCTGCATGCTTTTGCAGGTTGGCCATCATCTCGCGCAGGGCAGTGACGTTGTCATCCGGGTGCACAGCACCCTCGAAGTCGCCAATCTGCTTCCAGCTGGCCGCCACGTCTTCCGGGCTGAAGCCCACGCGCGGATCGAAGCCGGCGCCCAGGCTACGCTCCCAACGCACCTTGCCGACCCAGCCGCCACCCACTTCGTAGAGGCCGCCGGTGTCCTTGCACTGCTCGCTGCCCAGGTACACCACCAGCGGGCTGACCAGCTCCGGCTTGAGCTGCTCGAATACCTGCGGCGGGATCAAGCCCTCGGTCATGCGGGTACCGCCGGTGGGAGCGATGGCGTTGACCAGCACATTGTTCTTGCGACCTTCGATGGCCAGGGTACGGGTCAGACCATACAGGCCGAGCTTGGCCATACCGTAGTTGGACTGGCCGAAGTTGCCGTAGATGCCGGAGGTGGATGCGGTGAAAATCACCCGCCCGAAGCCCTGCTCACGCAGGTGCGGCCAGGCCGCGTGAGTGACCTTGTAGGCACCCTCGACATGGACCTTGTAGACCAGATCCCAGTCGGCATCCTCCATCTTGATAAAAGACTTGTCGCGCAGGATGCCGGCATTGTTCACCACCACGTCGACGCGCCCGAAACTGTCCAGGGCGCACTGCACGATCTTGCCACCCTCGGTGACCGAATCATGGTTGGCCACGGCCTCGCCGCCGGCAGCACGAATCTCGGCCACCACCTTGTCGGCAGCGGAAGCATTGGCGCCTTCGCCGTGGGTGCTACCGCCCAGGTCGTTGACCACCACCTTGGCGCCATGTTTGGCGAACAGCAGTGCGTGAGCACGGCCAAGACCACCACCCGCGCCGGTGACAATCACTACCTGGTTTTCAAAACGGATGGCGTCGCTCATGAACGGGCTCCTTGGCATGTCGGAAAAAGCCAAGTCTCCCGCAGCTCCGCATTAACGACAATCAAACGCGGCGACACTGAATATCGGGCAATAAGGTGACGGGATGGTCACCTGAGCTATCACGCCAGACGCAGCAAGCTCAGGTGGTTGTAGAGGTGCATCACGTGTGCCTGGGCATATGCCTCATGATCGAGAGCGCCATAGGCAAAGTGAGGCTGCAGCTCGCCAGTGTGCGCGGCGAAGCGCTCGAAAGCGGCCTGCAGGCGCTGCAAGGCGGCCTCCTGGCTGGCCGGCTCGGCGAGCGCTGCGGCACCAGGAATGGCCTCGGTCAGCGGGTGACGCATGGCGCCGCGGGCGCTGAATACTACGAAAGCTGCCGGGCCGACACTGTGGCGGAACCAGGCCGGCTTCAGCTCGGGATAGCCATCGAGCGAATACTCGATACTCTGCGCACAGTGGTTGAACACCTCACTCGGGCTCCAACCCTTGAGACTGACCAGAGCCTTGTTCTGGAACGACGCCAGCACCTGGCGAGCCCCGTCCAGGCTCAGCGCTGCCGGGGACACCCCGGCAGGCAAAGCCCAGAAACCCGCGCCCAGAACCGCTACACCGCCCACTGCGGCACCTTTCAACAGAGTACGTCGCTGCACGTCTTGGCCTCCAGCCGATCACGGAACTGCAGATAATGATCAAGCACCTCTGCGGGTGCCTCGGTCTGCGGATAGTGGCCGATGGCCGGCAGCAAAACCGTGTCGGGGCTCTCGATCAGCTCACGGTAGCGCTCGACCATGTGCGCGCCCGAGATGGGATCCAGCGCACCGTCGATGACCCGCAGCGGTACGTCGGTAGCCTGCATGGCCGCCACCCAGCGCTCACGATTGGCACGCCGGTCGAGGATGTAGCGGATCAGCAGATGCATCACCTTCGGCCCGTCGTTGTGCGCGATCAGTGCCCAGAAGGCATCCAGCTCGACCTCGCTGGGGGGAGTCTTGGGGCCGAACACCGCACGGAAGTTCTTCGCCAGGGTGCGCCGCGAAAACAGCCGGCCGAGCAGCGGCCCCAAGGGGCCGAGCAGCAGCTTCTGAGTCAGCACAGGATAGTGGGTCTCGGGAAACAGGCCGCCGTTGAGGAACACGCAGCTGGCCAGGCGCAGGCGCCCTTCCTGGTGCCGGGCGATCAGCTCCTGGGCCACGCTGTCGCCGTAGTCGTGGGCCAGCACATGCACCGGCCCGCCGATCCCCAGATGCACCAGCAGCGCCTGCTGCAAATCAGCCTGCTCCAGCAGGTTGTAGGCATGGCCACGCGGCTTGGCCGAGTAGCCGAAGCCGAGCATGTCGCAGGCAATCACCTGATAACGCTGCGCCAACGGCTGCCACAGGTAGTGCCAATCCCAGCTGGCGGTGGGGAAACCGTGGATCAGCAGCAGCGGTTCGCCCTCGCCCGCCGTCCAGTAGCGGATGGCCTGGCCGTTGAAGCTGAAGCCGCGTCCCTGCGCCCGCCACTCGGCCAGCGCGATGCCCGGCAGCGCACTCACTGGTCGTAGCCCGGCATCTGCTGATCGAGCTTACGCAGCAGCGCCGGCCAGGCCAGCGAACCGCCCATGCCCTGACTGGTCTTCATCACCCCGGCGATCATCGCCGCGGAACCGTCGAGGATCTGTTGCGGGATATGGATCAGTTCGGCGCCGCCACTCTGCGCCATGACCTGCGCCTCGCAGGCGCGCTGCAGGGTGAACATGCCGAGGAAGGCATCGGCGATGCTACCGAAGGCGGTCAGCAGGCCGTGGTTGGGCAGGATGAAGAAGTGCTTGTCGCCCAGGTCAGCCTGCAGGCGCACCTTCTCCTCGTGATTGATCGCCACGCCTTCGTAGTCGTGGTAAGCCAGGCTGGAGAGCACGAACAGCGACTGCTGGGAGATCGGCAGCAGGCCCTGCTTCTGCGCCGATACGGCGATGCCGGCGGCAGTGTGGGTGTGCAACACGCAACCGACGTCGTGACGGACTTCGTGGATGGCGCTGTGGATGGTGTAGCCGGCCGGATTGATCTCGTAGGGACTGTCCATCAGCTTCTTGCCGGAGAGGTCGAGCTTCACCAGGCTGGAGGCGGTGATCTCATGGAACATCAGGCCGAAGGGGTTGATCAGGAAGTCTTCGGTGCCCGGCACCTTGGCCGAGATGTGAGTAAAGATCAGGTCGTCCCAGCCATGCATGGCGATCAGCCGGTAGCAGGCGGCGAGATCGACGCGAGCCTGCCACTCGGCAGCGGAAACCTGATCTTTGACATTCGGGAGATTGAGTGGAGCGTTCACGGTGGATACCTCGGCACTTGTTGTTGTGCCAAGGAGTCTAGCGCCCACCTTTGCCCGCTCCAGTCGCCTTGCAGGCCAGCGCATTGGCCTTGCGGGTCATAACAGCTCGGGGTAATTGCCGGCCAAAAGCGGCCAGCTGGCCTGAACCCGAGGCTCGTCAGACAGCAGGGAAAAGCGCTCGAAAAGAAACTCCGGCGCCACCGTGCAACCGACCAGGGTGAAGTCCCCCAGGCTGCGCGCCGCTTGCCAGGCATTGGCCGGCACCACGCGCTGCGGCAGCTGGCCTGCTGCCACCGCCCCCAGTACTTCGCGGCGCACGGTATCAGGCGTCTGTGCGATCAGAAGCTCCAATGGCGCGCCTTCATGAAAATGCCAGAGCTCATCGCTATCGATGCGGTGCCAGCGGCTGACCGCACCCGCCGGTAGCAGGAAGAGAATGGCACTGGAGGCGGCGCGGCCGCTGGCATCACATTGCGACGAAGTGAACAGGCGCCGGTAGAAGCCGCCTTCCGGATGAGCGGTCAGCTGCAGCTCATGAACCAACTGGGCAGCGCGCGGATGCATCAGGCTTTGAGTAGCTTGATCAGCTCAGCCAGCCAGGGCTGGGCATCTTCGTCCGGGGTGACCGTTTCACTGGCATCCAGGCGCAGCATCGGCACGACCTCACGCACGCCCAGCTCAAGCAGCAGTTCGCGCATCTGCTCGCCGCCGCCACAGAACACGTCGTAGCTGGAATCGCCCAGGGCGATCACCGCGCCGGGCATGCCAGTCCAGGCCGGAAAACGGTCACGCAGCGCGTAATAGAGATTCTGGATATTGCCCGGCAGCTCACCCATACCTGTAGTCGAGGTCACCACCAGCACCGCCTCCGGCGCAAAAGCGAGCAGCTCGTCGAGAGCCACACCCGGCTTGTGCCAGGCCTCGAAACCGGACTGCTCGAACACTTCGGCGGCGCGGCGAGCAACGTCCTCGGCAGCGCCGTAGACCGAACCGGAGAGGATGGCAATCTTCATGAATCACTCCGCAACATGCTGAAATTGCCGGGCATTATGCCGCAAGTGAGTATCTAGCCGGGATGCCCTAGAATCTTGCCATTAGCGACGGAGAACCGCAGATGATCAACGCCAAGCTCCTGCAACTGGTGGTCAACGCCTCAAACGATGGCATCGTAGTGGCCGAACAGGAGGGTGAGGACAACATTCTGATCTACGCCAACCCCGCCTTCGAGCGCCTGACCGGCTATGTCGGCGACGACATTCTCTATCAGGACTGCCGCTTCCTGCAGGGTGATGAGCGCGATCAGGCCGGCATTGTCGCCATCCGCCGGGCAATCCGAGAGGGCAAACCCTGCCGTCAGATCATCCGCAATTACCGCAAGGATGGCTCACCGTTCTGGAACGAACTGTCGATCACGCCAGTGTTCAACGAAGGTGACCAGCTCACCTACTACATCGGCATACAGAAGGATGTCAGTGTCGAGGTCGAGGCCAAACAGCGCGTCAGGGAACTCGAAGCCGAAGTAGCACGTCTGAAGGCTGAGATCGCCACGCTTGAAGCAGCCCGTTAATAGCGCCAGACACGAATTCGGCTCAGAAATTGCTTGCGATCATGCATACCCGCGGAGGGGCCCATGTCCGAGCATCCCACCCTGTCCGGCGAAGAGCTGGACTACATTCGCCAGCTGTTCAGCAGCCAACTGATTGGTAATCCCCTGCCGATTCCGGCATTCAAGGTCGATGGCGGGCCACTGGCCAATGCCCTGCTCAGCCGTCTGGGCGTTCATGCTGAGCTCAGCCTGCAGGCGCAACTGGAGCACTGCCGTATCAGTTTCCCACTGATGCTGGTGGAGGACGAACTGCATGGCTTGCAATTGGAGATGGGTGCCCCAAGTATCTATGAAGAAGGTGAAGTACTGCGGCCCTGGCGCCTGACGCTGAGAAAGCCACTGGCACTGCGCCAAGCCAACGGTAAATCCAGCCACATGCGGGTACTGGAACTGGCTCCTGGCAGCCTGCTGCTACAAGCCGACAACGGTCATCCGCTTCCTGAGCAGTTCGACCTCTGGCTGGCACTGCCTGGGGCCGAGAGCATGCCGATACAGGGTCAGCTGATTCGCCGTACCGACGGCAACCGGGCTGCCTACTTCCTGCAATTGCAGCATCGCGAACATGGCGAGCGGATTCGCCAGTTTCTCTTCGAACAATATCGCGAGCGGCACCCGCAACTGCAGGCAACCGGCTGAGTGTCATAGATAACTGCCAATCTCAGAGTGAAGACGAATAGGCCAAACCAATCGTGGTTATGTCTTCATTCAATTTAGCGATTAAGACCGATGCGGCTAGAATGCGCGGCATCAAGTTTCCAAACCCCAACAGGAGTTCTCTCATGTCCCTGATCAACACCCAGGTTCAACCCTTCAGCGCCAACGCTTTCCACAATGGCGAGTTCATCCAGGTCACCGAGGAAAGCCTGAAAGGCAAGTGGTCCGTGCTGATCTTCATGCCGGCTGCCTTCACCTTCAACTGCCCGACCGAAATCGAAGACGCTGCCAACAATTACGCCGAGTTCCAGAAGGCCGGTGCCGAGGTCTACATCGTGACCACCGACACCCACTTCTCCCACAAGGTATGGCACGAAACTTCCCCGGCCGTTGGCAAGGCTCAGTTCCCGCTGATCGGTGATCCGACTCACCAGCTGACCAACGCTTTCGGCGTGCACATCGCTGAAGAAGGTCTGGCTCTGCGTGGCACCTTCGTGATCAACCCGGAAGGCGTGATCAAGACCCTGGAAATCCACTCCAACGAAATCGCCCGTGACGTATCGGAAACCCTGCGCAAGCTGAAAGCTGCTCAGTACACCGCTGCCAACCCGGGTCAGGTTTGCCCGGCCAAGTGGAAAGAAGGCGAGAAGACCCTGGCTCCGTCCCTGGACCTGGTCGGCAAGATCTAAGATCTGCCTAGGGGCCACAGAGCCCCACCCCGCCTTGCGCTTCGTCGGCTGACATCCAGCCGCAAGTGCCCGAACGCCCGGGCGCGATCCGCCCGGGCGTTTGTTTGTCCGAAATTCGCTATTCGCCAGAGGAATCCCGTCATGTTGGACGCCAATCTGAAAGCCCAGTTGAAGACCTACCTCGAGAAGGTCACCCAGCCGTTCGAGATCGTCGCCAGCCTCGATGACGGCGATAAATCGCAAGAGCTGCTCGGACTGCTCAACGATATCGTCGGCCTGACCGACAAGATCACCCTGAAGACCGACGGCAGCGATGCCCGCCGTCCGTCGTTCGCCCTTAACCGTCCGGGCGAAGATACCGGCGTGACCTTCGCCGGTATCCCCATGGGCCACGAGTTCACCTCGCTGGTGCTGGCCCTGCTGCAAGTCGGTGGTCACCCGTCCAAGCTGGACGCCGAGACCATCGCCCAGATCAAGAGCATCGAAGGCACCTTCGAGTTCGAAACCTACTTCTCGCTCAGCTGCCAGAACTGCCCGGACGTGGTCCAGGCGCTGAACCTGATGGCCGTGCTCAACCCCAACATCCGCAACGTCTCGATCGACGGCGCGCTGTTCCAGGAAGAAGTCGAGCGCCGCCAGATCATGGCTGTGCCGAGCATCTACCTGAACGGCGAAGTGTTCGGCGCCGGGCGCATGGAAGTGAAAGAAATCCTCGCCAAGATCGACACCAATGCCGGCAGTCGTGACGCCGAGAAGATGAACGCCAAGGACGCCTTCGACGTGCTGGTGGTCGGTGGCGGCCCGGCCGGTGCCGCAGCGGCGATCTACGCCGCGCGTAAAGGCATCCGTACCGGCGTTGCCGCCGAGCGTTTCGGCGGCCAGGTGCTGGACACCATGGCCATCGAAAACTTCATCTCGGTACAGGAAACCGAAGGCCCGAAACTGGCCCGCGCCCTGGAAGAGCACGTGCGCCAGTACGACGTCGACATCATGAATCTGCAACGCGCCTCCGCCCTGGTTCCGGCCAGCAGCGAAGGTGGCCTGCACGAAGTGAAGTTCGACAACGGCGCTTCGCTCAAAGCCAAGACCGTGATCCTTTCCACCGGCGCCCGCTGGCGTGAAATGGGCGTACCTGGCGAGCAGGAGTACAAGGCCAAGGGTGTGTGCTTCTGCCCGCACTGCGACGGCCCGCTGTTCAAGGGCAAGCGCGTGGCGGTGATCGGCGGCGGTAACTCCGGCGTCGAGGCAGCGATCGATCTCGCCGGCATCGTCGCCCATGTCACCCTGCTGGAGTTCGCTGACACCCTGCGTGCCGACGCCGTGCTGCAGAACAAGCTGAACAGCCTGCCGAACGTCACCGTGATCAAGAGCGCGCAGACCACCGAAGTGGTGGGCGATGGCCAGAAGGTCACCGGCCTGATCTACAAGGATCGCACCACGGAAGAACTGCACACCGTCGAGCTCGAAGGCATCTTCGTGCAGATCGGCCTGCTGCCGAACAGCGACTGGCTGAAAGGCACCGTGGAACTCAACCGCTTCGGCGAGATCATCGTCGACGCCAAGGGGGCCACCAACATCCCCGGCGTGTTCGCCGCCGGCGACGTGACCACCGTGCCATACAAGCAGATCGTCATCGCCGTGGGCGAAGGCTCGAAGGCCTCGCTGAGCGCCTTCGATCATCTGATCCGCCAGAGCTGATCGTTCCAATCAGCTGTAGCGCGGTTAGAACCACCAAAAA
Source organism: Pseudomonas sp. zbq_18 (assembly GCF_043102245.1). NCBI lineage: Bacteria > Pseudomonadati > Pseudomonadota > Gammaproteobacteria > Pseudomonadales > Pseudomonadaceae > Pseudomonas > Pseudomonas sp. zbq_18. Next base: position 410,309 of record NZ_JBICIT010000001.1, on the reverse strand, counting down.
AAACGGGAGCCCAATGGGCTCCCGTACTCGATCAGTAGAGTAAAACCACGGCGGCAACACCGGCCGTGGCTACAACCTCACCAGCGCTCCCATGGAACGCTTGTACCCAGTCTGGCAAAAAACGAGCGCTTGCTTTGTAGGTGCTTGGTTAACGCCGTGTAAAGAAATGCAAACGGTTGGCTGCCTCGCCCTGGCCACGGCAGAATGCCGGCCATGCATATGCCCCCTTTCTGCCAACTGCACAACGACCTGCCCGCCCTGCTGCCCGGCACCTGCCTGGTGCAGGCTCGTTTCGACCCGGCACAACTGCAGGCCGAGGACTTCGGTCGCTGTAACGTCCCCCCGGTTCGTGGCGTGGCCAAGCGCCAGGCCGAGCACCTGGCCGGGCGCCTGTGCGCGCGCAGCGCGCTGCACGGCCTCTGCGGTCAGGCACTGATTCCCGGCCGCGATGCCGATGGCGTGCCGATCTGGCCAGCGGGCATCAGCGGCTCCATCAGCCATGGCCATGGCCAGGCCGCCGCCCTGGTGGCGCTGAGCCGCGACTGGCGCAGCCTGGGCATCGACCTGGAACAGCAACTGCCACCCGAGCGTGCCACCCGCCTGGCCGCGGAAATCCTCACAACGAATGAACTGCAACGTAGCGGCGGCCTGTCTCCGGCCGAGTTCGCCCAGCGTGTGACCCTGACCTTCTCGCTCAAGGAGAGCCTGTTCAAGGCCCTCTTTCCGCTGGTGCGCCGGCGCTTCTACTTCCATGATGCCGAATTGCTGGAGGTCGACGGCGAGCAGGCACGCCTGCGCCTGCTGCTCGACCTGCATCACGAATGGCCGAGCGGTAGCGAGCTGGATGGCCACTACCGCAGCCAGGCCGACTCCCTGCTCAGCCTGGTCGCCATCTAACCCCTCGCTCAGGCCAGCTCGGCGCGCAGCTGTTTGGCCGCGGCCACCATGTTCACCAGCGCCGCTTCGGTTTCCGGCCAGGCGCGGGTCTTCAGGCCGCAGTCCGGGTTGACCCACAGGCGCTCGGCCGGCACCCACTGCGCGGCCTTGCGCAGCAGCTGGGCCATTTCGCGGCTGTCCGGCACGCGCGGCGAGTGGATGTCGTACACGCCTGGGCCGATCTCGTTGGGGTAGTCGAAGGCCTCGAAGGCGCGCAGCAGCTCCATGTCCGAACGCGAGGTCTCGATGGTGATCACGTCGGCGTCCATGGCGGCGATGGACTCGATCACGTCGTTGAACTCGCTGTAGCACATGTGGGTGTGGATCTGTGTCTCGTCGCGTACACCGCTGGCAGTCAGCCGGAAGGCCTCGGTGGCCCAGTCCAGGTAGTGCTGCCAACCGGCCTTGCGCAGCGGCAGGCCTTCGCGGAAGGCCGCCTCGTCGATCTGGATGACCTTGATCCCGGCCGCTTCCAGGTCGACCACCTCGTCGCGAATGGCCAGCGCCAGCTGGCGCGCCTGCTGCTCGCGCGGAATGTCGTCACGCGGGAAGGACCACATCAGCATGGTCACCGGGCCGGTCAACATGCCCTTCATGACCTTGTCGGTGCAGCGCTGGGCGTAGGCGATCCACTCCACCGTCATCGGCTTGGGCCGCGACAGGTCACCATAGATCACCGCCGGTTTGACACAGCGCGAGCCGTAGCTCTGCACCCAGCCGAAGCGGGTGAAGGCGTAGCCGTCGAGCTGCTCGGCGAAGTACTCGACCATGTCGTTGCGCTCGGCCTCGCCATGCACCAGCACGTCCAGGCCCAGCTGCTCCTGAATCTGCACCGCATGGCGGATTTCCGCGTGCATGGCCTCGGTGTATTCGGCGGCGGACAGCTTGCCGGCCTTGTACGACTGGCGCGCCAGGCGGATCGCCGAGGTCTGCGGGAAGGAGCCGATGGTGGTAGTGGGGAACGGCGGCAGGTCGAGCAACTCACGCTGCCTGGCGATGCGTTCGGCGAAGGGCGACTGGCGCTGGCTATCGGCCGCACGGATGGCAGCCAGGCGCGCCTGTACCTCGGGCTTGTGGATGCGCGGCGAAGCGGCGCGGCTGACCTGCACTTCGTTGCTTTCGGCCAGCGCGGCCTGCACCTCGGCGGCCTGCGGCTCGCGTAAAGCCCTGGCCAGCACGGCGACCTCCTGGCACTTCTGCACGGCGAAGGCGAGCCAGCTCTTCAGCTCGGCATCCAGCTGGTCTTCCCGATTCAGATCAACCGGGCTGTGCAGCAACGAGCAACTCGGCGCCACCCACAGCCGACTGCCCAGACGCTCATGGGCCTGCTGCAGGATATCCAGGGCTTTTTCCAGGTCGGCGCGCCAGACATTGCGGCCGTTGACCACACCGAGCGACAGCACCTTGTAGGCCGGCAGGCGGTCGAGGATGGCCGGGAACTGCTCCGGCGCACGCACCAGGTCGATGTGCAGGCCATCCACCGGCAGGCCAGCGGCCAGGCCGAGATTGTCTTCCAGGCCGGCGAAGTAGGTAGCGATCAGCTTCCTGCCTGGCTCCTTCTGTAGCAGGTTGTAGGCGCGCTCAAAGGCATTCTTCCAGGCCTGCGGCAGGTCGAGGGCGAGGATAGGTTCGTCGATCTGCACCCAGTCGATGCCCTGGCCGGCCAGGCGCTGGAGGATCTCGCCGTAGACCGGCAGCAGGCGTTCGAGCAGCTCAAGCTTGTCGAACTCGCGGCCCTTGCACTTGCCCAGCCACAGGTAGGTCAGCGGGCCGATCAGTACCGGCTTGAGGGTGTGGCCCAGGGCCTTGCCCTCCTCCACTTCCTCGAACAGCTGCTCCCAGCTCAGGGCGAACTGCTGGTCGGCGGTGAATTCGGGGACCAGGTAGTGGTAGTTGGTGTCGAACCACTTGGTCATCTCTTGCGCGTGGGCGCCTCCGCAGCAGGTGTTCTGGCTGCTCTTGTTTCCAGAAACCCCTCGGGCCATGCCGAACAGAGTGTCCAGGGTCGGCTTGCCGCCGTGGGTGTGGAAGCGCTCGGGGATCACGCCGAAGGTCACGGAGTGGGTCAGTACCTGGTCGTACCAGGCGAAGTCACCGACCGGCAGCAACTCGATGCCGGCGTCCTTCTGCAGCTGCCAGTGGGCGGCGCGCAGCTCGCGGCCGACGGCGCGCAGGCCGGCTTCATCCAGTTCGCCCTTCCAGTAGCTTTCCAGAGCCTTCTTCAGTTCGCGGTCGCGGCCGATGCGGGGGAAGCCGAGGTTGTGTGCCAATGCCATTTGTCTGTCTCCAGTGTTCGTCAATGACGCACATTCTCGACACCGGTCGCATCATGAGACAAACTCAACCTATTCGTGATCATCACAAGTTTAATTCATTGAGATTTGCTCATGTTGGAATTGCGCCACCTTAAGACCCTGCACGCCCTGCGCGAGACCGACAGCCTGGTGGAGGCTGCCGAGCGCCTGCACCTGACCCAGTCGGCGCTGTCGCACCAGTTCAAGGAGCTGGAGGAACGCCTGGGGATGCAATTGTTCGTGCGCAAGACCAAGCCGGTGCGCTTCACCAGTGCCGGTCTGCGCCTGCTGCAACTGGCCGACAGCCTGCTGCCGCAGCTACGTGCCGCCGAGCGCGACCTGGCGCGCCTGGCCGGCGGAACGGCGGGCAGGCTGCACATGGCCATCGAGTGCCACAGCTGCTTCCAGTGGCTGATGCCGACCATCGACCAGTTCCGCGACGCCTGGCCGGAAGTGGAGCTGGACCTGGCCTCGGGCTTCTCCTTCGCCCCACTGCCGGCGCTGTCGCGCGGCGACCTCGACCTGGTGGTGACCTCAGACCCCGTCGAAATGAACGGCATCACCTACGTGCCGCTGTTCACTTACGAAGCGCTGCTGGCGGTAGCCAACCAGCATGCGCTGGCCAACCGCCCCTACGTGCTGCCCGAGGATATCGAGCGCGAGACGCTGATCACCTACCCCATCGACCGCGACCGTCTGGATATCTTCACCCGCTTCCTCGAACCGGCCGACATCGAACCGGCGCAGGTGCGTACCTCGGAGCTGACGGTGATGATGATGCAGCTGGTAGCCAGCGGCCGCGGTGTGTGCAGCCTGCCCAACTGGGCGCTGCACGAGTACAGCTCGCGCGGCTACGTGACCGCCAAACGCCTGGGCGAGAAGGGCCTGTACTGCACGCTGTATGCGGCGATCCGCGCCGACATGCTCGACGCGCCGTTCATGCGCGACTTCCTGCTGACCGCCAAGGACACCTCCTTCGCCACCCTTGCCGGGGTCAGCGCGGCTCGCTAAAGCAAACCCGAGGCTTGGCAAACCGTATTGCCAGGCCTCGCTCCATAGCCCTCTCCGCCACACAACCTCACTGATCCGCGCAACCGCCATCCACCTTCAGAACCTACGCGCTCTGTACGACCTCAAAACATGCAGCGGCATCGTTCACGCTACTGACGGAAAGGCCCCAGCAACGCAGGGCATGATTTCATGAGGCCTCCAGGCAGTCACGGCTGCGAAAGCGAGAACGCGCGCCCCGCTACCAAGTCTGCGCAGCGAACAGCGGTTTCTTGCATCAGGCGCGCCGATCAAAAGTGCCCTGGCTGCTACTCTGAAGCCAACCGTTAGTCGCCCGACGCTCTGGCCCGGCCTTTGTAGGCACGAGAAGCCGGCGCGGACGCCCCGCCCGAGGAGACTCCATGAGCCTTTCGCTGTTGAACCGCTACGCCTTCTTCGCCTTCTGTGTACTCCTCACCCTCGTCACCCTGCCGTTTCTCGGCGCCCATGAGTGGCTGTGGGCGCTAACCCTGGTCGCCGGCATGCTCAGCCTGGTCGGCGTAAACGACCTGCTGCAGACCCGCCACGCGGTACGCCGCAACTACCCGATCCTGGGCAATATCCGTTACCTGGTGGAGGCTATCCGCCCGGAGATCCGCCAGTACCTGCTGGAGGGTGATCGCGAGGCGCTGCCCTTCTCCCGCGCGCAACGCGGCCTGGTCTACGCACGGGCCAAGAACGAAGGCGCCGACAAGGCCTTCGGCACCCTCAGCGACGTGTACCAGAGCGGCTTCGAGTTCATCGGCCACTCAATGCTGCCGGCCGACCACTGCGACCCCAGCACCTTTCGCGTCACCATCGGCGGGCAGCAGTGCAGCCAGCCCTACTCGGCCTCGGTGTTCAACATCTCGGCCATGAGCTTCGGCTCGCTCAGCGCCAACGCCATCCGCGCCCTCAACCAGGGCGCCAAGCTCGGCGGCTTCTATCACGACACCGGCGAGGGCAGCATCAGCCCCTATCACCGCGAGTACGGCGGCGACCTGGTGTGGGAACTGGGCAGCGGCTATTTCGGCTGCCGCACCGCCGAAGGCCGCTTCGACCCCGAGCGTTTTGCCGAGCAGGCCGCCAACCCGCAGGTGAAGATGATCGAGATCAAGCTCAGCCAGGGCGCCAAGCCCGGCCACGGCGGCATCCTGCCCAAGCACAAGATCACTGAGGAAATATCCCAGACCCGCGGCGTGCCCATGGGCCAGGACTGCATCTCGCCGGCCTCGCACAGCGCCTTCTCCACCCCGCTGGAGCTGCTGCAGTTCATCGCCCAGCTCCGTGAGCTGTCCGGCGGCAAGCCGGTGGGCTTCAAGCTGTGCCTGGGCCATCCCTGGGAGTTCATGGGCATCGCCAAGGCTATGCTGGAGAGCGGCATCCTGCCGGACTTCATCGTCATCGACGGCAAGGAAGGCGGCACCGGCGCCGCGCCCCTGGAGTTCACCGACCATATCGGCGTGCCGCTGCGCGAGGGCCTGCTGTTCGTGCACAACACCCTGGTCGGCCTCAACCTGCGCGACAAGATCCGCCTTGGCGCCAGCGGCAAGATCGTCAGCGCCTTCGACATCGCCAGCGTCATGGCCCTGGGCGCCGACTGGGCCAACTCGGCGCGCGGCTTCATGTTCGCCATCGGCTGTATCCAGAGCCAGAGCTGCCATACCAACAAGTGCCCGACCGGCGTGGCCACCCAGGACAAGCTGCGCCAGCGCGCCCTGGTGGTGCCGGACAAGGCCCAGCGCGTGCGCAACTTCCACCACAACACCATGAAGGCCCTGGCCGAGATGATCGCTGCCGCGGGCCTGCGGCATCCCTCGCAGATCGAGGCCAAGCACCTGGTGCGGCGCATGTCGGCCAGCGAGATCAAGCTGTACTCGCAGTTGCACGTCTTCCTCAAACCGGGCGAGCTGCTCGGCGAGGAGATTTCCGGCGAGTTCTATGCGCGTATGTGGGCCATGGCCCAGGCGAACAGCTTCGCGCCGGCAGCAGTCTGAACTCTATTCAGCCCAGGGATCGAGGCTGCCCACGCTACAACTGACCCTGCGGTTGGCGGCCAGTGAAGCCGTGGCTGCCATGCCCCCGCTGGGCGTGCGGGGGTACCCGGCACGCACAGTTCGACGCCTTACCGCTCACGCGAGCCGGCCGCCCCTTCGGGCAATATTTCGCTCACCAGCGCAGGCCGCCGTCTAAGCTTGGAGCAAGACCCGTCGCGAATGGTAGGCAGTCGATCATGGGTTCACTGTGGCAGTCCGAGGCACCCGACACGACGCTACTCGCCAGCGCCACGGAGAGCCTGTTGGTCCAGCCACAACCACCGCGTCGCTCGCGTCTGAAGCTGCTGCTCTGGCTGTTTGTGCTGCTCGCGCTGCTGGCCCTGGGCCTGCTCGGCTACCAGGAAATCATCAGCTCCCGCTGGCAGGCCCGGGAATTCAGCCGCTATGCCGCCACACTCAACTACCAGCTGCAGCCCGGCCCCAGCGACGCGATTCTGTTTCCCCGCAGCGGCCCCTTCGACAAACGCCTCGGCTATGTGGAACTGCCCGCGCTTATCGAGCGCCTGCAGGCCCGCCACTTCCTGGTCAGCCGCCAGGCACGCTTCTCTTCCGCCCTGCTCGACTACAGCCAGCGCGGCTTCTTCCCACCCTATGCGGAAAAAGTGCAGGCCGGGCTCAGCATCAGCGACTGCCGCGGCGAGCCGCTCTACCAGTTCCAGTACCCACAGCAGCTGTATGCCAGCTTCGAGGCTATTCCGCCGCTGGTGGTCGACAGCCTGCTGTTCATCGAGAACCGCCACCTGCTGGATACCGAACAGCCGCTGGCCAACCCCGCGGTAGACTGGCCGCGCTTCGCCAAGGCGGCGTTGTCGCAAATCGGCAAGCAGTTCTCCGTTCAGGAGCAATCGGCCGGCGGCAGTACACTGGCCACCCAGCTGGAGAAATACCGTCACTCGCCGGATGGCCTGACCCTGGAGCCGATGGACAAGCTGCGGCAGATGATCTCCGCCAGCATGCGCGCCTACCAACAGGGCCCGCAGACCCTGGAAGCACGCCAGGCCGTGGTGCGCGACTACCTCAACAGCGTGCCGCTCTCCGCCGCCCCCGGCCATGGCGAAGTGCACGGCCTGGCCGACGGCCTGCGGGTGTGGTTCGGCGCCGACTTCAATCGGGTCAACCGTCTACTCGACCAGCGCCACAGCACCTCAGCCAGTCGCGCCGAGCAGGGCCTGGCCCTGCGCCAGGTACTGGCACTGATGATCGCCCAACGCCGCCCCTCCTACTATCTGGCAGCAGGGCGCAACGAGTTGGAACAGCTCATCGACAGCCATATCCGCATCCTGGCCAAGGCCGGGATAGTCGAGCAGCCGCTACGCGAGGCGGCGCTGGCAAGGCGCCTGGCGTTTCGCGACCTGGCGCTGCATCCGGCCATCCAGCCGGTGCAGAGCAACAAGGGCATCACCGTGGCCCGCAGCCGCCTGTCCAGTCTGCTCAATCAGCCGCTGTACGACCTCGACCGCCTCGACCTCAGCGCCACCAGCACCCTCAATGCCGAGCTGCAACAAAGCATCAGCGCCTACTTGCGGCGCCTGGCCGACCCCGAGTTCGCCGGCGAGATCGGCCTGTACGGCGAGCGCCTGCTATCGCCGGAAAAAACCGCCGACGTGCGCTACAGCTTCACCCTGTTCGAACGCGGCCTGGACGGGGCCCGGGTGCGGGTACAAACCGACAGCACCGACCAGCCGTTCGACATCAACGAGGGCAGCAAACTGGAGCTGGGCTCGACCGCCAAGCTGCGAGTACTGACCACCTACCTACAGGTGATCGCCGAGCTGCATGCGCGTTACGCCGGGCAAAGCCCGCAGGCACTGCGCAAGATCGAGGTGGCCCCACAGGATCACCTGACCCGCTGGGTACTGGACCAGCTGATCGCCAAGCCGGAGCAGAACCTGGCCACACTGCTCGACGCGGCGCTGGATCGCAAATACTCGGCCAGTCCCTACGAAACCTTCTTCACTGGCGGCGGCGCGCATACCTTCAGCAACTTCAAGCGCGAGGACAACGGCCGCATCCCCACCCTGCGCGATGCGCTGCGCGAATCGATCAACCTGCCGTTCATCCGCCTGCTGCGCGATTTGGTGCGCTACAGCACCTACCACGGCAGCGACAACAGTGCCGAGTTGCTCAGGGACGACAAACACCCGCAGCGCGCCGACTATCTCCGGCGTTTCGCCGACCGTGAGGGCACCACCTTCCTGCGGCGTTTCTGGCGCAAATATGAGGGCAAGAGTGCCCAGGAACGCCTGGATGTATTCCTGGAGGGCCTGCGCCCCACCGCCGTGCGTCTGGCCGCCGTGCACCGCTACCTGATGCCACAGGTGGACGAGCCGACCTTCGCCGCCTTCATCAGGGCCCACGCGCCCCAGGAAAAACTCAGCGACGCGAAGATCCAGCGCCTCTACCTGGACTACGGCCCCGGCGCCTGGAGCCTGCCGGATCAGGGCTACATCGCCCGTGTGCACCCGCTGGAACTGTGGTTGCTGGGTTTCATGATCGAGCAACCGCAGGCCAGCTTCCGCGACGCCGTGGCGGCCAGCGCCGAGGAGCGTCAGGAGGTCTACGGCTGGCTGTTCAAGACCCGCCATCGCAGCGCCCGCGACAGCCGCATCCGCACCCTGCTGGAGGTGGAAGCCTTCCTCGACATCCACGAACGCTGGCAACGCCTGGGCTACCCCTTCGACCATCTGGTGCCGTCGCTGGCCACTGCCATTGGCAGCTCCGGCGACCGTCCGGCGGCACTGGCCGAGCTGATGGGCATCATCGTCAACGACGGCATTCGCCAGCCCAGCGTGCGCATCGACAGCCTGCACTTCGCCGCAGACACGCCCTACGAAACCCTGCTGCGCCAGGACGCCCTGCGCGGTGAGCGGGTGATGCCCTCGGAAGTGGCAGCAGCCCTGCGCGGCGCGCTGTCCCAGGTGGTCGAGGCCGGCACGGCGCGGCGCCTGCAGGGCAGCTTCCAGACCAGCGACGGTAGCGCGCTGCTGCTCGGCGGCAAGACCGGCACCGGCGACAACCGTATCGAAAACGTCGGCCGTGGCGGCCAGGTGCTCAGCTCCAGGGCCGTCAACCGCACGGCCACTTTCGTTTTCTACCTGGGGCCACGTCACTTCGGCACCCTCACGGCCTTCGTACCCGGCCAGGCCGCGGACAACTTCCGCTTCACCTCGGCCCTGCCGGTGCAGGTGCTCAAGGGCATGGCACCGCTGCTCAGCCCCTACCTGGCGGCGAACGCGCGCACCGGCTGCAGCCAGCCGCCGAGCCCGACGCAGGCTCGCTTGTATTGAAGTAGGTTAGACCGGACTGTGTGTGAGCGGCTGGGCGGCATTCCGCTTTAGCCGCGATGCTTTTGCGCTGACTTCATCGCGACTGAAGTCGCTCCCACAAAAGCCAGCCAGACCCAGCTACGGTGTGCGCAATCACGTAGGTTGGGTTGAGCGCAGCGAAGCCCAACGCGGCGAACTGTTGGGCTTCGCTGCGCTCAGCCCAACCTACGGACTATGGGGCCGGGCAGAACCAGGCGATGGGGCGCAACCGCCCCATCGCCTGGACATCAGCTGACGCTCGGCGCCTGCTTGTCGCTCTGCGCCAGGTCCATCAGCTCGCGGTTGGCCACGGCGTACATGGCGTAGTCGGTGCCAGTGGCGCCGCGCAGTTCGGCGAGCATCGCCAGCCAGCGCTTGACCAGGGTGCGGTGCTGTTCCAGCCACACGGCCACCCGCTGCTCGATGTCCTGCGGGCCGTCAGCCATCTGCAGCACGGCGATGGTAATGGCGCGCTGCTGGCCGTCCAGATCGTCGCGGAACGCCTCGCGGGCCAGGGCCTGCCAGTTGTTGTCCACCGGCAGGCTGGTGACCTGCTGCAGGTACCAGCTCAGCTCCAGCGCATCGCCCACCGCGAAGTAGGCGGTAGCCACTTCGCTGGCGCTCTTACCGGTAACGTCAGCGGCCTCGATGATCGGCAACAGGGTGTACAGGTGACTGGTGCCGGCCACCACGCGAGCCAGTTCCTCCGGCGCACCAGCCTCGACATAACTCTGGTAACGCGCCAGCCACTGCTCGCGAGCCGGACCTTCGAGCAACTCATCCAGACGCCCGGCCAGCTCGGCCACGCGCGGCGCGAAGTGGCCGACGTCGCGGGCCGCATCGAGATCGTCACGGCGGCTACGCAGGAACCAGCGGGTGGCGCGGCGGCCCAGGCGCATCAGCTCGTCCATCAACTGCAGCTGCAGCTCGGCCGGTACCTGGTAGTCCAGCGCTTCGATCTGCTGCCACCAGTGCGGCAGGCGGAACACGTCACGCACGATGACATAGGCGCCAGCGACGTTGGCCGCGCTCATGCCGGTGGACTCCTTGAGGCGCTGTACGAAGGTGATGCCCATGTGGTTGACCAGATCGTTGGCGATCTGCGTGCTGACGATCTCGCGCTTCAGGCGGTGGCGCTCCATGGCCTCGCCGAACTTCTGCGCCAGGCGCGCCGGGAAGGCGGTCTGCATCTCGCGGGCCAGGTAGTCATCATCCGGCACGCGGGACTTGAGCAGCGCCTCCTTGAGGTCGATCTTGCTGTAGGAGATCAGCACCGACAGCTCCGGGCGGGTCAGGCCACGGCCGTTGGCGGCACGCTCGTTGAGCTCGTCGTCGGTGGGCAGGAACTCCAGCGCACGGTCCAGCTTGCCGGCGCCTTCCAGCGCGGCCATCAGACGCTTGTACTCGGCGACACGCTCGCGGGCGCGGCGCTCGGCCAGCGACAGGGCCTGGGTCTGTTTGTAGTTGTTGCCCAGCACCAGATTGCCAACGTCGTCGGTCATGTCGGCCAGCAGCTTGTTGCGCTGCTTGCCGGTCATGTCCCCGGCGGCCACGATCTCGCCGAGCAGGATCTTGATGTTGACCTCGTGGTCGGAGCAGTCCACGCCACCGGCGTTGTCGATGAAGTCGGTGTTGCTGGCGCCGCCATTGAGGCCGTACTCGACACGGCCCAGCTGGGTCATGCCGAGGTTGCCGCCCTCGCCCACCACCCGCGCGCGCAGTTCGTTGCCATTGACGCGCAGGCCGTCGTTGGCCTTGTCGCCGACGTCGGCATGGCTTTCCTTGCTCGACTTCACATAGGTGCCGATGCCGCCATTCCACAGCAGGTCGACCGGCGCCTTGAGCAGCGCGTTGAGCAGCTCGGTGGGCGCCAGCTTGTCGGCGCTGATGTCGAAGCGCTCCTTCATCTGCGGGCTGATGGCAATGCTCTTGGCGCTGCGCAGGAAGATGCCGCCCCCCTCGGAGATCAGCTTGGCATCGTAGTCGGCCCAGCTGGAACGCGGCAGGTCGAACAGGCGCTTGCGCTCGGCAAAGCTCTTGGCCGCATCCGGGTTGGGGTCGATGAAGATATGCAGGTGGTTGAAGGCCGCCACCAGACGCAGCTTGTCCGACAGCAGCAGACCGTTGCCGAACACGTCGCCGGCCATGTCGCCAATGCCAATGACCGTGGTTTCGTCCTTCTGCACGTCGATGCCGCGCTCGCGGAAGTGACGCTGCACCGACACCCAGCCGCCCTTGGCGGTGATGCCCATGCCCTTGTGGTCGTAGCCCGCCGAGCCACCGGAAGCGAAGGCGTCGCCCAACCAGAAGCCGTACTCCTGGGCGATACCGTTGGCGATGTCGGAGAAGGTCGCGGTGCCCTTGTCGGCCGCCACCACCAGGTAGGGGTCATCCGGATCGTGACGCACGACGTTCTCCGGCGGCACGACCTTGCCTTCCTTGAGGTTGTCGGTGATATCCAGCAGGCCGCTAATGAAGATGCGGTAGCAGGCAATGCCCTCGGCCTGGATCTCGTCACGGCTGCCTCCCAGCGGCAGCTTGCGGGGTACGAAACCGCCCTTGGCGCCCATCGGCACGATCACCGCGTTCTTCACCTGCTGCGCCTTGACCAGGCCCAGCACCTCGGTACGGAAGTCTTCCTCGCGATCGGACCAGCGCAGGCCGCCGCGAGCGACGTCGCCAAAGCGCAGGTGCACACCCTCGACGCGCGGGCAGTAGACGAAGATCTCGTACTTGGGCACCGGCCGCGGGATTTCCGGAATCAAGCGCGGGCTGATCTTGAAGCTGAAGTAATGTTTGGGCTGGCCATCGGCAGCGCTCTGGAAGAAGTTGGTGCGCAGGGTGGCTTTGATCAGGTCCAGGTAGCGGCGCAGGATGCGGTCTTCGTTGAGCACCGCGACATTGTCCAGCGCGGCGAGAATCGCCTGCTCCAGCTTCTGCTGCTTGTCTTCGAGATCCTCGGCGCTGAGCTTGCGCGCCAGGTAGAAACGGGTGCGGAACAGGCGCACCAGTTCCTTGGCGATGTCGGCATGGTTGACCAGGGTCGCGGCGATGTAGCTCAGGTCGAAGCCCAGGCGGATCTGCTTCAGATAGCGAGCATAGGCACGCAGCAGCGCCACGTCACGCCAGGGCATCGAGGCGGTCAGCACCAAGCGGTTGAAACCGTCGTTCTCCGCCGCGCCACCGACGATCTGCACGAAGGCATCCTGCAGGGTGTCGTTGAGTTGCTGGATATCGACATTGACCCCTTCGGCGGCGGTAAAGGCGAAATCGTGAATCCAGAACTCGCGGCCATCCTCGCGGCGCAGCTTGTAAGGGAACTCACCAAGCACGCGCAGGCCGAGGTTCTCCAGGATCGGCAACACGTCCGACAGCGGCAGCGGCGTGTCGGCATGGTACAGCTTGCAGTGCAACTGGCTCTCGCTCTGGGCCAGCGGCTGGTAAAAGCTCATCACCAGCTGGCGCGAGTCGGACAGGCTGAACAGGTGCTGCATGTCCACTACCGCCGAATGCGGGGCGAAACGCTCACGGTAGCCGGCCGGAAAGCCCTGCGGGAAGTCGGCCAGCACCTGGGTGCCCTGGGCCTCGCCGAAGCTCTCCACCACCAGGCTGGCGTAATCGTCCTTCCAGGAACGGCAGGCCTGCACGACCTCTTTCTCGATGCGCGCCTGGTCGATCTGCACGCGGTTCTTCGGGTCGACCTTGAGGATGAACTGCACCCGCGCCAGCACCGACTCGGAGAAGTAGGTCCAGAACTCGCAGTCGCTGGCGCCCAGGCGCTCCATGAGAATCTGCTCGATCTTCACCCGCGTCTCGGTGGAGTACACATCGCGCGGTACATAGGCCAGGCAGTAGGCGAAGCGGCCATAGGGGTCGCGACGGATGAACAGGCGCAGCTTGTTGCGCTCCTGAATCTGCACGATGGAGATGGCGGTGTTGAACAGCTCGTCCACTGGGGTCTGGAACAGGTCATCGCGCGGCAGCACTTCCAGCACCTGTTCCAGCTCCTTGCCCAGGTGCGCCTGGCGATCGAAACCGGAGCGCTCGGCGATCTCATCGACCTTGCGCCGGATATAAGGAATGCGACTGACGCTCTGGGCATACACCGAGGAGGTGTACAGGCCCATGAAGCGGCATTCCTTGATGACCTTGCCCTTGGCATCCAGCTCGCGAATGGAGACGAAGTCCGGGTAGGCCGGACGGTGCACGCGGCTCGGCGTGGCGGCCTTGGCAAAGGACAGCAGCTGCGGCTCGCGCAGGTACTGTACGGCTTCCGGTTCGATATGCAGCTCTTCCTTTTTCAGCCCGCTGCGCAGCCGGCGGGACAGGCCCAGCAGGGAGCTTTCGTCGTACACCAGATGGCCGCCGTCCTTCTCCTCGACCACGGTGAATTCCTCGTAGCCGAGGAAGGTGAAGTGGTTGTCCAGCAGCCAGGCGAGGAAGGTCTTGATCTCGGCCAGCTCGGCGCCGTCGACCTTGAGTTTGGCTTTATCCAGCCAGGCCAGCAGCTGTTCGGCCTTGGCCTTCATCGACGCGAAGTCGGATACCGCCAGACGGACTTCTTCCAGCACCTCGTACAGTGCCTTCTCCAGGGCGCGCAGCTCGCTGGCGCCGGCACAGCGGTCGATCTCCAGGTACATCAGCGCTTCCTGCTGGATGTCCTTGCCGGTGGTGCCGCGCGGCAGCAGTTCCTGGCGCTCGCCGCTCTTGTTGCGCTTCACGCTGAACACGCTGTTTTGCAGGGTGTGGATGCTGTAGCCGCGACGGTTCAGCTCCATGCGTACCGAGTCGACCAGGAATGGCTGGTCCAGGTGCAGCACCTCCACCGCGGTGTGGGTCGACTGCCAGCCATGCTTCTCGTAGTCCGGGTTGTACACCCGCACCTCCGGCTTGGCTGCATCGAATCGCTCCAGCAGACGCCAGGAAGACAGGGTGCAGCCGGCCAGGTCGCTCAGGCGGCGCTGGGTCAATTCGTCGAGAGATACGATGCCGAAGAACTGCTCGGCGAACAGCGCGACTTGTGGCAGCGCCTTGTCGCCGAGATGCTGAGCCAGTACCGCTTGCAGTTGTTGCTGGAAGTCGGCTTTGCTGGCCGCGGTGAAGAACGCCATGGTGATGCTCCGCTTGGCTTGTTATTCGTCAGGTGCCGGAGAGACGCACTGCAGATCAAATGCCTATGCAGTCTAGGCGATTGATAGAACCTGCCAGTGCGCACAGGGACTCATAGGTCATAACCAGCTTAGCGGCAGCCCGGCGCTCTGGATTGCGGCGCTGCGACATATTCGTTCATCAGCAGACGGCCTGCCTCCAGGTTCCATGGCCGAGCAGAGAGCTGCTATGGTGCGCGCGCATGCTCGCAGGAATGGATTCCATGCAGTACCCACACCTCACCCGCTCGCTGATCCGCCACTACGGCAACCTGCTGATCACCGCCATCGGCCTGGTGCTGCTCGGCCTGGCCGCCTGGCTGTATCCCGACTTGATCACCCCACTGCTGTGGGCCGGCGTGCCGGTGTACCTCGGCGTGCTGCTGCCGCGCTGGGTCGGCCGAAAAGAGCGCCAGCGCCGCGCCGAGGCAGCCCTGGCCCGCGATCAGGCCAAGTGGGGCTTTCCCTGTCGCGACCATGTCGGCCCCTGGCTGAACTTCATCGACCAGCCCTTCCTGCGCCACTGCCCGGAGTTCGCCGGGCGCTACTTCTACAGCGAGTGGCTGCTGATCCACGACGGCCTGCTGATGGTCAACCCCGGCCACTCCCAGGTCGACCTGCAGCGCGGCGAGGTGCGCTACGACTTTGTCCGCCCCCAGACCTACGCCTGGGACGGCTGCACACCCAAGGTGCCGTTCTACTGGCTGGCCATCATCGGCACCCCGGACTGGTGGGAGAAGCGTCACCGGGTACTCGGCCTGCGCGCCGGCCAGGCAGTCGAGCACGACGTGTTCTGGCCTCTGGCCCACCCTGCCAGCCTGATCCACGACGCTCTGTACCAGTACCTCAACGTCGCGCCGGTGGCCAAGCACGAGGCCGACCTGCTGTTCCTGCGCATGCTGCGCGAAGCCGGCATGGGGCGTCTGCCGGCCTTCGTCTACTACCTGGCCGTGCGTCTGTTTGGCGCACCGGATGTGCGTGGCCCAGCGCCCGCCAGCAGCGGCCTGACCTGCACCACGCCGCTGCCGACTCTGCACGCCCCGAGCAGAACTTAACGGCCGCGCCAACGTCTGTTTGAAGCGCCCCGCGGCGAGGCAAGCGGAACTGGTCTGCACTGCCGAACGCCGAGGTGTGCCAGTCACGTCGCCAATGCAGTAAAATTGCCTACCCGAACGGGTGTATTCGGCGCCCAGTCAGTCCCTTTCCAGGAACCATCCCGATGGAACATCGTGAGGCGCTCGTCGCGCTGCGGCAATTTCTCGGCAGCCAGATCCTCGGCCAGGAAAAACTCATCGAACGCCTGCTGATCGCCCTGCTGGCGGACGGCCACATGCTGGTGGAAGGCGCGCCGGGCCTGGCCAAGACCAAGGCCATCAAGGAACTCGCCGAAGGCCTGGAGGCAGAGTTCCACCGCATCCAGTTCACCCCCGACCTGCTGCCCGCCGACATCACCGGCACCGAGATCTACCGTCCGGAAACCGGCAGCTTTGTGTTCCAGCAGGGGCCGATCTTCCACAACCTGGTGCTGGCCGACGAAATCAACCGTGCCCCGGCCAAGGTGCAGTCGGCGCTGCTCGAAGCCATGGCCGAGCGCCAGGTGTCGGTCGGGCGCAGCACCTATGACCTGTCGCCACTGTTCCTGGTGATGGCCACGCAGAACCCCATCGAGCAGGAAGGCACCTATCCCCTGCCCGAGGCCCAGCTCGACCGCTTCCTGATGCACGTGAAGATCGGCTTCCCGGATGCCAGCGTGGAACGCAAGATCCTCGCCCTGGCCCGTGGCGACGCCCTGCACGGCGAGGCCAAGCCGGAACACCGAGTCAGCCAGCAGGCGATCTTCGCCGCGCGCCAGGAAATTCTCGGCCTGTACATGGCCGACGCCGTGGAGGAATACCTGGTGCAGTTGGTCATGGCCACCCGTACCCCGGCCAAGCACGATGCCGAGCTGGCCGAGTGGATCGCCTACGGCGCCAGCCCGCGCGGCTCCATCGCCCTCGACCGCTGCGCCCGCGCCCATGCCTGGCTGGCCGGCCGCGACTTCGTCAGCCCCGAGGACATCCAGGCGGTGCTGTTCGATGTACTGCGCCACCGCATCATCCTGTCGTTCGAGGCCGAGGCCGCCGGCATCGACCAGGACCGCGTGATCCAGCGCATCCTCGACGTGGTGGCGGTGGCCTGAGTGCTGTCGCAAGTCACACGCTACAGGCCGCGAGGCGTAGCCCGGATGAAATCCGGGATTGGCCACACCTCGTTCCCGGATTGCATCCGGACTACCGGCTGATCCGCCATGCACACCCAACCCACGCCTCCCGGCATCCGCATCAGCCTCGCCGAGCTGATCGAGGTGCGTCACCGCGTGCGTGAGGTGCAGCTGTTCTCCACCCCGGCCAAGCGCAGCCCGCTGATCGGCCTGCACCACTCCAAGCTGCGCGGGCGCGGCGTCGACTTCGACCAGGTGCGCGTCTACCAGCCCGGCGACGACGTGCGCACCATCGACTGGCGCGTCACCGCCCGCACCCAGGAGCCGCACACCAAGCTGTTCCACGAGGAGCGCGAGCGGCCGATCTTCATCATGGTCGAACAGAGCCGTCGGCTGTTCTTCGGCTCCAGCCTGCAGTTCAAGTCGGTACTCGCCGCCCAGGCCGCCAGCCTGTTCGGCTGGGCCGCGCTGGCGCACAACGACCGCATCGGTGGCCTGGTATTCGGCGACAGCGAACATCACGAGATCAAGCCACGGCGCAGCAAGCAGAGCCTGCTGCAGCTGCTCAACCGCCTGGCGCGCGCCAACCAGAGCCTGCACGCCGAAGCGCAAAACGGCCGCGACAGTTTCGGCCTGGCCCTGCGCCGTGCCCGCGAGGTGCTGCGCCCTGGCAGCCTGGCGATCATCGTCTGCGACGAGCGCGCCTTGAACGACGCCGCCGAGCAACAGCTGAGCCTGCTGGCCCGCCACACCGACCTGCTGCTGCTGCCGGTCTCCGATCCCCTGGATCACGGCCTGCCGGCTGCCGGCCTGCTGCGCTTTACCGAGCATGGCGCGCAACTGGAGCTGGATACCCACAGCCCCGACCTGCGCAGCGCCTACCAGCACCAGGCCAAACAGCGTCAGGCCCGCTGGCAGCGTTTGGCGCAAAAGCTGCGCGTACCCCTGCTGCCGCTGTCTACCAGCCATGATCTGGTCGAACAATTGCATGAACAGATCAGTGGCCCGCAAGCAGGCAAGCGCCCATGAATCCACTCGATCAGCTGCAACCGACCATCGCCCCGCCGCCCGTGGCCTGGTGGCCGCCGGCGCCCGGCTGGTGGCTGCTTGCCGTATTGCTGCCGCTGCTGTGCTGGGCGCTCTGGTACCTGCGCCGCTACCTGCCCCGACGCCGTCAGCAGCAACTGGCTGAGCAGCCCCTGGACCCACTGCGTCAGGCCGCTCTCGACGAACTCAGCGGCCTGGCCAAGCCCTACGACGGTGCTCCCGCCGGCCCCTGGCTGCAACAGCTCAACGCCCTACTCAAGCGCCTGGCCCGTGCCCATTACCCACAGGATCACAGCCATACCCTGAGCGGGCGCGCCTGGCTGGCCTTTCTCGACAGCCGCTGCCCGGCCGCCGGCCTGACCCGCTGGATGATCCTGGTGGAGGGCGGCTACCGGGCCAACTGCAGCCTCGACGACAAGGCCATCGAAGGTCTGCAGCAGGCCGTCGCCATCTGGATTCGCAAGCATGTTTGAATTCGCCTGGCCCTGGGTATTCCTCCTCGCCCCGCTGCCCTGGCTGCTGCGCCTGCTGCTGCCGGCAGCGGACAGCGGCGAAGCCGCGCTCAAGGTCAGCTTCCTCAGCGAGCTGGAAGGCCTCAGCGGCCGTCGCGCCCGCGCCAACCTGCCGGCCTGGCGCCAACAGGCGCCCTTCGTCCTGTTGTGGCTGTTCCTGCTGCTCGCAGCGGCACGCCCGGAGTGGGTCGGCGAGCCCCTGCCCCTGCCAGCCAGTGGTCGCGACCTGCTGCTGGCGGTGGACGTGTCCGGCTCCATGGAGCATGACGACATGCAGTGGGATGGCGAAGACATCACCCGCCTGGCCTTGGTCAAGCAGCTGTTCGGCGACTTCATCGAGGATCGTCGCGGCGATCGCATCGGCCTGATCCTGTTTGGCAGCCGCGCCTACCTGCAATCACCACTGACCTTCGACCGCCATACCGTGCGCACCTGGCTGGATGAAGCGCTGATCAACATCGCCGGCCCACAGACCGCCATCGGCGACGCCATCGGCCTGGCGGTCAAGCGCCTGCGCGAACGCCCGGCCGACAGTCGCGTACTGGTGCTGATCACCGACGGCGCCAACAACGGCGGCGAGATCGAGCCGAAAACCGCCGCGCGCCTGGCCGCCGAGCAGCAGGTGAAGATCTATACCATCGGCATCGGCTCCGATCCCGAGCGGAGCGGCATCATGGGCATGCTCGGCCTGACCCCCGGTGTCGATCTGGACGAAGCGACCCTGATCGCCATCGCCGAACAGACCGGCGGCCAGTACTTCCGCGCACGCAACAGCGAAGAACTGCAGGAGATCGAAAGCACCCTTGACCGCCTGGAGCCAGCCGCCCAGCTGCCTACCCGCGCCCGTCCAGCCCACGCCCTGTACGCCTGGCCGCTGGCCATGGCCCTGTTCATCAGCCTGCTGCTGGTGGCCCGTGAACTGTGGCCACAGCACTGGCAAAACCTGGCCACACGCCTGCCGGGGGGCAAATGATGGAGATGCTCTGGCCCCACTGGCTGCGCCCTTTCTGGCTGCTTGTGCTGCCGCTGCTCGGCTGGTTGCTCTGGCAGCTCTGGCATCGCCAGCGGCGCAGCGGTCGCTGGCAGACCTTGCTGCCGGCCGCCTTTCAGGCCGTGCTCCTGACCGGCGGTCGAGTCCGCAGCAACAAGCTGCCCTGGATTGCCCTGGGCCTGGCCTGGCTGCTGGCCCTGCTGGCCCTGCTCGGGCCGAGCTGGCAGCGCATGGAGCAGGCCAGCCAGAAACGCGCCGACCCGCTGGTCGTGCTACTCGAACTGACGCCGGCCATGCTCGCCGGCGACGCCGCGCCAAACCGTCTGGAGCAAGCCAAGCGCAAGCTGCTCGATCTGCTCAGAGCCCGCCTCGATGCGCAGACCGCAATCATCGTCTACGCCGGCAGCGCCCACACCCTGGTGCCGCTGTCCGATGACCTGGCCACCGCGCGCAATCTGCTGGAAGCGGTCAAACCATCGATCATGCCCAGCCCCGGCCGCCAGGCCGACCTGGCCGTGGCCAAGGGCCTGGAACTGCTCGAACAGGGTGCTCAGGGCCGCGGCCGGCTGCTGCTGATCGGCAGTGAATTGAGCGAGACGGAGCGCGAGGGCATCCGCGCCAGCCTGCAGGACCGCCGCGAACAGCTGGCGATCCTCGGCGTCGGTAGCGTGCAGGGCGCGCCGATCCGCAATGACAACGGCACCTTCCTCAAGGATGCCAATGGCACCATCCTGGTCCCGCGCCTGGACGACAGTGGCTTGCGCCGCTTCGCCAACGAACTGGGTGGCCGCTACCGCCAGGCCCGCCCGGATGATGAAGACCTGCGCGCCCTCGGCCTGCTGGAGGGGCCGCAGGCGCTACGCGACAACGGCGAGCCGACCCAGTTGGCGGCCTGGGCCGACCAAGGCTACTGGCTGCTGCTGCCCTTGCTGTTGCTGGCCGCCTGCGCGGGTCGGCGCGGCTGGCTGTTCTGCCTGCCCCTGCTAATGCTAGTGAGCCCCCAGCCCAGCTATGCCCTGAGCTGGGATGACCTGTGGCTACGCCCGGACCAGCAAGGCCAGCGCCTGCTGCAGGCCGATCAGGCCAAACAAGCTGCCAGCCGTTTCGAAGACCCGCAATGGCAAGGCGAGGCACTGTACCGTGCTGGCGACTACCCCGCCGCCGCCGAACGCTTCGCTCGGGATGACAGCGCCACTGGCCACTACAACCGTGGCAATGCCCTGGCCAAGAGCAACGAGCTGGAGGCGGCCCTCGACGCCTACGAGCAGGCGCTGGAGCGCCAGCCCGAATTCCCCCAGGCCCTGCAGAACAAGGCCCTGGTCGAGCAGTTGCTGCGCCAGCAGCAACAGCAGTCGCAGCAGAACCAGAACGAGCAACAGCAAGAGCAGAACCCGCAGGAATCGCAGCAACCCGCCACCGGACAAACCTCACCCGGCCAGGGCGAGCAGTCCGCACAACAGCCACAGGCTCAGCCCGAGCAGCAGGCAGGGCAGCAGCAGGCACAGGAAGGCGAGGAACAAGCCGCCGAAGGCGAGGAACAAGCCGCCGAAGGCGAGCAGCAGGCCAATGCCCAGCAAGCTGGCGAGGGCGAGTCGCAAACCGACACCCAGGGCAGCGCCGCAGAGCCGCTCGACGGCGAGCAGCGCGACGCTCTGGAACAATGGTTGCGGCAGATCCCGGACGATCCCGGCGAACTGCTGCGGCGCAAATTTCGTTACGAACAACAGCAACGCCAGGAACAGACCCGATGAAGCGCCTGCTTTGCGCCCTCCTCTTTTGCCTTGTCACCCTGCAGGCCAGTGCTGCCGATTTTTCCGCCACCGTCGACCGCGCCCGCCTGAACGAGGGCGAGTCACTCGATCTGATCCTCGAATCGGACGACGCCACCGTCTTCGGCATGCCCGACCTGACCCCGCTCAAGCAGCAGTTCGAAGTGGTCAGCACGCGTCAGGAAAACCGCCTGTCCAGCTTTGACGGCAAGGCCCGCGCCAGTACCCGCTGGGTCGTCACCCTACTCCCACTGCAGACCGGCTTCGTGGTGATCCCACCGCTCAAGCTGGGTGACGCCGAAAGCCTGCCAATCACTCTGGAAGTCATCAAAAGCGAAGCAGGCGGCAAACTGGCACCGATCTTCATCGATGCCAGCCTGGACCGCGAAAGCGTCTATGTGCAGGCCCAGGCCGTACTGACCCTGCGCATCTACCATTCGGTGTCGCTGTACGACGACAGCAGCCTGACCCCGCTGAGCATCCCCAATGCCCGCGTCGAGCAATTGGGTGACCCGCGCACCTATGAAACCGACGTCAACGGCGTACGCCACGGCGTGATCGAACTGCGCTACGCGATCTTCCCGCAGCAGAGCGGCGAGCTGACCATCCCCGCCCAGGTCTTCAGTGCCACCCCGGCGCTACGCTCCTCGGGCCAGGACTACAACCCCTTCGGCCCACGTCCCGGGCGCCTGACCCGGGTACGCTCGCCACAGATCCCCCTGCAGGTGAAGGCCAAGCCGGCGAGCTGGCCGGCCAATGAACCCTGGCTACCCGCCCGCGCCCTGACCCTCAGCGAAGCCTGGAGCCCCGAGCCCGCCGCCACGCTGAACATCGGCGACTCGCTGACGCGCAACCTGATGCTGCGCGCCGAGGGCCTCTCCAGCGCCCAGTTGCCTCCGCTTCCGGTGCAGGACGTGGTCGGGCTGCGCCGTTACCCGGATCAGCCTCAACTGCGCAACCAGACCAACGACAAGGGGATGGCCGGCAGTCGTGAGGAAAGCGAGGCGCTGGTCGCCAGCCAGGGCGGCCGCATCAGCCTGCCCGCCGTGCAGCTGCACTGGTGGAACACCGAGACCGATCAACTGGAAACCGCCAGCCTGCCCGCCCGCGAGCTGCAGGTCGCACACAACCCCAGCCTCGACGTGGAAACGCCGACCAGCGACGCGGGTGAACTGCCTGCAGGCGACGCCCCACTGCTCTGGCCCTGGCAGCTGGCCAGCCTGCTGCTGAGCCTGACGACCCTGCTCGGCTTCGGTCTGTGGTGGCGCGCCCGCCGTCAGCCCGCGATTCTGCCAACCGCACAGAGCGGCCCGAGCCCACGCACCCTGCTCGATGACATCAAACGCGCCTGCCTGGCCAACGACAGCCAGGCCAGCCGTCAGGCCATCGATGCCTGGGCCCGCCAGCAACCGGAAACCCTGGCCGACATGGCCGAACGCTTCCAGCCGCTGTCCGAAGCCCTCGACGACCTCAACGGCACCCTGTACAGCGAAAGCGGCCATCAGTGGCAAGGCGAAAGTCTGTGGAAAGCCATCCGCAGCCTGCCACCGCTCGAGGCCGCGGCCAGCCCGCAGGAAACCAGCCCGCTGCCTCCGCTGTATCCACGCTGACCGCCTGTTCGGCAGCACAGGGCATTGCACGCCAGGAAGAACGACAATGAGCAACCTCAGTAGCGTGGAACTCAAGACTTTCGTGCCGGCCAAGGACTTCGCTCGCTCCCGGGATTTCTACCAGGCCCTGGGCTTCAACCTGCGTTGGAGCGACGACAACATGGCCTATATGCACCACGGTAGCTGCAGCTTCATGCTGCAGAACTTCTATGTGCGCGAGCAGGCGGAAAACTTCGTCATGCACCTGCTGGTGGAAGACGTGGCGTCATGGCACCGCCACCTCAGCGAAACCGGCTTGGCGGAGCACTTTTCAGTACGGATGGGCGAGTTGGTGGATCAGCCCTGGGGAATGCGCGAGTTCGTGCTGTTCGATCCCAGCGGTGTGCTCTGGCATATCGCACAGAACACCTGAGTGCAGCGCACCCGCGCTTACTCCGGCAGCAGCCCGATCGGGAAGAACTCACCGTTGCTCCACACGCCCAGCCAGAGCGTGCCGGCGATTTCCCGCTGTACCGCCAGCTCGACCAGTTGGTAGAACACGTTGCGGTGTACCAGCGCCTCCAGGTTGCTGCGCACATGCAGATAAGGTGACGGCTCCTGGGTCTGCGGGTCGAGCTCTACCCGCAGTGGATGCTCGGCCCCGGCCACGACTTCGTCCTCGACATTGGTGGTGAAACGCAGCACTTGGCCGTCACCTTCGCCCTCCACCTGTAGGCTCACTGCCACGAACGGCGCGTCGTCGACAGTGATGCCGACCTTCTCCACCGGGGTGATCAGGAAATACTTGTCGTCGTCGCGGCGGATGATGGTGGAGAACAGTTTGACCATCGGCTTGCGTCCGATCGGCGTGCCCAGGTAGTACCAGGTGCCATCGCGGGCGATGCGCATGTCGATGTCGCCGCAGAAGTCCGGATTCCACAGATGCACCGGCGGCAGGCCCTTGCCTTCGCTTTTGGGGATCTGTGCCAGCAGGCCGCCGGCCTTGTCTGCATCGCTCATGCTGTTCTCCTTGCCGCCCGCAGCGCCGATCAGCGCTCGCTCACCCCGAGCAGGGTACGGGCGTATTGTTCGAATGGCGCGCGCAGCTGATCTGCGGGCTGGTTGTCATACAGCGTCAGAAAGCCGCCGCGATTGCGAATACGGGCAGTATCCACCAGATAACGGGTGCCGACCTCGATCAGCATCAACTGGATCACCCCGCTGTCGATGCCCAGGCGATCCAGAGCCTCCTCGTCTTCCCACTCCTCGACCGTGCCAATGCGGTCGTCGGCATCGGCAAAGCGGGTGTACAGCAGGTAATGGGCGCCGGCTTCGCGGGCTTCGATCATGGCCTGATCCAGCCCCAGCGGGTGGGGCGAGCGGCGGACCAGCGGAAAGTATTCGACAAAGGCCTTGAAGGCCTCATCGGCCACTACATTGGGCCGAGGCTTGGCACCGCCTGGCGGCTCGTAGAAGGCCTGGGCGATAAACACGAAGGAATCGGCCTGCAGGCGCCAGGAGGCCGAGCGGCGAGTCTCGCTGTGGTCCAGCACCCCCACATCGCGCAGGTGGTATTCGGCGCCGGCGGCCAGGTCGCTGGTCTTCATGCAGCCACCCAGCGCTCCCAGCACCAGCAGCAGAATCAAGCTACGCATTGCATTTCCTCCCGTGCCGGTGACGGAAAACCGGCAGATGGGTAGTCATAGCAGCTTCCAGGCCAACGCGGCACGCGTTACAGCCCGCGCTGCCATTCCTGGCGCAGCCGGGCCTGCTCGGGACGCTCGATGGCCTGGCGCACCTGGGCCAGCAGCCGTGCCTTGTCTGCGCCCAAGTTGCCCTTGAGCACCAGGTAATTGGAGGCATGATCGCTGCGGAACACCGTATCCTGCAGCTCCAAGCCCTGCAGCAGCCGCTCCACCTCGTGGAACAGGGCCTGCTGGTCGAGCGGCTGGAAGTTCTCGAACCCCGAGCGGAAACGCGCCTCGCCCTGCGGGAAACTGACCACCAGAGTCGAGAGAAACTCCGGCTGCGCAGCGTTCATCAGGCGCGCCGAATTGTCGGCATGCTGCTCGCTAAGCGCCTTGCCGCCGAGACCATTGAGGATCATCACCGAGCGCGTGATGCCGGCCTGGCCCAGCTTGTCCAGGGCACTGAGGCTGGACGCGTAGGTCTCACCCTTGTTGACCCGCTCCAGCACTTCGTCATCACCCGACTCGCAACCGACATAGGCCATCTTCAGCCCGGCGTCGGCCAGTTCCTTGAGTTCCTCCACCGACTTTTTGCGCAGGTTGCGCGGCAGGCAGTAGCTGGAGACCCGCTCGACCTCGGGCATGTGCTCGCGGATAGCGTTGAGGATGTTCAGCAAACGTCGCGTCGGCAGCACCAGCGCATCGCCGTCGGCGAGAAATACCCGCTGTACGATCAGACGCTCGCCGGCGCGACGAATCTCGTCGAGCACCTGGGCCTCGTCGCGGGCGCGGAATTTCTTTTGCGGCTGCGTGTACATCTCGCAGAAGGTACAGCTGTTCCACGAGCAGCCGTTGGTGACCGGCAGGATCAGCGAGTGGGCTTCGCTCGGCGGCCGGAACACCGGCTCGATATAGGCAATGGGGAATTCGGCAGACATGGTTTCGTATATGTCGGTGGGCAGCAATCAGCCGCCGATGATTTTCATGATGGTGGTGCCGCCCGCAAAAGCAATGTCCTGCTTGTCCGCCAGGGCTCGCATCAACAAGCGTTGCAGCGCAGGCAAAGCCTGGTGCCGAGGCTTGTCGAGCAGGTCGCCGACATAGTGGCGATTACTCGACGACAGACAGCCATGCAGCCACCCCGTGGACGACAGACGCAGGCGCGAGCAGGTTCGGCAAAAAGGCACGCTCTCGTTGGCAATCACCCCGAAGAAGCCGCGCCCGGGAATTTCGTAGCGCAGCGCGGTGGCATCCACCGGCGCCGCAGCCTGGATGTACTCGTAACGGCTGGCCACGGTTTCCAGCAAATCCGCCATGCAATAGAACTGCTGCTGGAAACTGGCACCATCGCGGGCCAGATGGCCCATGCGCATCAACTCGATGAAGCGCAGCTCGAAGCCACGCTCCAGGCAGTAGTCGAGCAGCGGCAGTACCTGCTCGTGGTTTTGTCCGCGCAGCGGCACCATGTTGACCTTGATCTTCAGCCCGGCGGCTCGCGCTTCCTCCAACCCCTGCAGCACGGTCGGCAGATCACCGCCACGGGCGATGCGCTTGAAGTCGTCGGGATCGAGAGTGTCCAGTGAGACGTTGATGCGTTTGATGCCGCATTCGAGCAGCAGCGGCAGTTTGCGCGCAAGCAACTGGCCGTTGCTGGTCAGGCTGATGTCCTGCAGACCCAGGCGAGCAACCTCACGCAGAAAATGATCAAGCTTGGGGCTGACCAGCGGCTCGCCGCCGGTGATACGCAAGCGCTCGATGCCGGCGGCTTCGATCAAGTAGGCCACGCCACGCACCATGGCCTCGGCCGACAACTCGTCCTGCGCGGCCACCAGACGCTTGCCGTCCGGTACACAGTAGCTGCAGGCGTAGTTGCAGGCGGCGGTCAGGCTGACGCGCAGGTTGCGAAAGCGACGGCCCTGGCGGTCAACGATCATGGTGCGGCTCCGGAGCATTCATGCCCGAAGTATATGCCCGCCGCTGCCGCTGATAGGTGCATCATTGGCGGGCTGAATGGCACCTCAGGCGCCCGGTGCCTCGCCATCGCGCTTGCGCTTGTTGCCCATGCGCACGCCGATGTCCATGAGGAACTGGAAGAAGCCATCCTGGTCTTCCAGCACGCTGCTCCAGAACGGCGAGTGGTACAGCGCCACGGCGCCGTGCACGAGCGCCCAGGCCGCACAGTAGTGGAAGTAAGGCGGTACGTTCTCCAGCTTGCCTTCCTCGATACGCCCCTTGATCAGGTGGGTCAGGCGCTCGAAGTTGGAGGCGCGGATCTTGTGCAGCTGCTCGATCATCTCCGGCACCTGGTTGCCCTTGACCACCTTTTCCTCCAGGCGGTCGAACAGGCGGTAGCGCTGCGGATCGCGCATGCGGAACTCGAAGTAGGCACGCGACAGCGCTTCCTTGTCGCGAGCCACATCCTCGGAGTGGAACAGCGAGTTGAGGTCACGCTCGTAGTCCAGCATCAGGCGCAGGTAAACCTCGGCCTTGGACTTGAAGTGCTTGTAGATGGTGCCTTTGCCGATACCGACTGCGTCGGCGATCATCTCGACAGTGACGCTGTCTTCACCCTGTTCAAGGAAGAGCTTGAGCGCGGTATCGAGAATTTCCTGTTCGCGACGGCGGAATTCACGGACTTTGCGAGGTTCTTTGTTCATAAGGTGACTGCAGGATGGAAAATCGAAGCGCGTTATTATGCCTATCCAGTCCGAAAATGCACGGATCATCGGCGCCATGTTCACAATAAGCGACGAATTCCCTCTAGTAGAGGGCCTCTGCTATCTCAACCACGCCGCCGTGGCGCCCTGGCCAAAGCGCGCCAGCGAGGCCGTCATGGCCTTCGCCCGGGAAAACGTGGGCCTCGGTGCCCGCGACTACCCACAGTGGCTGACGGTCGAGCGGCGCCTGCGCGAACGCCTGATGCGCCTGCTCAACGCCCCCTCCACGGGCGACATCGCCCTGGTCAAGAACACTTCCGAAGCCTTGTCCTTCGTTGCCTTCGGCCTGGACTGGCAGATGGCCGACCAGGTGGTCATCAGCGATGAGGAGTTTCCTTCCAATCGCATCGTCTGGGAGGCGTTGAAACCGCGCGGGGTCGACGTCATCCAGGTCAGTCTGAGTGGCCACGACCCAGAAGGCGCATTGCTGGCAGCCTGCGGCCCGCGCACCCGCCTGCTGGCGATCAGCGCGGTGCAGTACGCCAGCGGCTTGCGCCTGGACCTGGTACGCCTGGGCGCCGAGTGCCAGCGGCGAGGTGTACTGCTGTGCGTTGACGCCATCCAGCAACTGGGCGCCCAGCCCTTCGATGTGCAGAGCTGCAATTGTGCCTTCGCCATGGCGGACGGCCACAAATGGATGCTGGGCCCTGAAGGGCTCGGCGCTTTCTACTGCCGCAGTGATCTGCGCGAACAACTGACATTGCACGAGTACGGCTGGCACATGCTGGAGCATGCCGGCGACTACGAGCGCAGGGACTGGCAACCCGCCAAAAGCGCACGTCGCTTCGAGTGCGGCAGCCCGAACATGCTCGGTGCCATGGCGCTGGAGGCCAGCTTGTCGCTACTTGAAGAAGTCGGCATGGAAAGGGTCGCAGCACAGATCGAGGAGCGCGTGCTGCAATTGCAGGAGGGCCTGCAGCAAATGGCGGGCATTGATCTGCACAGCCCGCTTAATCCAGTCCGCCGGGCGGGCATCCTCACCTTTAGCCTGGCGGGTTGGGACAACCAGCAATTGTTCGCCCAACTCCGGGAAAAACAGATCATCTGTGCCCAACGGGGTAAAGGTGTGCGCTTCTCCCCACATTTCTATACCGAGACAGGGGTAATCGAGCGCACGCTGGCAGTCCTAGACCAGTTGCGGCGGGGCTGAGTGCTCAGCAGCCGCCCGTGTATTCCAAATACGTTTAAGAAACCAGCACATCCAATCTGGACGATGGGCAATCCTGGCCAATACTTGGAGTTACTGGTGCGCGGCATCTCCCCCCAAGTGCCCCGCCAGCCAAGGTACCGTGGACCGCGTACCTTGTTTTTACTCCTAATGGTCTTGACCCGGATTCATCCCCCAGAACCCGGGTTTTTTTTGCCTGCGATTCGACCCAGCCTGGCTTGTTTCACCCCGCTGGGGATCAGCTCATCCGCGCCAGTGGAAATAGCCGCTTGAAATTCGCCGTGGTCTGCTCGGCCAGCGCCTCGAACGATTCGCCGCGCACCATCGCCAGAAACTCCGCCACTTCACGCACGTACTGCGGCAGATTGGGCTTGCCACGATGAGGAATCGGCGCGAGATAGGGCGAGTCGGTCTCCACCAGCAAACGGTCGGCGGGTACCTTGCGTGCCACTTCGCGCAGTGCATCGGCATTGCGGAAGGTGACGATGCCGGACAGCGAGATGTAGAAACCGATATCCAGCGCCGCCTTGGCCATCTCCCAATCTTCGGTAAAGCAGTGCAGTACGCCAGCCTGCGGCAGCGCCGCCTCGCGCAGCAGAGCCAGGGTGTCGGCACGCGCCTCGCGGGTGTGCACGATCACCGGTTTGCCGGTGGCCTGCGCTGCGTGCAGGTGCAGACGGAAGGACTGCTGCTGCAACTCGGCCGCCTCGGGCTCGTAGTGGTAGTCCAGACCGGTTTCGCCGATCGCCACGACATGGGGGTGATTCAACTCATCGAGCAGCCAGTCCAGCGCCGGAGCCTCGCCCTTTTCCAGATCCAGCGGATGCACACCCACCGAGCAGTCCACGTCGCTGTATCGCTCGGCCAGCCCCTTGACCGCGCCGGCGTTGTCTGCACTCACGCCAATGCACAGGAAGTGCTGCACGCCGCGCGCCCGCGCCGCATCCAGCGCAGCATCCAGGGAACCGCCGTGGGCAGCCAGATCAAGGCGATCAAGGTGGCAATGGGAGTCGACCAGCATGGATTCTCAATCTCTTAAATGACGAAGCGCCCGATTCGGGCGCTTGCGGTTAAACGGCTAACTCGTTTGCCTACATGGTGTGGGTCGGACGATCCGACTTCAAGGCACCGGCCAGATAGGTCTCGATCTTGTTGCGGGCGGTGTTGTCGCCATCGTTGAACTGCACGCCAACGCCTGCGGCACGGTTACCCTGGGCACCCTTTGGGGTAATCCAGACCACCTTGCCGGCCACCGGAATCTTCTCCGGCTCGTCCATCAGGTTGAGCAGCATGAACACCTCATCACCCAGCTTGTAGCTCTTGCTGGTGGGAATGAACAGCCCGCCGTTTCTAATGAAAGGCATGTAGGCGGCATACAGCACCGACTTGTCCTTGATGGTCAGGGACAATATTCCGTTACGCGGTCCCAGATTCGGAGGCAAACTCATGCACTAATCCTGGCAACTTAATCCAATTTCCCGATTCTAGCCCGGCCCGGGCAAGCTTGCCCACTGCACCAGCAGGGCTTCGAGAAGCAGAGCACCGTTCAGGTTGGCCTTGCCCAGCACTTTCTGCCGTTGCAGCAGCAGCCAGTCCTGCATGGCCATCACTTTGTGTTGTGGGGTTTTGTCGGCCAGATACTGGACGACCTTGCGCATATCGGCGGCGCCCAAGCCTTCTTCGTCGCGACTCAACTGATAACGCAGCATCAGCTGTGACCAGTCGCAGAACCAGTCGAACAACATGAGCATCGGCAGGCTTTTCCAGGCCTCGGCCAGTTGGCTGGGGCTGGACTGCTGCTTGAGCAGCTTTTTCACCCCCTCCACCACCAGTGCACGTTGCTCCAGCACACCCTGAACATGCAGGCGCCGCGCCATGAGTGGCGAGCCCGCCGCCAGGGCCAGCAACTCGCTGCGCTGCTCCTCGGTGCATTCCGGCAGCGCCTGGGTCAGCCAGGCCAGGCTGGCCGACTGACTCGGCAACGGGCAGGCCTGCTGCACACAGCGGCTCTTCACCGTCGGCAACAGACGGCTGGGCTGGTGGCTGACCAGCAGCAATACTGTGTTACCGGCTGGCTCTTCAAGGCTCTTCAACAGGGCGTTGGCGGCGTTGATGTTCATCGCCTCCACTGGTTCCAGCAGCACTACCTTGCGCCCGCCGAGCTGGGCGGTCTGCACGACAAAGCTGACCAACTCGCGCACCTGATCGACACGAATAGCCTTTTCGGCCTCCTCGGGTTCCAGCACAAAGGCATCGGGGTGCGTACCTGCCGCCAGCAGATGACAAGCCTTGCACTGCCCGCAAGCGCCCTGAGCAGAAGGGCTTTGGCACAACAATAGAGCCATCAGCCGTTCGGCCAGATCGCGTTTGCCAATACCCGCCGGACCATGCAGCAGATAGGCATGAGCATGCTGCTGGCGACTGGCGAGTTGCTGCCAGAGCTGCGCCTGCCAGGGGTAGGATTCAGCCACGGCAACGCTCCAGGATCAGTGGCAACATGGCGTCGATGTCACGCTGAACCTGCTCCAGCGGCTGCGCCGCGTCCAGTACTCGATAACGCTCAGGGATCTGAGTCGCACGCTGCAAATAAGCCTGCCGCACCGCCTCGAAAAAAATCTGCCCTTCCTGCTCGAAACGATCCAGGCGGCCACGCGCCGCCGCACGGGCCAGGCCAACTTCCACTGGCAGATCAAATACCAGGGTCAGATCCGGGCGCAGGTCGCCCTGCACGAAGCGCTCCAGTTCGGCGATACGCGCCTCGCTCAGACCTCGCCCGCCGCCCTGGTAGGCATAGGTAGCATCGGTAAAGCGGTCACACAGCACTACAGCACCACGCCGTAACGCCGGGCAAATCACCTCAGCCAGGTGCTGAGCACGCGCCGCGAAGACCAGCAAAAGTTCGGCATCACTGTTCATGACCTCATCACTGGGCGTCAGCAACAGCTCACGAATACGCTCGGCCAAGGGCGTTCCCCCCGGCTCGCGACTGAGCACCACCTCGATGCCATGCTCTTTCAAGCGCGCGGCAAGGTACTCGCGATTGGTACTTTTACCAGCCCCTTCGGGGCCTTCAAGGGTAATGAACAGACCACTCACGACGATTCCTTATTTGGGCGCAGGGCTGGAACGATAGTCGGCGCGGCGCTTGAGCTGATACTCGCGCACGGCCCGATTGTGTTGCTCCAGGTTGTCCGAAAAAACATGGCTGCCATCGCCTCGGGCGACAAAATACAGACTGCGCCCGGCCACAGGGTGCAGCGCGGCATGAATCGCCTCGCGCCCGGCCAGAGCAATCGGAGTTGGCGGCATGCCGTAGATCACGTAGGTGTTGTATGGCGTAGGCATCTGCAGGTGGGCACGCGTCAGATTACCGTTGTAGCGCTCACCAAGACCGAAGATCACCGTGGGGTCGGTCTGCAGGCGCATGCCCAGGGCCAGTCGGCGAACGAATACACCCGCGATCTGCCCGCGCTCTTCGGCCACGCCGGTTTCCTTCTCGACCATCGAGGCCATGATCAGCGCATCGTATGGTTTGCTATACGGCAAGCCTTCGGCGCGTTTACCCCACTCCTCATCCAGCACCTGATCCAGACGGTTACTGGCCTGCTTGAGCAGCTCGAGATCGCTCATGCCGCGCACATAGCGATAGGTATCAGGAAAAAAGCGCCCCTCCGGGCTGACACCTGGCATGCCCAGCTTATCCATCAGCGCCTTGTCACTCAGCTCAGCGAGATTCTGTTCGAGAGCATCCTGGCGCGCCAGAGCCGCACGTACCTGGCGAAAGTTCCAGCCTTCGACCAATGTCAGGCTGTATTGCACGACTTCCGCGCGCTGCCACAAACCCAGCAGGTCACGCGCACGCTGCTCAGGTAACAAACGATACTCGCCACTGTGCAATGCCTGATTCGGCAGGTTGAAGCGCCAATACAAACGCAACCAGAACGCCCCATCCAGCACGCCTTCGCCCTCTAGACGATTAAGCAGGCCGCCCGGCGTATCACCCGGCACCACCTCCAACAGACGCTCGGACTCCAGCTGCAGGGTTTGCTCGAGCGCACTCTTGAGCTGCCAACCCGCTACAGCGAGTACCAGTATCGCAGCCAGGAGAGCTACGGCCATCAGCTGTATTAACTTACGAATCACGAATCAGGTGTCCAGATGACTGCGAACAAGGCCCTGCAGTTTACGGGTGAGCGGGCCAACGGGCCAGACGCTGCTAGCCAGCTCACGCACCGGCCAGATGCCATAGAGGCTATTGCACAGGAAGACTTCCTCGGCATCGAGCAACTCCTCATAGCTGACGTCTCGCACGTGTACGGCTAAACCTGCTTGTTCAGCCTGGGCCAGCACCTCTGCACGCATCACCCCGGCCACCCCGCAACGCGACAGCTCGGCCGTGATCAGCACGCCATCGCGCAGCAGAAACAGGTTGCTGAACACGCCCTCAATGACCCGCCCGGAAGTATCACGCATCAAACCTTCGGCAAAAGCGGGATCGCTCCACTCATTGCGCGCCAGCACCTGCTCAAGGCGGTTGAGGTGCTTCAAACCGGCGAGCAAAGGCTGCTCAGCCAGACGCGTCACACAGGGAAACAGGCGCACGCCCTGCGCAGCGTTAGCCACCGGATAGGTCGGTGGAGGGCTGCCCAAAAGAATGCGCCGTGGCTGTGCGGGCTGCGGCGCAGCGTAGCCTCGCAGACCATCGCCACGGGTGATCAGCAGCTTGGCAACGCCGTCGCCCAGCTCGGCAAAGAACGCCAGCAACTCGGACGCCAGCAGCGAGTGGTCGAGCTCGATAGCCAAGCGCTGACAACCTTCACTCAGGCGCTGCAAGTGCCGCGACAAGAGGGGCGCCTGGCCGTTGTGCACGGCGATGGTCTCGAACAGGCCATCGCCGTATGCCAGGCCGCGATCTGCCACAGGCAGTTGCGCAGCCGGGCAGCCATCAACCCAGGTAAGCATCAACCCTGGAAGCGACGGAACACCAGCGAGCCGTTGGTGCCACCGAAGCCAAAGGAATTGGATAGCACTGCGTCGATTGCCAGCGGCTTGGCCTGATTGGCCACGAAGTCGAGGTCACAGCCCTCATCCGGCTGCTCCAGGTTGATGGTGGGCGGTGCCACCTGGTCGCGCAGGGCCAGCACGCTGAAGATGGCCTCGACCGCGCCGGCAGCGCCCAGCAAGTGGCCTGTCATGGACTTGGTCGAACTGACCGACAGTTTATAGGCATGATCACCAAACACCGACTTCACTGCGCAGGCCTCGGCCTTGTCACCGGCAGGCGTGGAGGTGCCATGGGCATTGATGTACTGCACCTGATCGGCATTGAGGCCGGCATCGCGCAGGGCATTGCTCATGCAGCGCGCAGCACCGGCACCATCCTCCGGCGGCGACGTCATGTGGAAGGCATCACCACTCATGCCAAAGCCTGCCAGCTCGGCATAGATGGTCGCTCCACGCGCCTTGGCATGCTCCAGCTCTTCAAGCACCAGAGCGCCGGCACCATCGGACAGCACAAACCCATCACGATCCTTGTCCCACGGACGGCTAGCACGCGCCGGCTCTTCGTTGCGGGTAGACAATGCACGCGCCGCACCGAAACCGCCCATACCCAGGCCACAGGTGGCCATTTCGGCACCGCCGGCGATCATCACATCGGCTTCGCCATAGGCGATATTGCGTGCAGCCATGCCGATACAGTGCGTGCCCGTGGTACAGGCAGTGGCAATGGCATAGTTCGGCCCCTGCAGCCCCAAGTGAATCGACAGAAAGCCGGAAATCATATTAATGATCGAGCCAGGCACGAAGAACGGCGAGATACGCCGCGGGCCTTGCTCGAACAGGGATTTGCAGTTGGTTTCGATATTGGTCAGGCCGCCGATACCGGAGCCCATGGCCACACCAATGCGCTCGCGGTTGGCATCGGTGACTTCCAGCCCGGCATCGCGAATTGCCTGGAAACTGGCCGCCAGACCGTACTGAATGAATAGATCGATCTTGCGTGCTTCCTTGGCCGACAGGTAGTCCTCGACGTTGAACCCCTTCACCGAGCCGCCGAAGCGCGTGCCGAAGGCAGAAAGATCCATATGTTCAATCAAGCCGATGCCACTGTGGCCTGCCAGAATGCCCTGCCAGCTGCTGGCCACATCGGTGCCCAGTGGCGACAGCATGCCCATACCGGTAACTACGACGCGTCTACGCGACACTGCAAAACCCTCTTTCTTATTGGACCTGGCCCGATAAAGAAAAACCGCACGCCTTTTCGGGCAGTGCGGCTTTTCTGGGCCGAAAACCGGCGATTACGAGCGCTTAAGCGTGCGCGGTAACGTAATCGATGGCTTCTTGAACGGTGGTGATCTTCTCAGCCTGCTCGTCCGGGATCTCGGTCTCGAATTCCTCTTCCAGAGCCATTACCAGCTCAACGGTATCAAGGGAGTCGGCACCGAGGTCTTCAACGAAAGAGGCGCTGTTGGTCACTTCGTCTTCCTTCACGCCCAGTTGCTCGGCAACGATTTTCTTGACGCGTTCTTCGATGGTGCTCATGTCTTGTTTTCACTCCTATGGAAAAAGATCCGTGCAGCTGGGCTGCAGTGTATAGAAAGGGTTTTCTAACTTTCAAGCTGAATGCCAGCACCCCCGCAAACTGTCGCCTTCTGCCGGTTGCACTTTTGTAACGGACTTTAGACGGCTTTTATGACAGTTGCTCGCAGAGGCG
The DNA here is from genome assembly GCF_043102245.1 of Pseudomonas sp. zbq_18. Lineage (NCBI taxonomy): Bacteria > Pseudomonadati > Pseudomonadota > Gammaproteobacteria > Pseudomonadales > Pseudomonadaceae > Pseudomonas > Pseudomonas sp. zbq_18. The sequence goes on along the minus strand of NZ_JBICIT010000001.1, from coordinate 375,148 downwards.
AGTCACATTCAGCTCATGTACATGCCGCCATTCACTGGCACCGTGGCGCCAGTTACATAGGCCGCGCCGTCAGAGGCAAGGAAGCCAACTACCTTGGCAATCTCCTCTGCCTGCCCCAGACGCCCCAGCGGAATTTGCGTCAGCAGCGCCTCACGCTGAGCCTCGGGCAGTTCACGAGTCATGTCGGTATCGATGAAGCCCGGCGCTACCGAGTTGACGGTAATGGCGCGGGAGCCGACTTCACGCGCCAGAGCCCGACCGAACCCCTCCAGACCAGCCTTGGCGGCCGCGTAGTTGGACTGCCCGGCATTGCCCATGGCGCCGACGACAGAGCCAATATTGATAATGCGCCCCCAGCGGGCCTTGGTCATGCCTCGCAGCACAGCCTTGGACAGACGGAACAGGCTGTTGAGGTTGGTATTGATGACATCGAACCACTCCTCATCCTTCATCCGCAGCATCAGGTTGTCACGGGTGATGCCGGCGTTATTGACCAGAATGGTCACGGCGCCGAAATCCTTCTGGATCTGCTCCAGGACAGCGTCGACTGATGCACTGTCAGCCACATTCAGCATCATGCCGGCGCCCTGGATACCCTGCCCTTTGAGCGCCTCACCAATGCGCGCGGCACCAGCCTCGCTGGTAGCAGTACCAATGACCACCGCCCCCTGGCGACCCAGCTCAAACGCAATAGCCTGGCCAATACCGCGACTTGCACCAGTAACCAGAGCAACCTTGCCTTGCAGATTCATGATGTTCTCCTTGTATCTCAAACCAGCGCCGCGCGAGCGGCAGCGAAGGCTTCCGGATTTTCCAGATTGTGGGTATTGACGCCTTTGACGCAGCGCTTGTTGAGCCCCGCCAGAACCTTGCCAGGACCGCATTCGACCAGCTCGGTAACGCCTTTTTCGGCCAGCAACTGCACGCTCTCTACCCAGCGCACAGGACTGTACAGCTGCGCCAGCAGATCGCGCCTGAGCGCATCCAGATCAGCCGGCACGGCGGCGCTAACATTCTGTACCAATGAAATCTGTGGCTCTTGCCAGGCCAGAGCATTGATCGCATCGGCGAATTTTTCGGCCGCCGGGCGCATCAACGCACAGTGCGACGGTACGCTGACCGGAAGCGGCATAGCCCGCTTGGCCCCACGCGCCTTGCACGCATCGATAGCGCGCTCAACGGCAGCTGCCGCACCGGCGATCACCACCTGCCCCGGGGCATTGAAGTTGACGGCACTGACCACCTCATCCTGCGCCGCCTCGGCACAGGCAGCCAAAACATCGGCATCTTCCAGACCGAGGATGGCCGCCATGCCGCCTTGCCCGGCCGGGACCGCCTGCTGCATCAGCTGACCGCGCAACTCGACCAGCTTCACCGCAGCTGAGAACTCGATGGCACCGGCAGCCACCAGCGCGGAGTACTCACCCAGGCTATGCCCGGCAACAAAAGCCGGGCGCGCACCACCTTCCGCCAACCACAGACGCCACAGGGCGATAGAAGCCGCAAGGATTGCAGGCTGGGTCCTGTCAGTTTCGTTAAGACGCTCTTCCGGACCCTGCTGAGTCAGCGCCCAAAGGTCATAACCGAGGGCCTCGGAGGCCTCACCAAAAGTATCCCGGACCAGCGCCTGCTGAGCACCGAGATCGGCAAGCATGCCGAGCGACTGGGAACCCTGGCCGGGAAAAACGAATGCGAGATAGGCTGACATTAAATGTGCCCTTTTGTGATTCCAGGTAGAAGAAACAGCACGGAGCAACCGGGCCGACAATTGCAGATTGGATGAAGTCCCCGCTGCCGCGGTCACAACCCATTGCGCGAAGATCTGCTGGCAAGGGCTGCGAACAGCCGAGATCTACAGCAACAAGTCTTCCAGACGGCCATGCAGGCGCTGCGGTAGATTCTCGCGCACCTCGATGACAGCTCGGCGAATGGCACTCTGAAACGCCTCGGCATCGGCACCGCCATGACTCTTCACAACGATACCCTGCAGACCCAACAGACTGGCGCCATTGTGCTGTGCCGGTGCCAGTTCATCTTTCAAACGCTTGAGCAGTGGCATAGCCACTGCGCCGGCCATACGCGAAACCAGACTTTCACTGAACAGGGTTTCGATGCGCGAGGTAATCATCGACACCAACCCCTCGCTGGACTTCAGCAGGATATTGCCCACGAAACCATCACACACCACTACATCCGCCTCGCCGCGATACAGGCCATCGCCCTCGACGAAGCCTATGTAGTTCAGACCTTCCGCCTGGCGCAGCAGGCTGGCAGCCAACTTGACTTGCTGGTTGCCCTTGATGCTCTCGGTTCCGACGTTGAGCAGCGCGATGCGCGGACGCACCACCCCCTGCGCCTCAGCAACCACCGAGCCCATTACCGCGAACTGATAGAGTTGCTCGGCACTGCAGTCGACATTGGCACCAAGATCAAGCACCTGGCATACGCCCTTGGCCGTGGGCACAGCCGTCACCATGGCCGGCCGATCGATACCCGCCAGCGGCTTGAGCACATAGAGAGAAAGCGCCATCAGCGCCCCGCTATTGCCGGCACTTACAGCGGCACTGACCCGACCATTGCGAACCAGCTCCAGCATGACGCGCATGGAGGAATCAGGCTTGCCCCGCAAGGCATGGGTAGGGCGCTCATCCATGCCAATCACTTCACTGGCGTGTTCGACACGCAGACGCGCACGATCAACACCCGAGTGATGGGAGATGAGTTTTTCAATGAGGGGAGCTTGACCAACGAGGGTCACGTGAAGCGAGGGGAATTCGGCCAGACTGGCAATGCAGGCCGGAACAATGCAGTGGGGACCGAAGTCCCCACCCATTGCATCAATCGCGATCTGCGGAGCGGACAAGGATTACTCGTCGGCGCCCTTGTCGATCACTTTACGGCCACGGTAGAAACCTTCCGGGGACACGTGGTGACGCAGGTGAACTTCACCGGTGCTCTTCTCGACGGACAGGGCGTTAGCCTCGAGCGCGTCGTGCGAACGGCGCATGTCGCGGGCAGAGCGGGATTTTTTGTTCTGCTGAACAGCCATAAATCAATAACTCCTAAACGTTTGGGTCACGCTTTAACTGCGCCAAAACACTGAACGGGTTGGACCGCGATACCTCGTCCTCGCTCGACTCGGGCTCATCGGCACCGACCGGCTGCTGGCATTCCTCAGGGGCATGGGCCGGAACGATGGGCAGAGCGAGTAAAAGCTCGTCTTCAACCAGCGTCATCAGATCCAGAGGATCTTCACCCACTTCCAGCACGTCATAGCCCTTGGGCAGCGACTGGGTATCCGCACCTTCCTTCACCACCGCGTAATGACACTCGCTGCGGATCGGCAGTGCGACCAGTTCCAGACAACGCTGGCAAACCATCTTGACCTCAACCTCGAGCTGACTGTGAATACTCACAGCACGACGCTCGCCACGTTCGAAGACAAGCTTCGCGTGAACCAGACCGGCATTATCAGCCAGCGGATCGCATAATCTGGCAAAACTGGCTAGCTGCATCTCCCCCTGAAGGGTGACACCGCGATCGGCAAGTTTGCGCGGATCAACGTGAGGTGGAATCGGCCCATTCGACATAGGCGCGACATTCTAGGGATGCCCCTTCCCCCTGTCAAAGGAATTTCCAACCTGTCCGTCGGGAGACATGATCACTAAAATCGCCCCTCGAACAGGAGATCCCCATGCCCCCTCTGGTACTCGCCTCAAGCTCGCCTTATCGCCGAGAGTTACTTATCCGCCTGCGCCAACCCTTCGAGTGGGCCAGCCCAGACATTGACGAAACCCCACTACCGGGCGAACAAGCCGAACCCCTGGTCCGACGCCTGGCGGAAGCCAAGGCCCGCGCCCTTAGCGAAAGATATCCGAACCACCTGATCATCGGCTCGGACCAGGCAGCCGTTCTGGATAAGCAGATTCTCGGCAAACCCCATAACTTCGACCGTGCCCGCGAACAGCTGCTGGCCGCCAGCGGCGCCAGCGTGACATTTCTCACCGGACTCGCTCTTCTCGACAGCTCCAGCGGGCACTGCCTGGTAGACGCAATCCCCTTCACAGTGCATTTCCGCTCACTCAACGAAGAGCAGATCTGCCGCTACCTCGCTGCCGAGCAACCTTACGACTGCGCCGGCAGCTTCAAGGCCGAAGGGCTCGGCATCAGCCTTTTTCGCGCCACCGAGGGAGATGACAGCACCAGCCTGATCGGCCTCCCACTGATCCGCCTGACCAGCATGCTGAATGACGCCGGCATCGCCATTCCCTGAGCCGCTATATAAATGAAAAGCCCGGCACTCGGCCGGGCTCCTCCACACACAGCAGATCAGCGCAAAGCCGGCCCCTGAAAGCCCATCCACATGGCCAAGCGCTCAGCCACGCTGGCGCCCAGCTTTTTGGTGAAACGATCCAACGGACTTTCTTCTCGCGTGTAGTCGACGATTGTCTTGGCCCCAATCACCTCACGCGCCACATAACTACTACTGCCCAGCGCATCCACCAGACCCAACTCCAGAGCCTGCTCTCCCGACCAGATCAAGCCCGAGAAGAGCTCGGGATACTCCTGCACCTTGAGCCGATCACCACGCCCTTTCTTGACGCTATCGATGAATTGCTGGTGCGTGGTTTTCAGCACACCCTGCCAAAACTGGGTTTCCTCTTCTTTCTGCGGCTGGAAGGGATCAAGGAAAGCCTTGTGCTCACCGGAGGTGTAGACACGACGATCCACACCGAGCTTATCCATCGCACCAACAAAACCAAAGGTGGCGGCAGTGACGCCAATGGACCCCACTAGACTGGCCTTATCCGCATAGATCTCGTCAGCCGCACTGGCGATGTAGTAGGCACCGGAAGCCCCAAGATCGCTGATCACCGCGTAGACCTTGATATCCGGATGTTCACCGCGCAGACGCTTGATCTCGTCATAGATGTAACCAGACTGCACCGGACTGCCGCCCGGGCTATTGATGCGCAGGATGATGCCTTTGGTCTTCTCATCCTCGAACGCAGCGCGCAGGCCACTGACGATATTGTCGGCACTCGCCTCCTCGTCAGCCATGATCATGCCGCGCACCTCGATCAGCGCAGTATGGCTCTCCGCCACGCCCGCCGACTTGCCCAACTTCAACGCTGGACTGAACAGCGCCAGCGCACCGAATAGATAGATGAACGCCAGCAACTTGAAAAAGATGCCCCAGCGCCGCGCTCGCCGCTGCTCGACAACCCCTGCCTGCAGGGTTTTTTCCAGCAATTTCCAGGCTTTGTCATCGCCAGCCGACGACTTCAACTCATCTGACATGCTCAGCCACCTCAACAGATCCAACAGAGACACGCCCACTCAGCCAGGCATGAAGTTCGCAAAACTCATTGATCGCCAGACGCGGCCCATGAGCCAGAAGACTCTCCAGCGACTGCGCACCAAAGCCCACCGCCACCGAATCCATCCCGGCATTACGCGCCATCTGCAGATCGAACACCGAGTCGCCAACCATCAACGCCTGTGAAGCAGGCAACCGACAATGATCGAGAATTTCATGCAGCATGCGCGGATGTGGCTTGCTGGCCGTCTCATCGGCGCAACGGGTGATATCGAAATAATCAAGCCAGCCACGCCCCTCAAGAACCCGCTGCAAGCCACGGCGAGTCTTGCCTGTGGCCACAGCCAGACGGTAACCCTGGCGCCGAAATGACTCCAGAGACTCCTCCACTCCCGCAAACAGCGGCGAAGGCTCACGTTCAAGCTGCAGGTAATGACCGCCATATCCCTCGCAGAGCCGAGCGATCATGGCCGAGTCATGCAGCTCCGGGTACAGCACCCGCACCGCCTCAGGCAGTCCAAGACCGATAATACCCCTAACCTGGGCATCACTCCGCACCGGCAGCCCACAATCATCAGCAGCACGGTGCATGGACTCGACGATTCGACCAATGGAGTCGACCAACGTGCCATCCCAATCGAAGACCAGCAGTTGGTAGTCAGACACCGAGACGCTCCAGGGTCACTTCCCACATATCATCGACCGCCGCCTCAAGCTCCAAGCGCTGGCCGTCCGGCAGTTCGATCCTCAACTGATAGGCATGCAGAAACAGGCGCTTTCCGCCCAACTCGCGAATCTCGCGAGTGAATTCCTCATCGCCATACTTGGAATCACCAGCAATCGAGTGCCCAGCATGCTTGGCATGCACGCGGATCTGATGAGTGCGCCCAGTGATCGGGCTCGCCTCGACCAGAGTGGCGAACTCGCCAAAGCGGCGCAGCACGCGGAACTCGGTGAGCGCCTCCTTGCCCTCGGGATTGACCTCAACCATGCGTTCGCCGGAACGCAGATTGTTCTTCAACAGCGGCGCAGCAACCTTCTTCTTCGAAGTCGGCCAACTACCGCGCACTAGCGCCATGTAGCGCTTGTCGACGCCATCACCACGCAGAGCTTCATGCAGATGACGCAGCATACTGCGCTTCTTGGCGATCATCAGCAGCCCCGAAGTATCACGATCCAGGCGATGAACCAGCTCGATATCCTTGGCATCCGGGCGCAGCTGGCGAAAGGCCTCGATCACGCCGTAATTCAGACCGCTACCACCGTGCACGGCGATACCGGCTGGCTTGTTCAGCACAATCAGCGCCTTGTCCTCATAAACGACTGCCACCTCGAGACGCTCCAGCAGGCTTTGCGCCAACGGCACCGGCTCATCGCGATCGGCCAAACGCAGCGGCGGAACTCGCACGATGTCGCCAGCCTGAAGCTTGTACTCGGGCTTGATCCGCCCCTTGTTCACCCGAACCTCACCCTTGCGCAGGATGCGGTAGATCAAGGTTTTCGGCACACCCTTGAGGCGGGCGAGAAGGAAATTATCAATACGCTGACCGGCATGATCCGGCACAACCTCAAGCAGCTGGACGCCGGAGGTTGGAGAATTGTCTGTAGTCATGGCGGCGATCATAACAATTTTTTATGGAATTGAAGCACTTAATCATTACTGATATAGTCGCGAACGCCGCCAAAAGCGGCCCGGTTAGCGGATGATCGACATCCATACCATCCCTGCCGAGCGCAACCCTTTCTGGACGTAAGGCCGTCCGACGGAATTCTCGCCGCACAGAGCGTGCTGAATGCCGGAAACAAAGCCTTGAGCCAACGAGCCTGCCGCGAGATCGCCAACCAGGCTCGACAGACGCGCAGGCCTAGCCTGCGATAATGCAAACCCGCTGCGGATTCTGCGAGCGGCACCCGATTTCAGCGATACGTGTAGGGTGGAGATGCACAACCGTCGAACTGCGTAGCTACAGGCTTTACCAAGACGCGTCACAATTCGTCCGCAGCGAACGGTTGATTCCTCCCCTGACTGAGTGCTTCTGTCACCACAGCAAACAGGAGCGTAGTCGCGGTACCGGCCCCACTGGCCTGACCGCTAGACACCGGTGTGATTTACGACCACGCCGGCGCGCCCCCTGACACCGACCGTAGAAGTCGTGTGTGCCAAACGCCGTTTCCGTTAGCCACGGAAACCATTGGTACAACATGAAAAGAATGCTGATCAACGCAACTCAACCCGAAGAGTTGCGTGTCGCCCTGGTAGATGGCCAGAAGCTCTATGATCTGGACATTGAGTCCGGCGCCCGCGAACAGAAGAAGGCCAATATCTACAAAGGCCGCATCACACGCGTCGAGCCTAGCCTCGAAGCTGCCTTTGTTGATTTCGGCGCCGAGCGTCACGGCTTCCTGCCACTGAAAGAAATCTCCCGCGAATACTTCTCCAAGGCTCCGGAAGGCGGCCGCGTCAACATCAAGGAAGTGCTCAAGGAAGGCCAGGAAGTCATCGTCCAGGTCGAGAAGGAAGAGCGTGGCAACAAAGGTGCCGCCCTGACCACCTTCATCAGCCTGGCTGGCCGCTACCTGGTGCTGATGCCGAACAACCCGCGTGCGGGCGGGATCTCCCGCCGCATCGAAGGTGAAGAACGCAACGAGCTGCGCGAAGCGCTGAACGGCCTCAACGCCCCGGGCGACATGGGGCTGATCGTGCGTACCGCCGGTCTGGGTCGCTCCAGCGAAGAACTGCAGCTCGACCTCGACTATCTGGTGCAGCTGTGGACCGCAATCAAGGACGCCTCCAAGGATCGCGCCGCGCCATTCCTGATCTACCAGGAATCCAACGTCATCATCCGCGCCATCCGCGACTACCTGCGCCAGGACATCGGCGAAGTACTGGTGGATAGCGTCGAAGCCCAGGAGGAAGCCCTGGCCTTCATTCAGCAGGTCATGCCGCAGTACGCCAGCAAGATCAAGCTGTACGAAGACAGCGTGCCGCTGTTCAACCGCTTCCAGATCGAAAGCCAGATCGAGACCGCCTTCCAGCGCGAAGTGAAACTGCCGTCCGGTGGTTCCATCGTCATCGACCCGACCGAGGCCCTGGTGTCCATCGACATCAACTCGGCGCGCGCCACCAAAGGCGGCGACATCGAAGAAACCGCCCTGCAGACCAACCTGGAAGCGGCCGAGGAAATCGCCCGCCAGCTGCGCCTGCGTGACATCGGCGGCCTGATCGTGATCGACTTCATCGACATGACCCCGGCCAAGAACCAGCGCGCCGTGGAAGAGAAAGTCCGTGAAGCCCTGGAAGCCGACCGTGCCCGCGTACAGGTCGGCCGCATCTCGCGCTTCGGCCTGCTGGAAATGTCCCGTCAGCGCCTGCGTCCGTCGCTCGGCGAGACCAGCGGCATCGTCTGCCCGCGCTGCAACGGCCAGGGCATCATCCGCGACGTCGAATCCCTGTCGCTGGCTATCCTGCGCCTGATCGAAGAGGAAGCCCTGAAGGACCGCACCGCCGAAGTCCGCGCCCAGGTGCCGATCCCGGTTGCCGCCTTCCTGCTCAACGAGAAGCGCAACAGCATCACCAAAATCGAGCTGCGCACACGTGCGCGTATCGTCATCCTGCCGAACGACCACCTGGAAACCCCGCACTTTGAAGTCCAGCGCCTGCGCGACGACAGCCCGGAAGTGATGAGCGGCCAAACCAGCTACGAGATGGCCAAGGTCGAGGTCGAGGAAGAGGCTACCGCCACCCGCACCCTGGTGCGCCAGGAAGCGGCACTCAAAGCCACTCCGCCGCGCCCGGCAGCACCGACCCCGGCCGCTCCGCTGGCTCCGACTGCCCCGACGCCACAACCGAGCCTGTTCAAGGGCCTGGTCAAGTCCCTGGTGAGCCTCTTCGCCGGCAAGGAAGAAGAGCAGCAGCCAGTGGTCGAAGCCAAGCCGGCCGAGCGCAAGCCACGCAATGACGAGCGCCGTGGCGGTCGCCAGCAGAACCGTCGTGACGGTCGTGGCAACCGTGACCGCAACGACCGTGGTGAGCGTGCCGAACGCGAAGAGCGCAAGCCGCGTGAGGAGCGCCAACCGCGCGAGCCTCGTGAAGAGCGCCAGCCGCGTGAAGCCCGTGAGCCACGTGAAGAGCGCCAGGCCCGCGAGCCGCGTGAAGGCCAGGAAAACCGCCGCGAGCGCCAGCCGCGCGAAGCCCGCGAGCCACGCGAAGAGCGTCGCCGCGAACTGCGCGAACCGCTGGACGGCAACACCGCCAATAGCCAGGAGCAGAGCAACGAGCGCAAGCCACGCGAAGAGCGCCAACCGCGTCCGCCGCGTGAAGAGCGCCAGCCGCGCGCGCCACAGAATGTGGATGCGGCCGAGGAAGAAGTACTGGACAGCGCCGAGCAGCAGGATGATGGTCAGGACAACGGTGAAGGGGGCGATCGCCCACGTCGTCGCTCCCGTGGCCAGCGTCGCCGCAGCAATCGCCGCGAGCGCCTGCGTGATGCCGACGGCAACCCGATTGTCGAAGAAGCCGGCGAAGCCGAGGCCACCGAAGGTGCTACCACCACCGCAGCGGAAAGTGCTGCTGTAGCGGCTGTTGCGGCACTGAACCAGGCCAACGCGCAAACCCCGGCAGAAGCGCAAGCTGAAGTCACCCACGCTGCCGAGATCACCAGCGAGCCGGAAGCTGCTGAAGCTGTAGCGCCAGTCTTGGCCGAAGAGCCTGCCGCCCAGCCAGTGGTTGAAACGGCGCCTGTCGTAGAAGCTGCCGCAGCAGTACAGCCCGCAGTGGAACCTGAGCCTGTAGCTCCGGTCGTTGAAGTGAAAAAAGAAGCTGCGCCAGCCCCTGTAGCCGCACCGGAAGTGGCGCCAAACAGTACTGGCCGCGCACCTAACGATCCTCGTGAAGTGCGTCGTCGCAAGCAGGAAGAAGCCGCCCGTCTGCAGGCTGAAGCCGCCGCAGCCGCTGCTGCAGCACTCACTGCCAGCAGCGAAACGGCTGCCGAAAAGCCCGCCGAGCAGGCAGCTGCAGCGGTTGAGGAAGTCGTTGAGGCTCCTGCCACCGCGGCCGAATTCGAGCCGACTGTGGTAGAAGCAGAGCAACCGGCCGAGAGTGCCGAGCAGCAAACTGCTGCAGATGAAAGCGCCACTCAGGCGAAAGAGGAAGAAGCCAAGCCGCAGGTCTGAGTCTGAAGGCCTGGCACATAAAGGGGATGCTTCGGCATCCCCTTTTTTGTACATGCAGCAACGCTTGAATTCGGCCGACGCCCTACCTAGTTTTACCCTGTCGGCCCGATGTGCGAGCCCTGAATGGAGTCCACTGCATGAAGCATTTCTTTCTCGTCACGCTGATCTTGCTCACGTTGAACGGTTGCTCTACCGAGTACATCATCACCACCACCGATGGGCAGATGCTCACCACGGCCGACAAGCCAGAACTGGACGAAGATACCGGAATGATCGAGTTCGAAGACAGTGAAGGGCGCAAGCAACAGATTCCGCAGAATCAGGTGAAACACATGCTGGAACGCTAGATGCATCCTCAGCCACTCAAACAAAACCCCGCCTTGGCGGGGTTTTGTTTGAGTGGCATATCGCTTGCTTAGGGTTCAACAGCAGAACCCTCTCCAACGGCGGAGCCGGTTCATAGACAATGGCGTCGTTTCTGGTCACGCAGCATGCTGCAGGCTGGAGCGGCGCCTTTTTGTTCAACGGCGGAACACGACATGACCGACAGCAGCACCTCGCAACAGCAAGCCCTGGCCTGGGTCGCGGGCAGCGATGCACCGGAAAAGAGCACTCTCAACCTGGGATTTATGGCCCTGACTGACTCTGCCTCGCTGATCGTCGCGGCCACCCAAGGCTTCGCACAGCCTTATGGGTTGACCCTCAACCTGCAGCGCCAAGCCTCCTGGGCCGGTTTGCGCGACCGCCTGCTGAGCGGCGAACTGGATGCCGCACAGACCCTCTACGGCCAGGTGTATGGCATCCATCTGGGTATTGGCGGCCCAACCACCCAGATGGCCATTCTCATGGGCCTGAACCAGAACGGCCAGGCCATCAACCTCTCTGAGCCCCTCAAGCGCAGCGGAGTGGTCACTGCCGAGGCACTCGCCGCCCGAGCGCGCCAAGGCAGTGCAAAACTCACTTTCGCCCAGACCTTTCCCACCGGCACACATGCCATGTGGCTGTATTACTGGCTGGCGGCTCAAGGCATTCATCCACTGGAGGACGTCAGCACGGTAGTCGTGCCACCTTCGCAGATGGTCGCGCATCTGCGCGCCGGGCGTATTGACGGCTTCTGCGCCGGCGGCCCTTGGGGTGCTCTGGCCGTAGAAGAGGGCCAAGGCTTCACCCTGGCCACCAGCCAGATGATTTGGGCCGACCATCCGGAGAAAGTGCTGGGTGTGACCCGCGAGTTCGTCGAGCAATATCCCAACACGGCCCGCGCCCTGACCATGGCCGTGCTGGAGGCCAGTCGCTTCATCGACGAGAACGAAGAAAACCGCCGCAGCACTGCTCAGCTGATCAGCAGCAGCGACTATGTAGACGCCCCACTGTCTTCCATCCAGCCGCGCTTTCTCGGCCAGTATGAAGACGGCCTCGGTCACGCCTGGCTGGATGCGCACCCACTGCGCTTCTTTGCCGACGGTCAGGTGAACATGCCCTGGCTGTCCGATGGCATGTGGTTCATGACCCAATTCCGCCGCTGGGGCTTGCTGCGCGCCGATCCGGACTACCTCGCCGTCGCCCGTGAGGTTCACCAGCTTGACCTCTATCGCCAGGCCGCAGAGGCCGTTGGCGTCAAGGTGCCCGAACAGGCGATGCGCCGCTCGGTACTGCTCGACGGCAGCGTCTGGGATGGCAGCGACCCGCAGGGCTATGCCCGCAGCTTCGCGATCCACGCCCGCAGCAACGATACCGCCATCGCCCTGTAACGCAGCGAGAACACAGCACGATGCTACGCATACTCCTGATCAACGATACCCCGAAGAAGGTCGGTCGCCTGAAGAGCGCCCTGGTCGAGGCAGGTTTCGAGGTGATCGACGAATCCGGCCTGACCATCGACCTGCCCGAGCGGGTCGAAGCCGTCCGCCCGGATGTGGTTCTGATCGACACCGAATCTCCCGGCCGTGACGTGATGGAGCAGGTGGTACTGGTCAGCCGCGACCAGCCGCGCCCTATTGTCATGTTCACCGACGAGCACGACCCGCAGGTGATGCGCCAGGCCATTCAGTCCGGGGTCAGCGCCTACATCGTCGAGGGCATCCAGGCCGACCGCCTGCAGCCGATCCTCGACGTGGCCATGGCACGCTTCGAAAGCGACCAGGCCCTGCGCGCCCAACTGCAAGCCCGCGACGCCCAATTGGCCGAACGCAAGCGTATCGAGTTGGCCAAAGGCCTGCTGATGAAGATGAAGAGCTGCAACGAAGAGGACGCCTACACCCTGATGCGCCGTCAGGCCATGAGCCGCCAACAGAAGCTGATCCAAGTGGCTGAACAGATCATTGCCATGCATGACATGTTGGGGAACTAGGCTGAAGCCGCGGATTTATGCGCTCTAGAATGGGCGCTCGCCGCACTCGTAAGCCCACCTACAAAGATGCGCTGGCTGTGGCAGGCAAAGCGCTAGCGCGGTCCGATCGTCCGGCTGGCGCGTCACGTATGCCGATCTAAAGCCTCTCGCCGCCCCGCAGCTACGCTTGAAACACCGACTGAGCTGACTGCACCACTGATTTGCCGGCAAACTGCTCTGGACAGCCGTCAGCCAAGCCCCTTATCTTCGCCGCCAGGCCACACGCAGGTGGCCAGCGTCGCTCGGACGGTTCCGGGCGCTTACGTACCTCGAGGAAGCCATGGCTGATAACGCCAAGCGCCGTTTTGCGCGCATCGATCGTCTCCCCCCCTACGTTTTCAACATCACCGCCGAACTCAAGATGGCTGCTCGCCGCCGTGGCGAGGACATCATCGACTTCAGCATGGGCAACCCGGACGGCGCTACCCCGCCGCACATTGTCGAAAAGCTGGTCCAGGTCGCCCAGCGCGACGACACCCACGGCTACTCCACCTCCCGTGGCATTCCGCGCCTGCGCCGCGCCATCTCGCGCTGGTACAAGGACCGCTATGAGGTGGAGATCGATCCGGAAACCGAAGCCATCGTCACCATCGGCTCCAAGGAAGGCCTGGCGCACCTGATGCTGGCCACCTTGGATCATGGCGACACCGTGCTGGTGCCCAACCCCAGTTACCCGATCCACATCTACGGCGCGGTGATCGCCGGCGCCCAGGTGCGCTCGGTTCCGCTGGTTCCGGGCGTGGATTTCTTCGCCGAGCTTGAGCGGGCCATCCGCGAGAGCATTCCCAAGCCGAAGATGATGATTCTCGGCTTCCCCTCCAACCCCACCGCGCAGTGCGTGGAACTGGACTTCTTCGAGCGCGTGGTGGCCCTGGCCAAGCAGTACGACGTGCTGGTGGTGCACGACCTGGCCTACGCGGACATCGTCTACGACGGCTGGAAAGCGCCGTCAATCATGCAGGTGGAAGGCGCCAAGGACATCGCCGTAGAGTTCTTCACTCTATCCAAGAGCTACAACATGGCCGGCTGGCGTATCGGCTTCATGGTCGGCAACCCGGAGCTGGTCAGTGCGCTGGGGCGGATCAAGAGCTACCACGACTACGGCACCTTTACCCCACTGCAGGTGGCAGCCATCGCAGCACTGGAGGGCGACCAGCAGTGCGTCCGAGATATCGCCGAGCAGTACCGTCAGCGCCGCAACATGCTGGTCAAGGGTCTGCACGAGGCCGGCTGGATGGTGGAGAAGCCCAAAGCCTCGATGTACATCTGGGCCAAGATCCCCGAGCCGTACGCCCACCTGGGTTCGCTGGAGTTCGCCAAGAAACTGCTGCTGGAAGCCAAGGTCTGCGTCTCGCCGGGCCTGGGCTTTGGCGACTACGGCGACGACCATGTGCGTTTCGCCCTGATCGAGAACCAGGACCGCACCCGCCAGTCCATTCGCGGGATCAAGGCGATGTTCCGCGCCGACGGCCTGCTCAAGGAGCCACCGGCCAAAACGCGCAAAGCACCAGCCCAGTAAAGCCAGAGGCCCCGACGAAAAACCGCCGGGGCCTCTGGCTATCACCCCGAATAATCCAACGCCGTCCACAATTGTCCCTGACCGACCAGGCAACCAGGGCGCTGCATGGCCTCGCCCGGCACTGCCTGCAAGCGTGCACCGAGCCCTTGGGAGTCATCCTGACGCTGACTCAGCCACTGGACACGCCCACAGTTGGGCGTCTCGATCAGATAGCTGGCCACCACGCCCGACGGCGCCTCCGGTAAACGAATGACATCCAGTACCCAGCCCGCTTCCTCGCGACGCTCGCCATCAGCCACCAGCACCGTCCAGGCCCGCCCTTCGTCGATCACCAGATAAGCGCCATTGGCACGAGGCTGTTCGCTCTGCGATTGGGCGCAACCGGCGAGCAGGGCCAGCAGCACAATTGTCATCAGCTTCTGTTGCATTGTCGGGAGCTCCTCTGGATGGCCGCAGTGAGTTTGCGCGCACGAATTCAGGCAGTGGAGCGATCCTAACATCGAATACTGTTTATCTGTACAGTATTTTTTATTAGGCTATCGCCCGACTTACCGAGGCCCGCTTTCCGGGCAGCGCATCGCCAAACAGGAGTCTTGCCATGCTGGATGTCATGCAGCTGAAACACGCGGTCAACCGGATGAATCCGGAGCGGGTACGCAGCACGGTCGAAGAACTGCTGCTCGAAGGCATCGTCACAGAGCGCCGCACCCCCTTCAACCGCGCCCATTTCAACGGCTGCTTCGCCGAGATCGAAGCCCTGTTGCAGCGCGCCGGCTATCACCGTCAGCTGGACGTGGTGGGTTATCAGGGCCAGGCGTATGCCCTGTTCGATCCGGCGCGCTGGGAAGCGGTGCAGGTGCTGCGCTGGCTGCGCGACTTCACCGAGGAAACTCGCGCCAGCGGCTGATGCACTGCCCACTATTGCACGCGCCGGGCGCAGCCCTGCACTGCCTTGGTTCGCCCGGCCTGGCCTGGTGAGTACGCGACAAAAGGCGTTTTGACTGCTGCCATAGCCCCCTATCAAACTGATTTACAAGGAATTATTCAGGTCTCCGAAGCATACGGAAGGAACTGGCAAGGCCTTTGCAAAAGACCTTTCAGCCACACCCGTCTTCGGATCGCCAACGGCGGTGATCGGGACGAATAGACAAAGACGTCGACGCAACCAGCCCTTCGGGCCGGTTTGCTGCGACGTCTTTTTTCGTTTCTGACCACGAGGAAATCTTCAATGCGCAAGACTCGCCGTACTCCGTTGAAAACCCTGCTCGGCGCCGCCCTGCTGGCGCTATCCCCGCTTTCCATGCAGATCGCCCTGGCCGCCGAGCCGGAGAAGGAAGAACTCAAGCTTGGCTTCATCAAGCTCACCGACATGGCGCCGCTGGCCATCGCCTACGAGAAGGGCTATTTCGAGGACGAAGGGCTGTTCGTCACCCTGGAGGCCCAGGCCAACTGGAAAGTGCTGCTGGACCGGGTAATCGATGGCGAGCTGGACGGCGCGCACATGCTGGCTGGCCAGCCGCTGGGCGCGACCATCGGCTTCGGCACCAAGGCCGAGGTGGTCACCGCCTTCTCCATGGACCTCAATGGCAATGCCATCACCGTCTCCAACGAAGTCTGGGCGGAAATGAAGAAACATGTGCCGATGGAAAACGGCAAGCCGGTGCACCCGATCAAGGCCGACGCGCTCAAGCCGGTGATCGAGCAGTACAAGGCCAAGGGCAAGCCGTTCAACCTGGGCATGGTGTTCCCGGTTTCCACCCACAACTACGAGCTGCGCTACTGGCTGGCCGCCGGTGGCATCAACCCAGGCCTGTACGCGCCGGAAAAAGGCGACATCAGCGGGCAGATCAACGCCGACGCACTGCTCTCGGTCACTCCGCCACCGCAGATGCCGGCGACCATGGAGGCAGGCACCATCAGCGGCTACTGCGTGGGCGAGCCGTGGAACCAGCAGGCCGTATTCAAGGGCATCGGCGTGCCGGTGATCACCGACTACGAGATCTGGAAGAACAACCCGGAGAAGGTCTTCGGCGTGTCCAAGGCCTGGGCCGAAGCCAACCCGGAAACCCACAAGCGCCTGGTCAAGGCCCTGATCCGCGCGGCCATGTGGCTGGACGAGAACAACAACGCCAACCGCGCCGAGGCCGTGGAAATCCTCTCCCGTCCGGAATACGTCGGCGCCGACGCCAAGGTCATCGCCAACTCCATGACCGGCACCTTCGAGTACGAGAAAGGCGACAAGCGCGAAGTACCGGACTTCAACGTGTTCTTCCGCCACGACGCCACCTACCCCTTCTACTCGGACGCCATCTGGTACCTGACCCAGATGCGCCGCTGGGGCCAGATCAGCGAGGCCAAACCGGACAGCTGGTATCTCGACGTGGCCAAGCAGGTGTATCGACCGGATCTGTACCGCGAGGCGGCCAACGAGCTGATCAGCGAAGGCAAGGCCAAGGCCGATGACTTCCCGGCGGCCGACGAAGACGGCTACCGCGCGCCGAGCAGCGACTTCATCGACGGCGTGACCTACGACGGGCGTACACCCAACGCCTACCTGAACTCCTTCCAGATCGGCCTGAAAGGCACCGAGTAAACCCGCGCAGGCGGGGCCAGCCGGCTCCGCCCTCGCCCACGAGAGGACAGGACGATGAGCAACCCGAACGTCGCCACCCCGATCAAGCAGACCGTCGATACCGCGCGCAGCCAGGCCCTGATCAAGCGCTGGGCACCGGCAATCATCCTGCCGCTGGCCGGTATCGTGTTCTTCCTGCTGTTCTGGCAGCTGGTGGCCAACAACATCCAGACCAGCCTCGGCCAGTTTCCCGGGCCGGTGCAGGTCTACAGCCAGTTCGGCTCGCTGGTCGACGCCCACGTCGCCGAGCGCGCCAAGGCCGAGGCCTTCTACGAGCGCCAGGAACAGCGCAACGCGGCGAAACTGGCGAAAGACCCGAGCGCCGAGGTGAAGATCCGCCCCTACACCGGCAAGCCGACCTTCTTCGACCAGATCGTCACCAGCCTCTACACCGTGCTGGCCGGTTTCGCCCTGGCCAGCCTGGTCGCCGTGCCACTGGGCATCCTCTGCGGCCTGTCGAAAAGCATCTACGCCGCAGTCAACCCGCTGATCCAGGTGTTCAAACCGGTTTCGCCGCTGGCCTGGCTGCCACTGGTGACCATGCTGGTCAGCGCCCTCTACACCAGCAGCGACCCGCTGTTCGCCAAGTCCTTCATTACCTCGGCCATCACCGTGGCGCTGTGCTGCCTGTGGCCCACCGTGCTCAACACCACCGTCGGCGTGGCCGGCCTGGACAAGGACCTGACCAACGTCAGCCGCGTGCTGCGCCTGTCGCCGCTCGACCATGTCCGGCGCATCGTGCTGCCGGCCGCCGTGCCGGCCATCTTCACCGGCCTGCGTCTGTCGCTGGGTACCGGCTGGATGGTGCTGATCGCCGCCGAAATGCTGGCGCAGAACCCCGGCCTGGGTAAGTTCATCTGGGACGAGTTCCAGAACGGCAGCTCCAATTCCCTCGGCCGCATCATGGTGGCGGTGATCGTCATCGGCCTGATCGGCTTCCTCCTCGACCGCCTCATGCTCCTGCTGCAGAAGTCCGTGAGCTGGGACAAGAACGCCGTGCTGCGCTAAGGAGAACGACCATGAACCAAGCACACCTCGAACTGAGCGGCGTCGGCATCGACTTCCCCACCGACAAGGGCCTGTTCTGCGCCCTGCAGAACGTCAACCTGAAGATCGACAAGGGCGAGTTCGTCTCGCTGATCGGCCACTCCGGCTGCGGCAAGTCCACCGTGCTCAACATCGTCGCGGGGCTGTATCAGGCCACCACCGGCGGAGTGATCCTCGACGGCCGCGAAGTCAACGAGCCCGGCCCGGAGCGCGCCGTGGTGTTCCAGAACCACAGCCTGCTGCCCTGGCTGACCTGCTACCAGAACGTCGAACTGGCCGTGCGCCAGGTGTTCAAGGACAAGTCGCGCAAGGAAGTGCGCGACTGGACCCTGCACAACCTGGAGCTGGTGCACATGCTGCACGCCAAGGACAAGCGCCCCAGCGAGATCTCCGGCGGCATGAAGCAGCGCATCGGCATCGCCCGCGCGCTGGCCATGCAGCCCAAGGTGCTGCTGATGGACGAGCCTTTCGGGGCGCTGGATGCGCTGACCCGCGCGCACCTGCAGGACTCGCTGATGGAGATCCACCGCGACCTCGGCAACACGGTGATCATGATCACCCACGACGTCGACGAAGCGGTGCTGCTGTCCGATCGCATCGTGATGATGAGCAACGGTCCGGCCGCCACCGTCGGCGACATCCTCAAGGTCGACCTGCCGCGCCCGCGCGACCGCCTGGCCCTGGCCAACGACGCGCAGTACCACCACTGCCGCGCTGCCGTGCTGGAGTTTCTCTACCAGCGCCAGCAACGCCCCGCTGCCTGATTCACCGGTCTGCCCGGCTCCCTTGGCCCGGCCCTGTGCCGGGCTTTTTCATGGCTGCTGCAAAGTGGCCGAAGCGCCCCTTGTGCAGACATGCTGCGGCCTCCTACGCTCAGCGCGGATATAACAAGAACACGGAGTTCCTATGCCTTACAGCGTCTACGTTGCCGCCATTCTGACCCTCGTCCTGATCGGACTTTCACTCAATATTTCGCGCCTGCGCATGCGCTACCAAATACCCTTTGGCGACGGCGGCAAGATGGATCTGACCAAGGCCATACGCGCCCACGGCAACAGCTTGGAGCAGTCGGTACTGTTCATCGTGCTGCTCTATCTGGGTGAAGCTACCGGCCAGGTCAGCCCGGCGCTGACCGCCGCTCTTGGCTTCGCCTTCATCATGCTGCGTCTGCTGTACTGCACCGGCCTGTTCGCCCGCATCCTGCTACTGCGCCAGGCCAGCCACGGGCTGACCCTGCTGCTGATGCTGGTGCTCAGCCTGCTTCTGCTGATGCCGAGCTGATGCGCAGGCAAAAAAACGCCGCGAAGATCGCGGCGGGAGAGTGAGTAGCACACACCTACAGTACTAGGTGTGATGTTGCAGCTCTGGTGTGACCGTTTGATGACCATCCGGCAACACCTCGTCGGGCAGCCCATGCGGCGCCTCCAGCCGCTGCTTGAGGCGCTCGACAAACTGGTCGGCGGCCTGCTGGGTGCGAAAGGGCACGGCACAAAGCCCCAGTTTGACGATCCAGCCGCGCTCGGCGGCTTCGCTCATGCTGATATCCATAAGATCACCCTGATGAGTGGATAGATCCGGCAGGGCGAGCTTAGGCCAGGAAAGTGACAGCTCAAAAGTCAAAAAAACACTAAGCGAATGCTGCTGCGGTTATGAACCAATAACAGGCAACAACCTCTCTAGGGTGCACCTTTTACGCTCACGCACTGGCATGTCCGACAGCGGCCTAGCGGCTCTTGCTCAAGCGGCTTGCATGGGGCGTGGCCAAGTCTTTCTCGGTGCAGGTGGCGCTATCCAGCCCCCCAGAGCCGTCTGGTCACGGTCGGTTCCAACAGCGGCCGTGGCAGCCCCTGTATCGACACGGGACTGACAGCGGCGGTGCAGAGGTTTATGGTGGTCTATCACGAACGGAGGAGAATCCCATGCCCTGGTATGCCTGGCTGATCATCATCCTGGCGCTCGGCTCCATCCTGGGCAGCTTGCTGCTGCTGCGCGACAGTGCCCGCAAACTGCCGCTGAGCGATGAACAACTCGCCCGCATTCACCGGCGCAATGCCGAGCAGGATGCCAAGGACGCCGAAGACCGCTGAGCTCCATCGACAAGGACGTACATGCTTTCGCTTCAACTGCGCGCCCTGCTGCCTCTGCTGGTGCTGGCCAGCTGCTTTACCCTGGGTTACCTGCAACCCCCTGCCCTGCTCTTCGGCCTGCTGTTCGCCGCCTGGATCATGCTGGGCTCAGGCCGACTGCCGGGCTGGCTGTGGTGGAGTGGTGGACTGCTGGCCGGCATTGCGCTGGCGGCCCATCTGCTGCCCGGTTTCCACCCGCTGCCCTTGTGGCCGTCTCGCCAGCTCAGCGCCGACGCCCCACCCTATGCCCTGCGCCTGTCCTGGGACAAGCTGCTACTGGGTATGACCCTACTGGCCTGGTGGCTCGGTAAGCCACGCAATACAGCGCCTCGGCCCAAAACGGCCTGGCTGAGTGCTTGCGCCACCTTACTTGGCGTTCCTCTGCTGGCACTGCTGCTGGGCCTGGTCGGCTGGCAACCGAAGTGGCCGGAAGGCTTGTGGCTGTGGCTGGCGGTCAATCTCGGCGTGACCGCGCTGGCCGAGGAGCTGCTGTTCCGCGCCTGGCTGCAACCGGCACTCTGTAGACGCCTGGGGGTGGTCTGCGGCATTGGGCTGACGGCCGCGCTGTTCGGCGCCGCGCACATGCCCTTCAGCCCGCTGTTTGCCCTGGTGGCCACCTTTGCCGGGCTCGGCTATGGCCTGGTGTTCCATGGCAGCGGGCGTCTGTGGCCAGCCGTGCTTCTGCACGGCGCGGTCAATCTTCTGCACTTGCTGCTGCTGAGCTATCCAGTGCGTACGGTCTGACGACGATGCCGTATGGGGTAAATATGCGCTGCAGCGTTCCGTTCTCGCGCAGCAGATCGAGGGCATGGCGGAAATCCTCGGCACTGATGGGCGCATGTGGGCTGAGCAGGGCGTAGTGGCGGTAACGCTGATCCTCCCAGTCTGAAACCAGCAATTGATCCCTGAGCTGCGGCTGCTCGCGCAAGCGCGCGCCCAACCAGGAACGGGTAATGGGAGCAATGTCGGCCCGCCCCTTGAGCACCAGCTTGAGATTGCTCTCGTGGGAATAGGTCAGAACGGCGTTGAAGTTTTTCTCCAGCCACTTGGGGTCGTTCTTGAAGCCGGCAAAACCATAGTGGTAACCATTGAACAGGGCCATGCGCTTGCCCTGCAGGTTATCGAAAAAGCGCTGATCGCGGCCTGAGTCGGCACGGGCGATCAGTACTTCCGCATCCTCCAGGCCCATATCGATGCGCGGGCCGGCAATGCCCTGCCAGCTCCAGTCGGGGTTCTCAAAGATAGCGATATGAATACGGCCACTGCGAAAGTCGTCGAAGCGCCGGTTCAACGAAGTTGCACGCAGGCCAAAACGATGCTGGTTCTGCACCTGGTTAAGCGCGACCACCAACTCCCCAAGCAAGCCGCCCTGCAGATTCTCCTCGGGCTTGATCACATAGGGCGGGAAATGGACGGCCGCAATCAGCACCTCGTCCGCGGCCACCGCCCACTGGCAACACAGCACCAGTAACAGCAACAGCCCCCGCGCCCATCCCTGTGGACACCGCAACATATTGACCCCTTGGACAACAACGCTCGCCAGAGACTAGCCCAGGCATCCTGCCAGGTAAATGTCGATCAATGTCGAATGGGGTCGGCATGCTCCACGTCGCTTCCTCTGGCATCCCGCAGGTGATACCTGGCAAGCAGTTCAGAGAATTGGCCGTTGTCGCGTAACAATCGCATGAGTTCGCCCAGCCGGGCAGCACTCAGCGGCGAGCCTGGACGCAACAACGCATGATGGTGGTAGACCTGGTCGGCACGTTGCGAGATCAGCAACTGCTGACTCTCCTGCGGGTACTCGCGCTGGAAGATCGGCAAGTAGGAACGCGTCACCACACTGACATCCACACGATCGTGCAGCAGCATCAGCAGGTTGCTGTCATGGGAGTAGGTCAGCGATGCCTGGAAGTGGCTCGCCAGAAACGCCTGCTCCGCATTGAAGTCGGCAAAGCCATAGTGATAACCGGTATAGAGGGCCATGCGCTTGCCCTTCAGGCTGTCGAAGAAGGACTGATCGCGACCTGGCTGCTTCTGTGCGACATAGACCTCGGCGTCGATGATCTGCAGGTCGAGCTTGGCCAACTCGGTGTACTGCCAGCCCCACTCCGGCGATTCGAACAGGATGAGGTCATAGCGGGCCTGCTGGAAGTCGCGGTAGCGCCGGGTAACCGAGGTCGGCACCAGGCTGAAGCGGTAGTCGTTCTGGACACTGTTCAAGGCCGCCAGCAACTCGGGCAGCACGCCAGCAGGCGACTCGCTCTCGGGTTTAATCACATAAGGCGGGAAGTGATAGGCGCCCACTCGAACCTGCTGTGCGGCCAGCAGAACCGGCGCCCAGCAGGCAATCACGATAAGCAGCAGGCGCATGAGCAAGTGCAACGCGGCACCTCGTGACAGGAAGGCTAAAGTCCGACATATCCCTGTCTCCAAGCCAGGCCAGCGCCGGCTCATAGGAAGCTTAGCAGGCCATGGCGAATAAAAATCACAGCCGGCCAGATTGGCCACCCGCATGATCAGCAAGCGTCCTTGATCACCAGGGTCAGGGCCTGCTCGGCCAGTTGATCCAAGCTGACCTTGCCGCCTGGGCGGAACCAGGTGGTGGTCCAACTCAGTGCGCCGGTCAGGAAGCGCCGCAGGATAAAGGGGTCGGCACTGAAGAAGCCTGCGGCGCGGGCCTCACCCAGCACGTCCAGCCAGATTTGCTCATAGGTATCACGCAGGCTGAGGATATAGGCCTGTGCCTCTTCGGACAGTGAACGCCATTCGTAGACCAGCACGCCCATGGCCTCGCCAGTGCCGCCCATGATCGACTGCAGCTCGCAACGGATCAGCGCCAGTACGCGCTCACGCGGACCCTGCGCTTCCTCCAGTGCCGCGCGCAGCAGCGCGGTGTTGTAGATCACCGTCTCCTCCATCACCGCCCTGAGGATCTCGTCCTTGCTCTTGAAGTGATGAAAGATGCTGCCGGACTGAATACCCACGGCGCTGGCCAGATCGCGCACTGTGGTGCGCTCGTAGCCCTTGCTGCGAAACAGATGGGCTGCAGTTTGCAGCAGCTTGCCACGGGCACTCTCCGGGTCGATCAGCTCGCCGCTGGCCACCATCTTCTGCATCACGTCACGGGCTTTCTGTTCGTCCAGGCTCATCGCTCCCCCATATGGAATGCCGCTTGCGCGTGCATTGTACGCCAGCCAACCAAGCAAGCGCTCGGGATAAATTAGACCAAACACTTTTCAACCAAGCGCTTGCTTGGTAGTGTTTCGCCACCTGAGTGATTGCGCGGAATGACCACAATGAGCAAAACCGTTCGCATCGGCTGCGCCTCCGCCTTCTGGGGCGACACCTCCACCGCCGCCGCCCAGCTGGTACGTGGTACCGAGCTGGACTACCTGGTGTTCGACTACCTGGCCGAAATCACCATGTCGATCATGGCCGGCGCGCGTATGAAGAAGCCCGACGAAGGCTACGCCACCGACTTCGTCGAGGTGCTGGCGCCACTGCTCGGAGAGATCGCAGAGAAAAAGATCCGCGTCATCAGCAACGCTGGCGGGGTCAATCCGGCCTCCTGCGCTAAGGCCCTGGCGGCCGCCTGCGAGAAGGCCGGGGTGAGCCTGAAGATCGCCGTGCTGCATGGCGACAGCCTGCAGACCAAGCTGGGTGAGCTGGCCAAGGCCGGCACCGTGGAAATGTTTACGGGCGCCGCGCTGCCGCCCATGTGCGTGTCGGTCAATGCCTACCTGGGCGCACCGGGCATCGTCGCGGCTCTTGAGGCCGGCGCCGACATCGTGATCACCGGCCGCGTGGTCGACAGCGCGGTGGTCAGCGCCGCGCTGGTGCACGAATTCGGCTGGACCTGGAACGATTACGACAAGCTGGCCCAAGCCGCCCTGGCCGGCCACATCATCGAATGTGGCGCACAGTGCACCGGCGGCAACTTCACCGATTGGCGCGATGTGCCGGACTACGAACACATCGGCTTCCCGGTCATTGAAGTGCGCGATGACGCCAGTTTTGTGGTGAGCAAACCTGAGAGCACGGGCGGCCTGGTCAGCGTGCTGTCGGTCGGCGAGCAGATGCTCTACGAGATCGGCGACCCACGTGCTTATTATCTGCCCGACGTGGTCTGCGACTTCACCCAGGTGCAGCTGACCCAGGTCGGCGCCAACCGTGTTGAGCTGAAGGGCGCGCGCGGCCTGCCGCCGACCGATCAATACAAGGTCAGCGCCACCTACCCCGACGGCTTCCGCTGCACCGCCAGCTGCCTGATCGCCGGTATCGATGCCGTGGCCAAGGCCGAGCGGGTCAGCCAGGCGATCATCGCCAAGACCGAGGAAATCTTCGCCGAACGCGGCTGGGGCCCCTACCGCGAGGTGCATATCGAACTGCTCGGTGCCGAGGCTACCTATGGTCCGCACGGCCAGCGCCAGGACACCCGCGAGGTAGTGATCAAGCTCGCCGTGCGCCATGCGAAGAAGGAGGCCTTGATTTTGTTCTCCCGCGAGATCGCCCAGGCCGCCACCGGCATGGCGCCGGGCCTGACCGGCATCGTCGGCGGGCGCCCGACCGTGTACCCGGTGATCCGCCTGTTCAGCTTCCTGGTGGATAAGAGCGCCTGCGAATTGGCGGTGGAGATCGACGGTGAACGCCGTGTGGTCGCCCTGCCCCAGCTGGACACCTTCGCCCCGGAGCAAATCACCAACGCAGTCGCCGTACCAACCACCGACGGTCAGGCCGATGCCAGCGTGCCGCTGATCAAGCTGGCCGTCGCCCGCTCCGGCGACAAAGGCAACCACAGCAATATCGGCGTCATGGCCAGAAAGCCCGAATATCTGGCCTGGATCGCGGCTGCGCTGAGTGAAGGCGCCGTGGCCGAATGGATGCAGCATGTGCTCGATGGCCAGACCGGCAAGGTCAGTCGCTGGTACCTGCCGGGCAGCCATAGC
This sequence comes from Pseudomonas sp. zbq_18, assembly GCF_043102245.1. Classification (NCBI taxonomy): domain Bacteria; kingdom Pseudomonadati; phylum Pseudomonadota; class Gammaproteobacteria; order Pseudomonadales; family Pseudomonadaceae; genus Pseudomonas; species Pseudomonas sp. zbq_18. Next base: position 349,997 of record NZ_JBICIT010000001.1, on the reverse strand, counting down.
CTCAACTTCCTGCTGGAGAATGCCCTGGGCGGTGGCGGCGTGGCCAGCCTGCGCATCGACCCGCAAGGCAAGGCGTTTGCCCAGCAGCTGCTGGAATTCCCCGTACCAGTGCCCAAGGCTCTGGCGCAGGCTCTGGGTGAATAGCTCTGTGGGAGCGGCTTCAGCCGCGATGCGCTTGCTCTGGCCTCATCGAGGCTGAAGCGGACTGCCGCCCAGCCGCTCCCACACCGACTGAGAAGGACAACAACAATGGCATACGACTCCGTCTTCAAGCCTGGCCTGTTCAGCGGCCAGACCATCCTCGTCACCGGCGGCGGCAGCGGCATCGGCCGCTGCGTGGCCCATGAGCTGGCAGCCCTGGGTGCGCACGTGGTGCTGGTCGGGCGCAAGCTGGAAAAGCTGGAAAAGACCGCCGGCGAAATCCTCGAAGACGGCGGCCGGGCCAGCTTCCAGGTCTGCGATATCCGTGACGAGGAAGCGGTCAAGGCCATGGTCAAGGCGGTCATCGCCGAGCACGGCCCCATCCACCACCTGGTCAACAACGCCGGCGGCCAGTTCCCGGCCCCGCTGATCGGCATCAACCAGAAAGGCTTCGAGACCGTGGTGCGCACCAACCTGGTCGGCGGTTTCCTGGTGGCCAAGGAAGTCTACCTGCAGAGCCTGAGCAAGCACGGCGGCAGCATCGTCAACATGCTCGCCGACATGTGGGGCGGCATGCCCGGCATGGGCCACTCCGGCGCCGCCCGTGCCGGGATGGAGAACTTCACCAAGACCGCCGCCTACGAGTGGGGCCACGCCGGCGTGCGGGTCAACGCCGTGGCGCCGGGCTGGATTGCCTCCAGCGGCATGGACACCTACCCCGAGTCGATGAAGACCATGATCCGCAACCTCAAGGACCACGTGCCGCTGCAGCGCATCGGCAGCGAGTCGGAGGTGGCCGCCGCCATCGTCTTCCTGCTCTCCCCCGGCGCCAATTTCATCAGCGGCAACACCATCCGCATCGACGGCGCCGCCAGCCAGGGCACCCGCGCCTGGACCCTGGGCAAGGCGAAAACCAGCGAGTCCTATAACGGCTTCCACCGGGCCTACCTGCCCGACGTGTTCAAGGAGTAAGGCGATGCCGGTCATTCAATCCGAACTCGATGTTCACGGTGAAGCCTTCGCGCAGAACCGTGAGGCCATGCTGGCCGCGATCGCCAGCTTCCGCGAGGTGGAGCAGAAGGTCCTCGACAAGGCCGCCGAGGCCAAGGCCAAGTTCGACAAGCGCGGCCAGCTGCTGCCGCGCGAGCGCCTCAACCTGTTGCTCGACGCAGGCGCGCCATTCCTCGAACTCTGTTCGCTGGCCGGCTACAAGCTGCACGACGACAAGGACGGCACCCAGGCCGGCGGCGGCATCATCGCCGGCATCGGTTACGTGGCCGGCGTGCGCTGCCTGGTGATCGCCAACAACAGTGCGATCAAGGGCGGCACCATCTCGCCCACCGGTCTGCGCAAGTCCCTGCGCCTGCAACAGGTAGCCAGCGAGAACAAGCTGCCCATCGTCACCCTGGCCGAGAGCGGCGGCGCCAACCTGACCTATGCGGCGGACATCTTCGTCGAGGGCGCGCGCGCCTTCGCCAACCAGGCGCGCCTGTCCGCCGCCGGCATTCCGCAAATCACCGTGGTGCATGGCTCGTCCACCGCTGGCGGCGCCTACCAGCCGGGTCTGTCCGACTACGTGGTGGTGGTGCGCGGCAAGGCCAAGATGTTCCTGGCCGGCCCGCCCCTGCTCAAGGCCGCCACCGGCGAGATCGCCACCGACGAGGAACTGGGCGGCGCCGAGATGCACGCCCAGGTCGCCGGCACCGCCGAGTACCTGGCCGAAAACGACGCCGATGGCGTGCGCCTGGCCCGCGAGATCGTTGCCATGCTGCCGTGGAACCAGCAGTTACCGGCACGCCCGGCAAAGAACTATCGCGAGCCGCTGTACCCAACCCACGAGCTGCTCGGCGTGGTTCCGGCGGACGCCAAGAAGCCCTACGACGTGCGCGAGATCATTGCCCGCATTGCCGACGGCTCGGAGTTCCTCGACTTCAAGCACGAGTTCGACAGCCAGACCGTCTGCGGCCACCTGCAGATCGAGGGCCAGCCCTGCGGCCTGATCGGCAACAACGGGCCGATCACCCCGCGCGGTGCGGCGAAAGCCGCCCAGTTCATCCAGCTGTGCGAGCAGAGCAACACGCCGATCCTGTTCTTCCACAACACCACCGGCTTCATGGTCGGCACCGAGTCCGAGCAGCAGGGCGTGATCAAGCACGGCTCGAAGATGATCCAGGCGGTGGCCAACGCCACCGTGCCCAAGCTGACCATCGTCGTCGGCGGCTCCTACGGGGCCGGCAACTACGCCATGTGCGGTCGCGGCCTCGATCCGCGCTTTATCTTCGCCTGGCCCAACAGCCGCACCGCGGTGATGGGCGGCGCCCAGGCCGGCAAGGTGCTGCGCATCGTCACCGAGGACAAGCACCGCAAGGAAGGCAACCCAGCCGACCCGAAGATGCTCGACATGCTGGAAATGGCCACCGCACAGAAGCTCGACAGCCAGTCCACCGCGCTCTACGGCACCGCCAGCCTGTGGGACGACGGCCTGATCGACCCGCGCGACACGCGCAAGCTGCTGGGCTTTCTGCTCGACATCTGCGCCGAGGCGCACATGCGGCCACTCAAGACCAATACCTTCGGCGTAGCCCGCCTGTAACCCCCATTAGGAGCTAGCGAAATGATCTTTACCCAGGAACACGAAGAACTCCGCCGCACCGTGCGCAACTTCGTCGAGCACGAGATCAACCCGCATGTCGACCAGTGGGAAAAGGACGGCCGCTTCCCCATCCACGAAATCTTCAAGAAGGCCGGCGACCTCGGCCTGCTGGGCATCTCCAAGCCGGAGAAGTTCGGCGGCATGGGCCTGGACTACAGCTACTCGATCGTCGCCGCCGAAGAGTTCGGCACCATCCGCTGCGGCGGCATTCCGATGTCCATCGGTGTGCAGACCGACATGTGCACCCCGGCCCTGGCCCGTTTCGGTTCCGATGAGCTGCGCGAGGAATTCCTCAAGCCGGCGATTGCCGGCGACATGGTCGGCTGCATCGGCGTCTCCGAGGTCGGCGCCGGCTCCGACGTGGCGGGCCTGAAAACCAGTGCGCGCAAGGACGGCGACGATTACGTGATCAACGGCAGCAAGATGTGGATCACCAACTCCCCCTCTGCCGACTTCATCTGCCTGCTGGCCAACACCAGCGACGACAAGCCCCACGTCAACAAGTCGCTGATCATGGTGCCGATGAACACCCCGGGCATCACCCTCAGCCCGCACCTGGACAAGCTCGGCATGCGCAGCTCGGAAACCGCCCAGGTGTTCTTCGACAACGTGCGCGTGCCGCAGCGCTACCGCATCGGCGCAGAAGGCGCAGGCTTCATGATGCAGATGCTGCAGTTCCAGGAAGAACGCCTGTTCGGCGCGGCCAACATGATCAAGGGCCTGGAGTACTGCGTCGACAGCACCATCGACTACTGCAAGCAGCGCCACACCTTCGGCGCGCCTTTGATCGATAACCAGGTCATCCACTTCCGCCTGGCCGAGCTGCAGAGCGAGATCGAAGCCCTGCGCGCGTTGGTCTACCACGCCACGGAGCTGTATGTGAAAGGGCGCGACGTGACCAAACTCGCCTCCATGGCCAAGCTCAAGGCCGGTCGTTTGGGCCGTGAAGTCACCGACAGCTGCCTGCAGTACTGGGGCGGCATGGGCTTCATGTGGGACAACCCGGTGTCGCGCGCTTACCGCGACGTGCGCCTGGTGTCGATTGGCGGCGGCGCCGACGAAATCATGCTCGGCATCATCTGCAAGCTGATGGGCATTCTGCCGGGCAAGAAAAAATGATGTGTCTGAACTGTGGGAGCGGCTTCAGCCGCGATAACTGATCGAGGTGCCATATGAGTGATCTACCCCACTGTCAGACCCTGCTGCTGGAACAGGTCGAGGGCGTGCTCCATGTCACCCTCAACCGTCCGGACAGCCGCAACGCCATGAGCCTGGCGATGGTCGAGGAACTGCGCGCCGTGTTGCGTGCCGTGCGCCATGACCAGGGCGTGCGCGCCCTGGTGCTGCGCGGCGCCGGCGGGCATTTCTGCGCCGGTGGCGACATCAAGGACATGGCCGGCGCCAGGGCGAAGGGCGGCGACGCCTACCGCGAGCTGAACCGCGCCTTCGGCAGCCTGCTGGAGGAAGCCCAATGCGCCCCGCAGGTGCTGGTCGCCGTGCTGGAAGGCGCGGTACTCGGCGGTGGCTTCGGCCTGGCCTGCGTCTCCGACATCGCCATCGCCCACCAGGGCGCCAAGTTCGGCCTGCCGGAAACCAGCCTGGGGATCATTCCAGCGCAGATCGCCCCCTTCGTGGTCAAGCGTATCGGCCTGACCCAGGCCCGTCGCCTGGCCCTGACCGCCGCCCGCTTCGACGGTGCCGAGGCCCTGCGCCTGGGCCTGGTGCACTTCAGCGAAGTCGACGACCAGGCCCTGGTCGGCCGTCTCGCCGAATGCCTGCAGCAGATCCGCCAGTGTGCCCCCGGCGCCAATGCCGCGACCAAGGCCCTGCTGCTGGCCACCGAGACGGAACACCTCGGCAGCCTGCTCGACCACGCCGCCGGCCAGTTCGCCACCGCGGTACTGGGCAGCGAGGGTGTCGAAGGCACGATGGCCTTCGTGCAGAAGCGCAACCCGAAGTGGGCTGAGTAGTGACTTCCCTCTCCCCGCGGGGAGAGGGAATGAATTGATGTAGCCCGGATGCAATCCGGGAAAACGAATCCCCGGATTGCATCCGGGCTACGAATAGCAGGAGCACGACGATGCCCGCCTTCAACAAGATCCTGATCGCCAACCGCGGCGAAATCGCCTGCCGGGTAATACGCACCGCCCAGGACCTCGGCTACCGCACCGTGGCGGTATTCTCCGAAGCCGATACCGGCGCCCGCCACGTGCAGCTGGCCGACGAAGCCGTGTGCATCGGCCCGGCACAGGTCAACCAGTCGTACCTGGTGATCGACAACATCATCGCCGCCGCGCAGAAGACCGGTGCCGACGCCATCCACCCCGGCTACGGCTTCCTCTCCGAGAACGCCGAGTTCGCCCGCGCCTGCGAGGCGGCCGGCATCGTGTTTATCGGCCCGACCGTCGAAGCCATTCACCTGATGGGCAGCAAGCGCCTGTCGAAGATCGCCATGTGTGATGCCGGCGTGCCCTGCATTCCCGGCTACGAAGGCGCCGAGCAGGACGATGCGACGCTGATTCGCGAGGCCGAGCGCATCGGCTATCCGCTGATGATCAAGGCCAGCGCCGGCGGCGGTGGCCGCGGCATGCGCCTGGTGCATCAAGCCAGCGAACTGCAAGCACAGATCCGTACCGCCCGCTCCGAAGCGCAAAACGCCTTCGGCTCCGGCGAGCTGATCCTCGAGCGCGCGGTAATCCAGCCGCGCCATGTCGAAATACAGGTGTTTGGCGACCAGCACGGCAACATCGTCTACCTGGGTGAACGCGACTGCTCGGTGCAGCGCCGCCACCAGAAAGTGGTCGAGGAGGCGCCCTGCCCGGTGATGACACCCGAACTGCGCCAGGCCATGGGCGAAGCGGCGGTCAAGGCGGCGGCCTCGGTCAACTACATCGGCGCCGGCACCGTGGAATTTCTGCTCGATAACCGTGGCGCCTTCTACTTCCTGGAAATGAACACCCGCCTGCAGGTCGAGCATCCGGTCACCGAGCTGATCACCGGACAGGATCTGGTCGCCTGGCAGATCCGCGTGGCCGAGGGCCAGCCGCTGCCGCTCAGGCAGGACGAGATCCGCCTGACCGGCCACGCCATGGAAGTACGCCTGTATGCCGAGGATTCGGCCGCCGGCTTCCTGCCGCAGACCGGCCAGGTGCTGCGCTGGGAACCGGCCCTGCGCGACGGTATCCGTATCGACCACGGCTTGCTCGAAGGCCAGCCGGTGACGCCGTTCTACGACCCCATGCTGGCCAAGGTCATCGCCTACGGTGCCACCCGCGACGAGGCCCGGCGCAAGCTGATGCGCGCCGTGGAGGACTGCGTGCTGCTGGGGGTTAACGGCAACCAGCGCTTCCTCGCCAACCTGCTGGCGCATCCCGAGTTCGCCGCCGGCAACGCCACCACCGCCTTTATCGGCGAGCACTTCGCCAATGATCCGAGCCTGGCTCCGCAAGCACCGTCTGCCGCCGAGCTGGCTACCGCCGCCACCCTGCTCTACCAGGCATCGGCAAGCGCCCGCGCTCATCAACCAGGCCTTTCCGGCTGGCGCAACAGCGGCGGCGCGCCGTGGCGCTACGTGCTCAAGCAGGGCGAGCAGAAACACTCGATCGAGCTGCAGGCGCTGGAATCCGGCGAACAACCGCTGCTGCGCGCGCAGGTTGGCGAACACGCCATCGAGCTGCGCCTGCTGGCCAGCGATGGTCGCTGGGCAGCCCTGGAACTGGATGGCATCCGCCAGCGCCGCGCCTATCACCTGGCCGGCGAGCAGGTGTGGCTGTATGGCCACAACGGCAACCTGGAGCTGGTCGATGTCACCCACGCGCCAGCCGACGGGCAGAGCGCCGCCAGCTCAGGCACGGTCAAGGCACCGATGGACGGCGCCATTGTCGATGTGCTGGTCAGCGAGGGACAGAAGGTCGGCAAGGGTCAGCTGTTGCTGGTACTGGAGGCGATGAAAATGGAGCATCCGCTCAAGGCCGGCATGGATGGCGTGATCCGCCGCGTCCAGGTCAGCCAGGGCGACCAGGTGAAGAGCCGCCAGCTGCTGGTGGAAGTCGAAGCCGCCGAAGCCTGACGCAGGGTGGATGGCGTCCAGAATCTCGCCACGATCCTTATCCACCTGGCGTTGAGTGTGGGAGCGGCTTTAGCCGCGATGCTTTTACCCTGGCCCTATCGCGGCTAGAGCCGCTCCCACATTGCCCGTCCATGCCCCCAAACAAAAACCACGGAGTTCGCGCATGTCCCTGTCCGGCAAGACCCTGTTCATCACCGGCGCCAGCCGTGGCATCGGCCGCGAGATCGCCCTGAAGGCTGCAGGCCAAGGCGCCAATATCGTTATCGCCGCCAAGAGCGCCGAGGCCCACGCCAAACTGCCGGGCACCATCCATTCGGTGGCAGCAGAAGTTGAAGCCGCCGGCGGCAGGGCCCTGGCGCTGCAACTGGACGTGCGCGAAGAAGAGGCAGTGAAGGCCGCCATGGCCCAGGCCGCCGAGCACTTCGGCAGCATCGATGCACTGATCAACAATGCCGGCGCGATCAAACTGGTGGGCGTCGAGCACCTTCCGCCCAAGCGCTTTGACCTGATGTTCCAGATCAATACCCGCGCGGTAATGGTCTGCAGCCAGGCGGCCCTGCCCTACCTGAAGCAGAGCAAGGGTCATATCCTCAGCCTGTCGCCACCGCTCAACCTCGACCCCAAGTGGTTCGCCAACTACGGCCCCTACACCACCACCAAGTACGGCATGAGCATGCTGACCTTAGGGATGCACGAGGAATTCCGGAAATATGGCATCAGCGTCAACTCACTGTGGCCGAAGACGGTGATCGCCACCGCCGCCATCGAATTCGAGGCCGGCGGACCCGCAGTGATGAAAGCCGCACGCCTGCCGGCGATCATGGCCGACGCCGCCTGCGCCATCCTGTCGAGCAGCGAGCGCACGATCAGCGGCCGCCTGCTGATCGACGAGGAAATACTGCGCGAGCAGGGCCAGGAAGACTTCGAGCAGTACCGCTACGACCCGGCTGGCAAGCTGATGACCGATTTGTTCGTCGATTGACGCCAGCGCCCATCTGACGCCAACCCAGGTCTGGCGTCAGATAGACGGGTATCCCTAGGCTGTACCCGCCCCGCAACAAAACAGGCACAATGCCAGCATCATGCGCGCATTCCGCAGCCGCATGCCGGGAACGTCGATAAGAACGTCGCCTCTGCCGCACATCAGAAAAAATACCTTCGCATTGCTCGCCAGGCCCCTGCCTGGCCTACCAGGGGAAACCATGAACCAAGCCTTTCGTATTGTCTGGAACCAAGCTCGCAACGCCTTTGTCGTAGCCGATGAACACGCCAGTAGCCGGGGAAAATCCACTGGAGGTGGCTGCCTGCTCGCTGCATTGGGTCTGGGCTTGAGCCTTGCCGCCAATAGTGCCCAAGCAACGGGCATCTGTAGCTCGGGCAGCAATACGATCAGTACTGCCGAGACCAGCCGGTGCGACCTACCGGACAATGCCAGCCTTACAGTTACCCAGAGCGGCAGCATTACCGAGTCCAATACCCAGGCAGTCGTTGCCTACGAAAGCTTCGGCACCATCAGCAACGCTGGCACCATCCGCACTACCGGCGGTGCCGATCTCCTTACAGGTTCGGCCATCCTGCTTCAGGCTGGTGAAGGCGTGGAAAGCGGTACCAGCATCAGCAACCTCGCAGGCGCAACTATCGAAGGCTCAATCAATGGCCTATCACTGGATGCACACCTCTATACCCTGAACGTCGAGAGCATCAGCAATGCCGGCACCATCAGCGGCCAATGGGGTATCTTCACCCAAGGCGAAGTCAATGTCGGCACACTCACCAACAGCGGCACTATCAGCGGTAGCGGCAACAGCGGCTACGGCATCTACCTGAATGGCGATGCCACACTCGCCACACTCGACAACAGTGGCACCATCAGCGGCGATAACACAGGTATTACCATTGGCAATAACTCCCAACTAGCGGTACTCAATAACAGCGGCACCATTTCCGGTGACCGTTTTGCCATCTCGACAGCGGCCACAGGGACCAGCCTCCCGCAGATCAACATCATCGGCACTCAGGCCCGGCTGATCGGTGATGTGGCCGCTCAAGACAGTACCCTGACCCTGAAATCCGGCGCCGACTTCGCCAATGAAAATGCCGTCTACGTGGATCGCATCGTGATCGAGAGCGGCGCGACGCTGCGCATAAATGAAGGCCTTTCCAGCTCCGGGATCGAGAACGGTGATGGTGTTCAGGTCAGCAACGGCCTCAGCAACGCGGGCACCCTCAGCGTGGCGGCCGGCGTGACCGGGATGCTGATTGGCGACTACAGTCAGAGTGCCGACGGCGCACTGAAGATTGGCGTGACCAGCGACAGCAGCTACGGCAAGCTGGTGGTCGAAGGCACTGCCACTCTGGCCAGCAATGCCAAGATCGTGGTCGATGTCAGCAACCCCAACTACAGTTTCAGCGCCAAGAGTCTGCAGGATGTACTGAGCGCTGACACGCTGAACAGTGACGGCACCTTCTCCGTCAGCGATAACTCGCAGCTGTTCGACTTTGGTGCAGCCAAGGATGGCAACACCGTCGACCTAACGCTGAGCAAGAGCAGCAGCGTACTGGATAGCGTGATCAACACCGGAAACAGACCAGCCAAAGGCGCCGCCGGCGTGCTGGACGAGGCCATCGGCAACGATCCGGACGGTGAGCTGGCCGGCTACTTCGTCGGCCTGACCAGCGAGCAGGAAGTCTCCGACGCCGTCACCCAGACCCTGCCCACCGTTGCCGGCAACGTCAGCAATGCCACCAGCAACACCCTGGCTGGCATCAACCGGGTAATCCAGGCGCGCCAGGACAGCAACAGCGGCCTTTCTTCCGGCGATGCGGTCAGCGAAGGTAATCTGTGGATCAAGACCTTCGGCTCCTGGGCCGAGCAGGATGAGCGCAGCGGTATCTCAGGCTACGACGCCGATACCCAGGGCCTGGCCATCGGTACCGACGCAGCCATCAACGAAACCACCCGCCTCGGCCTGGCCTTCGCCTACGCTCAGACCGATCTGGACAACGACTCACGCATTGCCCCACAGGATGCGCAAATCGACACCTTCCAGCTGATCGGCTACGGCAGTTATGCCCTGACTGCCGACACCGAGCTGAACTTCCAGCTCGACGGCGGCCAGAATCGCACCGACAGCAAGCGCCGCATGCCGTTCGCTGATGCCACCGCCAAGGCCAACTACGACGGCTACAACTTCCACGCCGGCGTCGGCATTGGCCACAACCTGCGCCTGAATGAACAGCTGACCTTCGTACCCTCGGCCCGCGCCGACTACACCTGGATCGGCACCGACTCCTATCACGAGAAAGGTGCCGGCGCGCTCAACCTGGATGTCGACAGCAACGACGCTGAGGAGCTGCTGCTGAGTGTCGATGGCAAGCTCGACTACTCCCTCTCCGAGGCCACCGTACTCAGCGCCAACCTAGGCGCCGGCTACGATGTGATCGACGAAGACAGCTCCATCACCTCGACCTATGCCGGCTCTCCGGGCGCCGCCTTCAAGACGCCGGGCATGGACATGGAGCCCTGGGTGGCGCGTGCCGGTCTGGGTCTGAGTCACACAATGGCTAACGGCACCGAAGTCAGCCTGCGCTATGACGCCGAAGCGCGCAGCGACTTCACCAATCAGGGTGCTTCGTTCAAGGCCCGCTGGGCCTTCTAAGCAGTCGCGGCAGCAAGCAAAAGGCCAGGTGATCAACCTGGCCTTTTGCTTTACACCTCGGCCCAGCGCCGCAGCAGGTTGTGATAAATCCCGCCCAACTGGGTGGCCACGGCACTGCCCGCCCCTTGCTCACGGGTGAGTTGCTGCGCACTGCTGTCCAACTGGAACAGCAAGGTGCGCTCACCATCGTCGCGCACCATGCTCTGTATCCAGAAAAACGCGGCAATGCGCGCCCCTCGCGTCACTGGCATGACCTGGTGCAGACTGCTCGCCGGATAGAGAATCAGATCACCGGCCGGCAGCTTGACGCTATGGCTGCCGTAGGTGTCCTCCACCAACAATTCGCCGCCCTCGTACTCCTGAGGCGCCGTGAGAAACAACGTCGCCGACAGATCGGTGCGGATACGCTCCCCTCCAGCCTCGCCACTCACGGCATTGTCGACATGCAGCCCGTAGGACTGCCCGCCCTGATAACAGTTGAAGCGCGGCGCGAGAATCCGCTTCGGGAGAGCCGCTGAAACAAACACCGGGTTACGCTCAAGTGCATGCAGAATTACCTGACCTAGCGACTTGGCCTCAGGCAAATCGACCGGCAACTGCAGGTTGTCCTTGACCTGTACAGCCTGGTGCCCAGCCGTGGCACGGCCATCCATCCAGCGCGCCTGCAGCAGGATCTGGCGAAACTCGCCGAGCTGCTGTTCGTTCAATACTTGCGGGATGCGAAGCATCATCTTTCTGTCTCCACCTCTATGCGCCCCGATCCGCCGACGAAACTCAAAACCTCAGGCACCAGTGGCTATTCTCCGATATCCACAGGCTCCGGCCTATCGATACCATTTATGAAAAAACTCTCGAGTCTAGGCTCCTAGACCTGTGCACCCGAGGCAAAGCTAGAAAGGGTATTCTGCAACCATCTGTCGCAACAGCACTTGCCGCAGCCTAGACAGGCCCCCATCGCCGATGCGAATGAACCTTTTATTGCCTCTGGCCAGCGCACTTTTTATGAGCGCCTGCGTCAACCTGCCCAGCCCAGACGAGCGCCGCCAACAAGCCACCACTCTAGCCCATGAGCAAGGCTGGCAAAGCCTGGAGGTAGAGACTGCCCTCTTTCGTCTACAAGCCTATGTGCCTGGCAGCATGCATGCGAGCGACGAACTGACCCTCTACTTCGAGGGAGATGGACTCGCCTGGATCAATGCCCGCTCCCCCTCCACCGACCCGACGCCAGTTGACCCGCTAGCGCTGCATCTGGCATTGGAGCAACCACAAGGCAATGCCGCTTATCTCGGGCGTCCCTGCCAATATCTGGACGCCAGCAAGGCGCCTTGCGCAAGACGTTACTGGACCGAGGCACGCTTTGCCGAGGCAGTGGTGAATAGCCTCGACCAAGCCGCCGACCATTTGAAGATCCGCGCCGGTGCTCGGCGCCTGATACTGGTCGGATACTCTGGGGGAGGCGCCTTGGCCATGCTGGTGGCGGCACGGAGAAGCGACGTAGTGCGTGTCATCACGGTTGCTGGCAATCTCGATCATACCGCTTGGACCCTCCACCACAGGGTCGCGCTCCTGCGAGACTCACTCAATCCTGCATGGCTGCGCCCGCAGCTAGCTAATCTAGAACAGTACCATCTGACGGGCGAACGGGACCGAGTCATGCCCCCACGGCTGGCAGAAGACTTTATCGCCGGCTATCCGCCTGGCCATCAGGCCCGAGTCATGGTGCTACCGGGTTACGATCACAGCTGCTGCTGGGCTGAACACTGGAAGACACTCTGGCCACTGGTCAGGTATGACTAGTTACGGAACTTGAACTGCAGCTCCGCGCCCTCGACCGTATCCCAATAGTCCGCGTTCTTGTCGCCATGATCATTGGTGATCAACCTGCCGTTGAGCTCGAACGGTCCCGGCTCCTTAGGCTTCTCGACGAACATCTCCGGCAGCAGTGACGGTGGCGTGAGTGTTTCCACCGGCTCATCGGGCTGGATCTGCTCGACCAACTCCGGCGGCAAATGCAAATCCAGACGCGCGGGTGGCAACGCCTGTTCCTTGTCGACCTCGACCGCAGGCATGGGCCTACTGTCTGCGGACTCGGAAAGGCGGGTGTCCTCGACTACCTTGCTGCCAGGCTCGGGAAGTTTCTCCGGGGTTTGTGCCGGCTTGGGTGTCGGCTCGACAGGCGCAACAGGTGGCGGCTTGGGCGTATCCGCCGGTATGGGCGCAGAAGAACCCGCTGAATGGGCAGGCGCTGGAGAAGGCTGGTCGTCACAGGCGCTGAGCAGGCTCAAAACCAGCAACAGGGGCAGAACAGGCAAGCGGGGCATGGCAAACGAACACGGCAACGAATGCCTATATGCTCGCCCCTGCCCCGCATTCTGGCAAGCCAGCAACCTCTAGTCCCGCTGCAGGCGCCGGAGCTCGGCCGGCACATCCTGCTGCGGGTACTGGCGCGTCAAATGCTGCAGCAACTGCTCGGCCAAGGCCTGCTGCCCCTCCTGACGCAGGCGCACCACCTCTTGCAGGCGCTCACTCAGCGGCGCGGACTCAGCCAGCGTGCCGGCCAGCCGCTCAGGTGCGCGACGGGCATATTCCTGAGTCCGAGCCCGGGCCTGCTCGGCAGCCTGCACCTTGGCCGCTCCAGGCGCCTCAGCCTCGTTCGATGAGGTATCGGCCAGAGCGTCCATTGCCGGCGCAGCAGGAGCAGCCTGGCGCGGCATCGCTGCTGCGGGTGGTGAGATTGCAAACGCTGCAGACGACTCGGCGATCGTCGGCTGACGCGCAACCTCGGCTTTCTTCTGTTCCATGCTACCGGCCGGCTCGGCCAGCAGCTTCGGTGCCATCTCCCGCAGCACCGGAGCCTGCGCGGCAGCAGGGCTGGGCAGATCGTAGGCGCCGGGCACCTGCTCCTGCGTGCGTAGCGTCAGGCTCAGGCCGATGCCCAGCGTGGCCAGGCCGGCGAAGGCCAGCGACCAGCGGGTATTGCTACCGGCCCCGAACAGCCAGGCATGCAGGCGCTGCGCGAAGCCTGGACGAGAGGGCGTGGCAGCGACGGCCTGATGGGCTGCCGCGAGAATCCGCGCATCCAGCGCAGTGGAAGGCTCGCCCGGGCTGTGCTGGCGGAAATGCTGCAGCAGCTGTTGTTCATGCTGCAGGTCGTTATGTTGTTGGCTCATGCCGATACCTCCTCGGCCGCAGCCGGGTCGGCCAACAGCCGACGTAACTTGTTCAGCGCATAACGCAGGCGGCTTTTCACAGTTTCCGCCGGCGTGCGGGTCAGCTCGGCGATCTCTGTCAGTTCCAGGTCGCCGTGGGCGCGCAGCAGGAAGACCTCACGCTGCTCCTCGGGCAGGTCGGCCAGCGCCGCCTGCAGGCGTTGCTGGTCGCGGCTGAGCAGTAACTGCTGCTCGGGGCCGGGGCCCGGGTCGGCGCTGGCGTGTTGCGTCTCGTCATACTGATCAAGCTTTCCCTGGTGGCGCCCACTCTTGCGCCAGTGGTCGATCAGCCGGTTGCGCGCGATCTGGTACAGCCAGGTCTTGAACAGCACTGCCTCGCGCTGCTCGCTGGCGCTGCGGATCAGGCTCATCCAGGTGTCCTGGAACACCTCCTCGGCCAGGGCATGGTCGCCGCACAGACCGAGGAGGAAGCGAAACAGGCCGAGGCGGTGGCGCTCGTAGAGCGTGGCGAAGGCGGCCGCGTCGCCCTGGCGATAACGCCGCAGCAGCGCGGCGTCATCGTCTTGCAGTGGAAGGTTCAATTAGTCGGCCCTGACTTGAACGTTTTGCGGAGTTTGCAGGCTGGAGGCCAATTCCACCAGCTGCACGAACTCGCCGCGCAGGCCGAACGGATCCTCACCTTTGGCACCACGAGCCAACTTAACGCTGTCGGCCAACGCGAAGTCGCCGGTGTACTGACCACCGCGCAACTGCTGGGCGAAAGCGGCTACCGCGGCAGCGAAACGCAGATCAATGCTGGCCTCGGCGATCGACGTTACCTCACCCTTGGTGATCGGCCGCTCGACCAGCCGGCTGGCGCCGCCCTCCGGCGCCTTGTAACGCAGGCGCAGCCAGGCGATCTCGCCGGGCTCGCCCTTCTGCTTGGGCGCCTGGGCGTAGCGCAGCGGCTCCAGCCAGCCCTGGGCCCCCACCGGCACCACTTCGTACAGGGCGGTGACGGTGTGCCCAGCGCCGATCTCGCCGGCATCGACCTTGTCGTTGCTGAAGTCCTCGCGTTTCAGGGCACGATTCTCGTAGCCCAGCAAGCGGTATTCGCTGACCTCGGTCGGGTTGAACTCGACCTGAATCTTCACGTCCTTGGCCACCGTTGCCAGGGTCGAGCTGAGCTGATCGACCAGCACCTTGCGCGCCTCGCGCAGGTTGTCGATATAGGCGTAGTTGCCATCGCCGGCATCGGCCAGCTGCTCCATCAGCTGCTCGTTGTAGTTGCCTGCGCCGAAGCCCAGGGTGGTCAGGGATACACCGGTCTTGCGCTTGTCGGCGGCCAGCTGCTTGAGCGTCTCGAAGTCGCTGATGCCGACGTTGAAGTCGCCATCGGTGGCCAGCAGGATGCGGTTGATGCCGGCCTTGAGCAGGCCCTTCTGCGCCTCTTGGTAGGCCAGCTGGATGCCCGACTCGCCGGCGGTGGAGCCGCCTGCGCTGAGCTGGTCGATGGCGCTACGAATCCTGGCCTTGTCGCTGCCTGACGTGGACTCCAGCACCACGCTGGCGTTGCCGGCATAGGTGACCAGGGCCACGCGGTCCTGCGGGCGCAGCTGATCGACCAGCAGCTTGAGGGTGCTCTGCACCATCGGCAGGCCCTCGCGACGATCCATGGAGCCGGACACATCGACCAGAAACACCAGGTTGGCCGGCGGCAGCTCGGCGGCGCTCAGCTCAGTGGCCTTGATCGCCACGCGCAGCAGGCGGGTCTCGGGGTTCCACGGGGTGGTCGCCAGTTCGGTGGCGACGCTGAACGGCACGTCGCCCTCGGGCTTGGGATAGGCGTAGGGGAAGTAGTTGACCAGCTCCTCCAGGCGCACCGCGTCCCTGGGCGGCAGGCGGCCGTCATTGAGGAAGCGGCGCACGTTGGCGTAGGCGCCGGTGTCGACGTCGATACTGAAAGTCGATACCGGCTGCTGGGCCACGGCCTGCACCGGGTTACTCTCGATCTTCTGGTACTGCTCGCGGTAGACGCTCTGGTAACCGAAGGCACTGCTGTCGGCCAGCGGTGCGGCCGGGGCGATCATCGGCATGCCCTGGGGCCTGGCCCGATGCGCCTCTCTGGCATGTACAGAGCGCTTCACCGAGCGGGAAGCGTCGGCAGCGGCCTGCTCATGCAGCACCTCCTGCTTGACCTCGGGCGCGACCGGCTTGGCAGTCACAGCGGGATCTTCATGGGAGGCACTGCAAGCAGCCAACGACAGCGCCAGGGTAGCGCCGAAGCCGGCAAACAGGGGTTGGGTAGCGATGTAGTTCATGGCGGCGCTCCTCGGGCGAAAAGTCCATTCGCTCGGGTAGACGGAGCCGCCGGTGGATTCGGGTTAAGCGGTTTCCTGGCAGAGCTGCTTGGCCAGCATGCCCAGGGTCATGATCGCCCGTTCCGACTCACGGTTCCACGGCACCCCGCAGGTCAGGCGCAGGCAGTGGTTGAACTGCTCGGTGTTGCTGAAGATCAGCCCCGGCGCGATGCTGATGCCCTGCTGTAGCGCCCGTACGTGCAGCTCCTGCGCACTGACCTTGCCCGGCAGGCTGACCCAGAGGATGAAGCCGCCGTTGGGTCGGGTCATCTGCGTGCCTTCCGGGAAGTGCTGCTGCACCGCCAGTTGATAGGCGGTCATGTTCTTGCGGTACTCCAGACGAATATGCCGCAGATGGCGGTCATAGCCGCCGTTCTCCAGGTACGCGGCCACACCCATCTGGGTCACGCTGCAGGCCGAATGGGTGCTGAAGGTCTGCAGGCGCTCCACTTCCTCCTGGTAGCGGCCGGCAATGATCCAGCCGATGCGCACACCGGGCGACAGGGTTTTCGAGAAGCTGGAGCAGTAGATCACCTGATCATCGCGGTCGTGCGCTTTGAGCGCCTTGCTGCGCCCCGGTTCGAACAGCAGTTCGCCGTAGATGTCGTCCTCGATCACGCGGATATCGTGGTCGGCGGTCAGGCGCAGCAGCTGTTTCTGCCGCTCCTCGGGGATGCTGCCCCCCAGCGGATTGCTCAGCCGGGCGGTGAGCACCAGCGCCTTGATCGGCCACTGATTGGCCGCCAGCTGCAGGGCCTCCAGGCTCAGGCCGGTGCTCGGATCGCTGGGGATCTCGATGACCTTGAGGCCCAATACCTCGGCCAATTGCAGCAGGCCATAGTAGGTCGGCGACTCGGCGGCGATCAGATCGCCCGGCTTGGTGACCACGCGCAGGGCCATGTGGATGGCGTCCACGCAGCCATGGGTGATCACCACTTCGGACGGATCGACCACCACGCTGGCGTCGCGCATGCGGATCGCCACCTGGCGGCGCAGCGGCTCGTAGCCGGGGCTGAACATGTAACTGAAAGCACGCGGACTCTGGAAACGGGTGACCTTGGCCAATTGCTGGTGCAACGAGCGCACTGGCAGGTAATCCACATGCGGCACCGCCGCGCCCAGGGGAAACACCCCCTCCTGGCGGGACTCAGTCAGGACCTGACTGATGATGCTGCTGCGGGTAACCAGTGCCGGACGCTCGACCCGGGCGATGTCGGGGGTCGGCGCGGTAAGGCCGGCCGTCTGGTGCACATAGAAGCCGGACTGCGGACGCGCGCGAATCAGGCCCATGTCTTCGAGATTGGCGTAGGCCTGTAGCACAGTGGCATGGCTGACGCTGAGCTGCGAGCTCATCTTGCGCACGGACGGCACACGCTCGCCCGGCTGGTAGACACCGCGGCGAATATCCTCGGCCAGTTGTTGGGCGATGCGCTGGTAAAGCAACAAACTGGTCATTTCGAGGTTTCCTCCGCGACTGAACCGTAACAGTAGCCAAATACAGCCTCGGCTTGGCGGCACAGTCAGATTATTTGCAGGCAGTACAGTTTCGGCTGTTCAAGCTTAGCCGCTCAGCTGACCCTGTCGCATTGCACTTTCGGCGAACAAAAAACCCCGGGCCGAAGCACCGGGGTTGTGGTGACGGACGGAGGTGATCAGCGATCGGCGCTGAGATGACCCTGCTCGTCGGAAATGAGGATCTCCACACGGCGATTCTGCGCCCTCCCCTTGGCTGACGCGTTTTCCGCCAGCGGGTGAGCTTCACCGTAGCCCTTGACCTCGATGCGCTTGGCATCGATACCCAGGTCTCGCAATACATCGGCCACGGCCTGGGCGCGGGCACGCGACAGCTCGAGGTTCTCCGCTGCGTCGCCGCGGTTATCGGTGTAGCCCTCGATGCGCACGGTGCGCCGCGGATTGACCTGGAGGAACTGCACCAGCTTGAGAATGGTGCGAGTAGCCGAAGCCTTGAGCTCACTGCGCCCGGCGTCGAACAGTACGTCGCCCAAGGTCATGACCAGCCCGCGATCGGTTTCGCTGGCAGCCAGATTGACCATCTGCTCTTCCAGCCATTGGCCCTGCTGCTGAGCGCCGAGCAGCTTGGCTTCGCGCAGCGCCAGTTGCAGGCGCTCACGTTCCAGATCGAGCCTGGCCAGGCGTTCCTGATTGAGGTTGAGCTCGCTGTGCTGGCGGGCAATCTGGCTGTAGCGCTGACTCAGGTAGGCATAGTGAATGACGTCGTCGTCGCTGCCCCAGTAGCTCGACAGGCGCTCGGCGCGGGCCAGGGATTCACCGGCACGAATCACGTCCTTCGGCGCGCTGCGCAACACATTGGTGTCCTCCTTGACCTGCTGGAAGCTGGCCGCCGCATCGTCGAGCGATTGGCGGCTCTGCTGGCTGGTGCACCCGGCCACCAGCGCCAGAAGCAGCAACAGGGCAAAGCGTGGGGATCTGCTCGAAGTCATGGCAGCTCTCCCAGCTGGGTCCGCAGACGATTGATCTGCGTGGTGAGCTCATCGAGCTGACGCTGGCTCTTCTGATTGAGCAGCTTGGCCTCGGCCAGGCGAGCATCCAGCTCGGCCTGCTCGGCGAAGATGCGCGCGCGCTTGTAGTCCTCTTCACCGAAGTTTTTCTGCGCCCGGGCCAGCTTGCGCTCGGCCTGCTGCATTTCTTCGAGCTGGGCGTCGGCACCGACGGCTCGGGCCTGTTCGACGGCTTGCTGGGTCAAACGCATCTGCTCCTGCGGGGCAGGATCATTGGCGCAGCCGGCCAGGGCCAGCAACGCCAGAGCGAGAATGGGGTGTAGCTGCTTCACTGCGAATCGTCCTGCGTTGGCGGGGGGGCTACGACCTGCGACTGCTGGACTTTCCAGCGCTCAAGATTGCGCTGCAGAAGGGTTTCCGGCAGGCCCGCGGCGGTCAATTCTGTCATTTTTTTCGCCAGCTGTCCGCGCAGCCAGGCGTCGTTGCAGGCCGAGTTGTGCCCCAGGGTGAGGTATAGCCCTTCACTGGAAATCGGTGGTTCCAGCGTTTCCAGACTGTCCAGCATGCCCAGGGTATTGGCCAGCGCCACCCCCGGATAACGCTCGTAGAGGACGTAATCGGTGCGCCCGAGAAGCAGTTTCTGAAAGGCCTGGGTCAGGCTGGGGACCTCTTCCAGGTTGAGGTTGGCCTTGGCGTAACTGTCGAATTGCTGGCCGAAGCTGTTGTTGACCAGAGTGCCGCCCGTGCGCTCACGCAGATCTTCCCAGCCGCTGTAGGGGAATACCCTGTCCTTGTTCACCCAGACCACGCTGGGCGTGACGAAAAAGGCCGGGTGCACGTAGTCCATGTACTCCAGTCGCGGCAGGGTCAGAAACGCCCCCGCCAGCAGGTCCACGCGGCCGGTGCGCACCTCATCCTGGGCTCTGGACCAGGGACCGGTATACAGAATCTCGATCTTGACGCCCAGCTCCTCGCCGATCAGGGTCAGCAGATCGGCATTGGCACCGATCAAATGCTTCGGGCTTTGCGGATCACGCCACAGATAGGGGGGATATTCGGGATTGCCCGTGGCCACCAAGCGTTCACATTTACCTGCTGCACCGGCGAAGGAGGGCAAACAGCAGAAGACCAGTAAGGCCAAGGCCTTCAATGACACGGATGTATGCATTCGAACACCGGTTGCTGATTCATGTGGCGAGCCGCATCCACCGACTCAAGAACGTTCATGCTAGCGTAACAGCCACGCTCAATAATTATTAGCGATAAGGATTCGCCATGAAAAAACTGCTTCTAGGTCTTGTCCTGGTGCTGGCCGTGACGACGGGCACACTCTATTTTTCGCCTAACCTGCTGATGGCCAGCATGCGCCTGGTGGAACAGCAGATGGCCGGGCTTTCGTCGAGGCAGATCGAAGTCAACGGGCTGTCTATCCATTATTACCAGGGCGGCCCAAGCATAGGCGAAACCTTGCTGATGATCCACGGTTTCGGCGCCAACCGCGACAACTGGCTGCGCTTCTCTCGCGCATTTACCTCGCGCTATCAGGTTATCGCCCTTGATTTGCCCGGCTTCGGTGAAAGCGACAAGCCGGACGCCCGCTACGATGTGGCCACCCAGACCGAGCGCCTGCATGCCTTCATCCAAGCGCTGAAGATCGACAAACCCCACCTCATCGGCAATTCCATGGGCGGCCATATCGCCGCGCTTTACGCCGCCCGCTATCCCCAGCAGCTGCGTAGCGTAGCGCTGCTGGACAACGCCGGAGTGATGTCGCCGCAGAAAAGCGAGATGTTCAGCATGATCGAACGCGGCGAGCCCAACCCGCTGGTGGTGCGCAAGGCCGAAGACTTCGACAAGCTGATGAAGTTCGTCTTCGTCAACCCACCGCCCCTACCGGACTCACTCAAGCGACACTTCGCCGAACAGTCCATGGCCAACCAGAATCACTATGACAAGATCTTCTCCCAACTCCGTGACCACTACGTGCCACTGGAGCCCGAGCTGCCAAAGATCCAGGTTCCAACTCTGCTGCTGTGGGGAGAACAGGACCGCGTGCTCGACGTATCCAGCATCGAGGTCATGAAACCGCTGCTGGCCAAACCCAGCGTAGTGATCATGAAAGACTGTGGCCATGCGCCCATGCTCGAGCGCCCCGAGGAAACCGCACAGCACTATCAGGACTTTCTCGACGGCAGGCTTTAACAAGGGGACGACAGAAACAAAAAACCCGCTCGATGAGCGGGTTTTTTCTGGGATCAGAAAACTGGCTTACACCAGGCTTTCCAGTTCCGGTACGGCTTCGAACAGGTCAGCGACCAGACCGTAGTCAGCCACCTGGAAGATCGGGGCTTCTTCGTCCTTGTTGATCGCGACGATCACCTTGGAGTCCTTCATGCCCGCCAGGTGCTGGATGGCACCAGAGATGCCGACCGCGATGTACAGCTGCGGAGCAACGATCTTACCGGTCTGACCGACCTGCATGTCGTTCGGTACGAAACCGGCGTCGACAGCGGCACGGGAAGCACCGACGGCAGCGCCCAGCTTGTCGGCCAGGGCGTAGAGGTGCTTGAAGTTGTCGCCATTGCCCATGCCGCGGCCGCCGGAAACGACGATCTTGGCAGCAGTCAGCTCCGGACGGTCGGACTTGGCCAGCTCTTCGCCGACGAAGGCGGATTTGCCAGCATCGGCCGAACCGCTCACCGCTTCAACGGCAGCGGAACCACCTTCGGCAGCAACGGCGTCGAAACCGGTGGTACGCACGGTGATCACTTTCACGGCAGCCGAGGACTGCACGGTAGCGATGGCGTTACCGGCGTAGATCGGACGCTTGAAGGTATCGGCGCTTTCAACGGCAACGATCTCGGAGATCTGGTCAACGTCCAGCAGAGCGGCAACGCGCGGCAGGATGTTCTTACCGTTGCTGGTAGCGGCAGCCAGGATGTGGCTGTAGCCCTTGCCCAGCTCGGCAACCAGCGGCGCGACGTTTTCCGGCAGCTGATGCTCGTAGGCAGCGTTGTCGGCAACCAGCACCTTGGCAACGCCAGCAACCTTGGCAGCAGCTTCGGCGGCAGCACCGGCGTTGGCACCGGCAACCAGGACGTGGATGTCACCACCGATCTTGGCAGCAGCAGCCACAGTGTTCAGGGTGGCAGCAGCCAGAGCGGAGTTGGTGTGTTCAGCGATAACCAGGATAGTCATTTAGATTACCTTCGCCTCGTTCTTCAGTTTCTCGACCAGTTCAGCCACAGACTTGACCTTGATGCCGGCGCTGCGGGCAGCAGGCGCTTCGACTTTCAGGGTCTTGACGGTGGAGGCGGTAGAAACGCCCAGAGCGTCCGGGGTGACGGTTTCCAGCGGCTTCTTCTTGGCCTTCATGATGTTCGGCAGCGACGCGTAGCGCGGCTCGTTCAGGCGCAGGTCGGTGGTCACGATCGCCGGCAGGTTCAGAGCAACGGTCTGCAGACCGCCGTCGATTTCGCGGGTGACGTTGACCTTGTCGCCAGCAACCTCGACCTTGGAAGCGAAGGTGCCTTGGCCGAAGCCAGTCAGGGCGCCCAGCATCTGGCCGGTCTGGTTGTTGTCGCTGTCGATGGCCTGCTTGCCCATGATGACCAGCTGCGGCTGCTCTTTATCGACAACAGCTTTCAGCAGTTTGGCGACGGCCAGGGAGTTCAGCTCGTCAGCAGACTCGACCAGGATGGCACGGTCAGCACCCAGAGCCAGTGCAGTACGCAGCTGTTCCTGAGCGGTGGTCGGGCCGATGGTGACAACGACGATCTCGCTCGCTACACCTTTTTCCTTCAGACGTACGGCCTCTTCCACAGCGATTTCGCAGAAGGGGTTCATCGACATCTTGACGTTGGCGAGGTCGACGCCGGAGTTGTCCGCTTTGACGCGAACCTTGACGTTGTAGTCGACCACTCGTTTGACAGCTACAAGAACCTTCATGGATTCCTCGTTACTCTCCGGTGAATTTGTAATGTCGCCAAGGCGAGCCTGGCCGGTGATGCAGATCGGCCGGAACCGACAATTTGCTCATACGGCGAGCGCAAAACCGACCGTATCTTGACCGTAACGCCCTTTTCGGTCAACACGAATAACCCCCATTTATCGGGCGCCAAGCCTTGCGCTATAGGGCTTTGACAAAATTCAAACGAACGTTTGTATTGGACGTGCAAAGGCCTGTATATATAATGCCCAGCGCGCAGGCCACAGAAAGCCTAGCCATAGCCAAAATCAATACACCGAAGAAGCCTTGAGTAGGAGATTCTCTGTGGAACGCGAATTTATGGAATTCGACGTCGTCATCGTCGGCGCCGGCCCCTCCGGTCTGTCCGCCGCCTGCCGACTGAAGCAGAAGGCCGCCGAAGCCGGCAAAGAGATCAGCGTCTGCGTGGTCGAGAAAGGTTCCGAAGTCGGCGCCCACATCCTCTCCGGTGCGGTCTTCGAGCCGCGCGCCCTGAACGAACTGTTCCCCGACTGGAAGGAACTGGGCGCCCCGCTGAACACCGAAGTCAAACGCGACGACATCTACCTGCTGAAGAACGCCGAAAAAGCCGCCAAGGTCCCGAACTTCTTTGTGCCGAAAACTATGCACAACGAGGGCAACTACATCATCTCCCTCGGCAACCTGTGCCGCTGGCTGGCTCAACAGGCCGAGAACCTGGGTGTCGAGATCTACCCGGGCTTCGCCGCCCAGGAAGCGCTGATCGACGAGAACGGCGTGGTACGCGGCATCATCACCGGCGACCTCGGTGTAGACCGTGAAGGCCAGCCGAAGGAAGGCTACTACACCCCGGGCATGGAATTGCGCGGCAAGTACACCCTGTTCGCCGAAGGCTGCCGCGGCCACATCGGCAAGCAGCTGATCAAGAAGTTCAACCTCGACTCCGAGGCCGACGCCCAGCACTACGGCATCGGCATCAAGGAAATCTGGGACATCGACCCGGCCAAGCACGAACAAGGCCTGGTAGTACATACCGCTGGCTGGCCGCTGTCCGACGAGAACCCGGGCGGCTCCTTCCTCTATCACCTGGAAAACAACCAGGTGGTGGTCGGCCTGATCGTCGACCTGTCCTACAGCAACCCGTACCTGTCGCCGTTCGATGAGTTCCAGCGCTACAAGCATCACCCGGTGATCGCCCAGTATCTGGAAGGCGGCAAGCGTGTGGCCTATGGTGCACGCGCGATCTGCAAGGGCGGTCTGAACTCGCTGCCGAAGATGGTCTTCCCGGGCGGTGCACTGATCGGCTGTGACCTGGGCACCCTGAACTTCGCCAAGATCAAGGGCAGCCACACCGCCATGAAGTCCGGCATGCTGGCCGCCGACGCCGTCGCCGAGGTACTGCTAGCCGATGGCCAGGGCGGCGATCTGCTCAACGGTTATGTCGATGGCTTCAAAGCCAGCTGGCTGTACGACGAGCTGTTCCGTAGCCGTAACTTCGGCGCGGCTATCCACAAGTTCGGCGCCATCGCCGGCGGTGCATTCAACTTCGTCGACCAGAATATCTTCGGTGGCAAGATCCCGGTTACCCTGCACGACAACAAGCCGGACTACGCCTGCCTCAAGCCGGCGGCCGAGTGCCAGCGCATCGAATACCCGAAGCCGGACGGCAAGCTGAGCTTCGACAAACTCTCCTCGGTGTTCCTCTCCAACACCAACCACGAGGAAGAGCAGCCCTGCCACCTGAAGCTGACCGACGCCAGCATTCCGCTGTCCGTCAACCTGCCGAAGTTCGATGAGCCGGCACAGCGCTACTGCCCGGCCGGCGTGTACGAAGTAGTGACTCAGGAAGACGGCGAAAAGCGCTTCCAGATCAACGCGCAGAACTGCGTACACTGCAAGACCTGCGACATCAAGGATCCGTCCCAGAACATCACCTGGGTGGCTCCGGAAGGCACCGGCGGCCCGAACTACCCCAACATGTAATTCGAGCCGCAACGAAAAAAGCCGCCGCAAGGCGGCTTTTTCATGTCTGCGATTCACCGACGACGGCCCGCCACAAGGCGACGATAGTGAGTTTCCTCATCTGCAGCATTGTCTGGATCGCCCACTACACCGCCGACCAATCCTCGGCGAGCAGCACCTCGGACACTACCTGCCCGGACAGGCCATCGCGATCCCTCAAGCAGCCCCCTCACCCAGTTGTCCCTCGTATGCTCGGTCTCCCCACGCATCACCTGCAATACAGGCCGACCATCCGACGCCGCAAAGGGCTGGCATACAGCCCCAGAACTGCCTAGGCACCTGATGCGCGTTTCGCTGCAGAAGACGGCGACCTCCTCGGCCTGCTCGTCAAACCACACGCGACAGGATTCTCTGCTGCAATCACATGGATCGTTGGCGGCGAAAGCTACCGCCCCTGGCCATGGAGAAACTCGATAACAAACAGCAGGCCATGAAAAAGGGCTCCCGAAGGAGCCCTTTGCAGTAGCGCATCAACTATCAGTGCGCGAACAGCGAACCGCCCTTCTTGCCGGCCAGTTTCTCCGGCTTGATCAGGAAGCGCGCCAGGGCTGGCAGCAGCCACAGGGCACCGAACATGTTCCACAGCAGCATGAAGGTCAGCATCAGACCCATGTCGGCCTGGAACTTGATCGCCGAGAAGATCCAGGTGACCACGCCGATGGCCAGGCACAGACCAGTGAACAGTACCGCCTTACCGGTGGAACGCAGGGTCTGGTAGTAGGCCTCCTGCAGCGGCATGCCAGCGCGCAGGAAGGTCTCCAGACGGCTGTAGATATAGATGCCGTAGTCGACACCGATACCCACACCCAACGCAATCACCGGCAGGGTTGCCACCTTCACGCCGATGCCCAGCCAGGCCATCAGGGCGTTACCCAGGATGGAGGTGAGAATCAGCGGCAGGATGATGCACAGCATGGCGCCGAAGGAGCGGAAGGTGAGCAGGCACATGACTGCGACGCAGATATACACCAGGATCAGGATCTTCAGCTCGGAGGTGGCAATCACCTCGTTGGTAGCCGCCTCGATACCCGCATTACCGGCAGCGAGCATGAACTGCAGGTTGTCGTTGTTGTTCTCCTTGGCGAACTCTTCCACCACACCGACAGCGCGCTTGAGCGTCGCGGCCTTGTGATCGTTGAGGAACACCAGCACCGGGGCCAGCGAGCAGTCGGCGTTGTACAGACCGTCGGCACGGGCGATGGAGTTGTTGAGGATGTCCGGGTTGCGCGACAGGGTTTCCCACTTGAGGCTGCCCTCGTTCATCCCCTTGATCACCTGCTTGGACACGCTGACCATGGAAATGGCCGACTGCACACCTTCGGTGTTTTCCAGGCGCCACATCAACTCATCCATCGGCGCGAGAGCTTCGTAGGTCGAGCAACCCTCATTCGCCGTCTTGACCATTACCACCAATACGTCGGAACTGGTCGAGTAGTTGTTGATGATGAAGTCATTGTCCTTGTTGTAGCGCGAATCCGGACGCAGCTCCGGCGCCCCCTGATCGAGGTCACCCACCTGCAGGTTGGCTTTCTGGTACCAGAAGCCAGCAACGCCAGCAGAGAGGGCGATGACCACGGAGATCGGCGCCACTACCGGGTGCGCAAAATTGGACAATGCGCGCCAGAACGGCTGATCACGGTTAGCCTCGCGCTTGCTGCGCTCGATCGCCTTCTTGCTGATACCGATGTAGGAAATGGCCACCGGCAGCAGAATCAGGTTGGTAAACACGATCACACCGACACCGATGGAGGCACCGATGGCCAGCTCACGGATCACGCCAATATCGATGATCAACAGCGTGATGAAGCCCACGGCGTCCACCAGGATGGCAATCATGCCGGGCAGGAACAGCTGGCGGAAGGTGCGACGGGCTGCGGTCAGGGCGTTATCGGCATCGCTGGACTGCAGGGCGATACCGTTGATCTTCTGCACGCCATGGGAAATACCGATGGCGAAGATCAGGAACGGTACCAGCATGGAGTACGGATCGAGTCCAAAGCCAGCCAGGTTCATCAGGCCGAGCTGCCAGACCACCGCGATCAGCGTGGTGGACACCACCGAGATGGTCGAGCGGATGCACCAGCTGAACCAGTACAGCAGCACCAGGGTAATGGCCAGAGCAACGCCGAAGAACATCACCACCATGATCAGACCATCGATCAGGTCACCGACCTTCTTGGCGAAACCGACGATGTGCACCTGCACATTGGGGTTCTGCGCCTGGTACTTCTCGCGGATCTTTTCTTCCAGTTCATGGGAGAACTGGCGGTAGTCCAGCTTGACCAGCTTGCTCTGGTCGTTCGGGTCCGGGTACTGCTCGAGCAGCGGCACGTCGACGATGCTGGATTTGAAGTTGTTGGCGACCAGACGGCCGACCTGACCGGACTTGAGGACGTTGTTGCGCAACTCCTGCAGGCTCTCGTCGGAGCCGTCATAGGTCTGCGGGATCACCTCGCCACCGTCGAAGCCCTCTTCGGTCACTTCCGTCCAGCGCACGCTCGGACTCCACAACGACTTCAGGCCGGAGCGATCAACGCCGGGAATGTAGAACACTTCGTCATGGATCTGCTTGAGCGTCTCCATGTAGTCCTTGTCGAAGATGTCGCCGTTCTTGGCTTCCACCGAAATTCGCACGGTGTTGCCCAGGTTGGCCAGATCGTTGCGGTGCTCGATCATCTTTTGAATGAACGGATGCTCCAGCGGGATCATCTTCTCGAAGCTGGTCGAAGGACGAATGTGCGATGCCTGCCACAGCAGCAGGAGGGTAATCAGCGCGCACAGCGCGATCACGATCGGGCGGTTGTTGAAGATCAGGCGCTCGAGGAAGGTCGCCTTGTCCTGGTGATGGCTACTCATGGAACTCATATGCTCATACGCCCCGGCTTATTGTTTTTGGCCTGGCTCTTCGCCAGTCGGAGATGCGATACGCACGCCACCCTGGCCCACCAGGATCAGGTTGCCAGCGGCATCGGCGGTCACCGAAGCCAACGATGCACGATCCGAACGGTTGATCACGGTAAAGCTGCGTCCGGAGTCTTTGCTGGTCAGCACGCTGCCGCCATGGCCAACGACGACCAGATCACCATTCTTCAGCAGGCTAGCGCCGGCCAGACCGAACTCCAGTCGGCCACTGTCGGCAATCAGCGGAATTTCTTGCCAAGTGCTACCAAAATCGCTGGAGCGATAGAGGTTGCCACGCAGCCCGAACACCAACAGGGTGTTGCTGCTGGCCGTGCCCTGGGCACCGAACAGAGTGCCCTCGTATGGGCCCTGGACTTTTTCCCAGGTCTGCCCCCAGTCCGCGGAGCGGAACATGGT
Organism: Pseudomonas sp. zbq_18; assembly: GCF_043102245.1. NCBI lineage: Bacteria > Pseudomonadati > Pseudomonadota > Gammaproteobacteria > Pseudomonadales > Pseudomonadaceae > Pseudomonas > Pseudomonas sp. zbq_18. The sequence goes on along the minus strand of NZ_JBICIT010000001.1, from coordinate 322,200 downwards.
GCCCGCCTCGCCAACGACGAACAGGCCGGCGTCCTTCACCGCAGTGATGCCATTGAGGTGATAACCATCCTCGTTGTCGAGCCGGTCACTGACATCGTCCCAGCTCTTGCCGCCATCACTGGTTTCCAGCAAAGCGCCATAGGCGCCGACCGCAAAGCCGTTGCTGGCATCGCGGAACCAGATATCGAGCAGCGGCGCTTCACGCTCCAGGTCCTCGTACTGCAGTTCCCAGTTGGCGCCGCCGTCATCGGTGGCAAGGATCTGCGCATCGTGGCCTACGGCCCAGCCGTGCTGTTCATCGACAAAATACAGCGCCGTCAGCAGCTGACGAGTCGGCACCCGCGCCTGTACCCAGTTTTTGCCGGAATCCTCGGAAAACAGGATGTGACCGCGATCGCCCACGGCAACCAGACGCTTGCCGGCATGGGCAATGTCCAGCAGCAGGCTGGTAACAGCCTTGGGCGACTCGATGGAGAGAACACTGGCGGCATCCGCAGCCTGCACAGACAGGGGAGCAGTCAGAGCCAGGAAGGAACAGACGCTGATCAGGGACAGCGCTTTCGCCAGCGGCGATAGGTGACGGGCCGGTGCCGCAGTAGTTGGGCAACCGGGGCGGGTGCGCCGCATGACGGGCTCACGCATATATTTCCCCCTTTATTCTTATAGGTGGGTTCATTGGCCTCTTTTCAGGCCGAGCCATGCTATACGGCTTTGGAAAAACCTGACAATCGGCGTGACGTTATGTTTTGTTAAGGACGAGTTACCTAACTTTGCCCTTCCCCCAGAAAGCCGCAAGCCGCTGACTGGCAGCGGCTTGCGGGGTATCACCAAGCTTTAACGCGTACCACGCCGACGCAACGCCGAGGGGGTGAACTCGCTTTCCGCCGGGATCGGCTTGCTGAAGTTGGCGGTGGACGATTCCTCGCTGTCCAGGTTCTGCACATGGTAGCGACGGCTCTGCAGGTCGTGGAAAGCCTCCATGGCCGACCAGGTGGTGGGCAGGTCGTAATAGTTCTTGAGGTAGGCAATCGACACACGCCACAGCTCACCGCGACTGTCGTACTGATCCATCACGGCCGCCTGCCAGCTGTCCTCATCGAGAAACAGGGTGCGTTTGGCATAGACGTGCCGCACACCCGGCTTGAGCGTACCTTCCACTACCCAGACCCTGTGCAACTCGTTGCGGGTCAGTTGCGGATTGATATGGCCGACCTGCAGTACGTCTTTGTACTTCACCCCTTGCGCGGCAAGGCGGTAGTTGTTGTAGGGGATATACATCTCCTTCTTGCCCAACAGCTTCCAGTCGTAGCGATCCGGCGCGCCGTTGAACATGTCGGTGTCATCGGCAGTTCGTAGACCTTCGGAAGCGCCGATTGGCGTGTCGTAGGCCAGGTTGGGCGCCCGGCGCACCCGGCGCTGACCGGCGGCGTAGCCCCAGGCCTGGCGGGCCTCCTTCACCTGATCGAGGGTCTCGTGGACCAGCGCGGCATCACCGGCCAGACGTGCCGGGCTCTTGGTGAAGTTCAGGTAGTAGAACAGGATATTGTTCAGGTCGGCGTAGCTACCCTTGGGATCGTAGTAGCGGAACAGCGCCTCGACTTCCGACACCACGGGGGAATAGGCGCCGTTGCGCTGCACCGCCACCTCTGCCGAACGCCGGGTGATATAGCTGCCGCGGTAACGCACGATGTGGTTCCACAGCGCCTCGACACCGCTCTGCGGAATCGGGAAGGGAATGCCGCCGTAGGCATCGACGAAACCGTTGCCCCCCTCGACCAGCTTGGCCGTTGTGGCGTTCTTGATGGTGTTGTCATAAACCCATTGCGGTGCAGAACCCGTGCGGCGGCTCTGGTAGACCGGGATCTGGTAGGTCTCGGGATAGGACTTGAGCAGGGCGATCTGACCGGCGCTCAGCTTGTCCTGATACTGCTCCAGATTGGCTCTGGTGATAGTGAACAGAGGCTTGTCATCCGGAAACGGGTCGATGTGATGCTGACCACTGCCCTTGTATCCCGCCGGCGGCTGAGTGATACCACCCGTCCACTCGGGAATGGTGCCGTCGGCGTTACCGGCCTTTTCCGCACCATAGGGCGTCAAGGTTTGTCCGAGTTTGGCGGCCTCTTGCGGCGATACCGCCGCCATAGCACTGCCTGCGGTGCAGGCGATGGCGACTGCCGCAGCAATCAGCGAGCGCGAGATAAACATGGTGCATCTCCTAGGTCTCGACAGCCGGAGGCTCAGCGCCCCGGCCGTAGCGATGGATTCAGAATGAGTACTTGACGTTGAGGCCGATATTGTCGCGATCGCGCGTACCGTTGTTCCCGCCGCCACCGTAGAACTCGGTGTACTGCAGCTCGGCTTCGAGGCTGTTCAGGTAAGTGGCCGTGATACCCAGGGTATAGGCCTTGCTGCCCTCGATGAAGTTGCCGGTGCGATGCGAGTTGCCCTCGAAGTCGTGCTTGAAGACCGCGTATGGCGAGAGCGCGACCCCGGCGAACACATCGTTCCAGGTACCCGACATGACCAGGGTGTAGCCGTAGGCGTCGCGGTCAATCTGGTCGTCGTCACCACCCGAAGTGTAAGGCGTGTCCGGCCCCCCGACGAAAACGCGCTTGGAGCCGTCATAGGCGGTGTACTCCAGGCTGGAGCCACGCACATGCTCGGAAGCCAGCTCGGCAACACCAAACAGCGAGTCGAAACCGAACGAAGGACCAAAGTTGTAGATGGTGCCCAGCGAAGTATTGAAGGCTTCAACCCGCTCGTAGTTATAGAACAGCGAACCACGACAGAGCTGCTTGCCGGCCACATCGGCACAGGCCTGGTCGGCCGGGACAGCGGAATCGAAGATATCGCTCAGCCCGTAGATACCCTGTCCCAGCAGATCGCCAAGCAGGTCATCGGTGGCACTGATGCCAATCGGCAAATTGGGGCGATAGGACAGTTCACCGAAGACAGAAGCCTCGCCGACCGTGGTGTTGAAGCTCAAACCATAGACACGGACATCTTCGACATAGGCGCGCCTGGCCACGGCATTGCTGGCCGCATCGATGGTCGCCATTGCGGAGGCATACTGCGAGAAGGACCCGAGCGCCGACTCGATGGCCGAGTAATCGACGCCCTGATAGTCCGTCAGATCAACCGCTACCTGCGGCTCCTTGGTGTGGTAATTGATGAAGTAAAAGCCGAACTCGGTCTGGTTAAGCTCCTCGGCGATATAGCGGAACGCCACACCGAACTGGCCATCGTCCTTGGCATTGAGGTCGCTGCCAATATTGGCCACCTTGAAGGTACCCGTACTGGCATCCAGATACGCGTTAGGCCCAAATGGCCCCTGGCCCAGGCCACCAACACCCTCGAAGAGCTGATAGAAGGGGAATAGGGGCGCCAGATCGGCTTCGCTGGTATAGGCCGTATTGCCGCCATCGGCGAACAGATCGGTCGGCGAGAAATAGGTGCCCACCGGGTCGATGGCGGTCTCCTTCCAGTTCCACTGGTAGTAGGCCTCCATGGACAGGTTGTCAGTCAGCCCCAGGTTGACGTTGAAGGCCTCGACCGGCACCAGCACTTCCTTGATCTCAGCGCCCGGCAAACGGAAGCGCGCCGCATCGACCGGGTTACTGGTGTTCACTCCACCCCGCGCGAACAACGCCTCACCCCAGTTGAATACCTGACTGCCGAGTTTGGCCGTCACCGGCATGTTGCCGACATCCCAGTTGCCGTAAAGGTAGGCATCGAGTATTTGCGCATCACGTCCGGCCTTGTGCCGGGTCTCGTCGGTAAAACTGTTGTCGTCCGGGTAATTCTGGGTCGGCCGGAAATCGTCGTTGTCGTTGCGCTTATCCATGATCTGAGTGTCATAGAAGGCACTGCCACGCAAGAACAGACCATAGTTCTTGTAATTGGCTTCCAGCTCCGAGGTTACCTTGAACACCTCGGAAACCAGGCCGGTATCGAAGTTGCGGTTACCGTCGTTGGTGTTGACGTCGTCACCCACCTTTTCCGCTTTCTCCACGCGCCATAACTGGCCATAGGAAAGCGTTGTATCCAGTGAGCCTGTCACTTCATTGTCGAGAAAGCTGAACTCAGCTGCTGCCGCCGGCATGGAACACAGCAAGGGAAGGAGCCCAACCAGGGCGAAGCCTGCACGCGCAGGCGCGAGGCGAAGGGGCGACTTGAGCAAGGAAAGGCCTCCGGTATGTATTTGTTCTTGTTGTGGGCAGGCTGCTCGAAGAGAGCAAACAAGCCGTCACGACCTATACAAAAACGATACCAAGAGGGAACTTTTTAAGAATTCCTTGAGCTATCCAGCCAAAGCGAAAGATTGCCGCCCCGATGTCCCAATTTGTCTCCCCGATGGCGCGCCTTAACCTTGAGAAACACCCTGCAAAAAGGAACGAAATGCCTCTGCCACGGGGCTTTCCGCTGACGGGACAAACTGACCAGGCAGAAAGGAAACAAGGAGTAACAAACGGCGTTACCGAGCGCTTGCTTGGTAACGCCGATGCCCTGATCAGGCCAGGCTCTTGCTGACCACCTCGAACACATCGCTGGACAGCTCGCCGCTGGCCAGGATGCGTTCCAGCTCGCCGCGCATCAGCGCCTGACGCTGCTCACCGTACTTGCGCCAGCGGGTCAGCGGTGCCAGCAGGCGCGAGGCGATTTGCGGGTTGAGCGCATTGAGGGTAATCACTTGGTCGGCCAGGAAGCGATAGCCACTGCCGTCCAGAGCATGGAAGTTGACCAGGTTCTGCCCGGCGAAGGCACCGATCAGCGCACGCACCTTGTTCGGGTTCTTCAGGGTGAAGGCCGGGTGCTGCATCAGCGCCTTCACGCGCTCCAGCCCCCCCGGCAGGGTGCTGGCGGCCTGCACGCTGAACCACTGATCCATGACCAGCGCATTGTCCTTGAAGTGCTCAGCAAAAGCCTTGAGCGCCTCGGCCTTCTCCGCCTCGAACGGGGAATTGACCAGCACGGCCAGGGCGGTCAGGCGCTCGGTCATGTTGTCGCAGACTTCGTACTGTTCCAGGGTCGCCGCCAGCACTTCCGGCTTGCCGGTGAGCATCAGGTAGGACAGCGCGATGTTCTGCAGGCTGCGGCGAGCGAAGTGGACAGACTCGGCCACATAGGGCGTGTTGCGCGAGACCTCGCGGTTAGCCTGGTAGCGTGCCCACAGCGGCTCGAACAGCGCGCTGGCCAATTCGGCACGGGCAAACTCGCGGGCGGCGTGGATGGCGTCGACATCGGCCACTTCGGCGATCTCGGTGAGGTAGCCCTCCCCTGGCAACGACAGCATCTCGGCGACCATCGCCTGGTCCAGCGACTCGTCCAGCAACAGAGTACGGAACGCCTCGATCAGACGCTGATCCAGTACCAGTTGCTCGCCGCGCTGTTGCTGGCCGATCAGCTCCTGCAGCACCTGCACGGACAACTGCTGCCCAGCCTCCCAGCGATTGAAGCCGTCGGAATCGTGCTGCATGAGGAACATCAGCTGGTCGCGGCTGTAGGGGAAGCTCAGCTTGACCGGTGCACTGAAGCCGCGCAGCAACGAAGGCAGCGGCTTGGCTTCGAGATTGACGAAGGTAAACGCCTGTTCGGCCTGGGTCACCTGCAGCACACGGCTGGTGCCGACCGGCTTGTCTTCGCCAACCAGCTGCAGCGGCAGTTCGCGGCCCTGGGCATCGAGCAGCGCCAATTCCAGCGGGATGACGAAAGGCAGTTTCTCGGCCTGACCCGGTGTGGCCGGGCAGCTCTGGCGCAGCTGCAGGCGGTAGGTATTGGCCGCCGCATCGTAGCTTTCGCTGACCTCCAGGCGCGGCGTGCCGGCCTGGGTGTACCAGCGCTTGAACTGGGTCAGGTCCTGGCCGCTGGCATCTTCCATGGCCTTGACGAAGTCGTCGCAGGTCACCGCCTGGCCGTCATGGCGCTCGAAGTACAGGTCCGAGCCCTTGCGGAAGGTCTCCGCGCCGAGCAGGGTGTGGATCATGCGCAGCACTTCCGAGCCCTTCTCGTACACGGTCAGGGTGTAGAAGTTGGAAATTTCCATGAAGGCATCGGGGCGCACAGGATGGGCCATCGGGCCGGCATCTTCGGCGAACTGGTGGGTACGCAGGTAGGCCACGTCCTCGATGCGCTTGACCGTGCGCGAATTCATGTCGGCGCTGAACTCGGCGTCGCGGAATACGGTGAAGCCTTCCTTGAGCGACAGCTGGAACCAGTCGCGGCAGGTCACGCGGTTGCCCGACCAGTTGTGGAAGTATTCGTGGGCCACCACGGCCTCGACGCGCTGGTGCGCGGCGTCGGTGGCGGTCTCGGCCTTGGCCAGCACGCAGCTGGAGTTGAAGATGTTGAGGCCCTTGTTCTCCATGGCGCCCATGTTGAAGTCGTTGACCGCGACGATCATGAAAATGTCCAGGTCATACTCGCGCCCGTACACCTCCTCGTCCCACTTCATCGACTTCTTCAGGCTGGTCATGGCGTGCTGCACCTTGTCGATGTTCTCCGGCTCGACGTAGATGCGCAGGGTGACTTCGCGCGCGCTCATGGTGGTGAAAGTGTCTTCCACGCACCAGAGGTCGCCGGCGACCAGGGCGAACAGGTAGGCCGGCTTCTTGAATGGGTCTTCCCAGGTCGCCCAATGGCGGCCGCCCTCCTCACTGCCGCTGGCGACTGGGTTGCCGTTGGACAGCAGCACCGGATAGCGATGCTGCTCGGCGCTGAGCGTGGTGGTGAAGGTGCTCATCACGTCCGGGCGATCGAGGTAGTAGGTGATCTTGCGGAAGCCCTCGGCCTCGCACTGGGTGCAGAACATGCCGCTGGACTTGTACAGGCCTTCCAGCGCGGTGTTGCTCTCCGGGTGGATGCGCACGCTGCTGTCGATGACGAAGTGTTCCTGCGTCGGCTGCAGGGTCAGGTGACTGTCGCTCAGCTGGTAGTCGCCGGCGGAAAGCACACGGTCGTCCAGCTTCAGCTCCAGCAGCTCCAGTTCCTGGCCATCCAGCACCAGTGGCGGAAGACCAGCGCCGGCTTCGGGGTTGCGGCGCATCACCAGCTGGGCATGCACCAGGGTGTGGTCCTCGAACAGTTCGAAGGTCAGGTGGGTCTCGTCGATCAGGTAGTCGGGCACCTGATAGTCCTTGAGGTAGATCATCTTCGGCTGTTCGGTACGCATGGCTTGTGGCCCCTTATTCGGAATGTACGGCGACCTGGTAGGCCGTGTATTTGCGCAGATTGATCACGCCAGTGTCGAGGATCAGGTACTGGCCCTTGATGCCCTTGAGAATACCCTCCACCACCGAGGTCTTCTCCAGATCGTGGCTGGCGACCTTGGTCGGATAGGCCTCGACCGGATAGCGGATCTCCAGCACCTCGGCATTGCTGACCGGCTGGATCGCCTGCAGGCCGAAGCGCTGCTGCAGCGCTTCGATACCCTCAGCGCAGCTGGCCAGCAGCTCATCGCGAATCGCCGGCAGATTCAGCGGTACGGCGTCGCCCTTGAGCAGCGCGCGCCAGTTGGTCTTGTCCGCCACCTGGGTGCGCAGCAGGTCTTCGACGAAGCCGGACTGCTGGCGCGTGGCGACGCGGAAGATCGGTAGCGCCTGGCTGGCGCCCTGGTCCAGCCAGCGGGTGGGAATCTGGCTGGCGCGGGTGATGCCGACCTTGATCCCCGAGGAGTTGGCCAGATAGACCACATGATCGGTCATGCAGAACTGCTCACCCCAGCTCGGTTCGCGGCAGGTACCGGCGTCGTAGTGGCAGCGCTCCGGGCTCATGATGCAGCTGTCGCACTGCGCCAGCTTGGTGAAACAGGGGTAGCAGTAGCCCTGGGCGAAGCTCTTCTTGGTCTTGCGCCCGCAATGGCTGCAGTGGATGGCACCGAGAAATTCCAGGCGCACCTGCTTGCCCAGCAACGGGTTGACCGGTACTTCGGTCTCATCCAGACGGAAGGCGTACTGCGCCGTCTCGCCCAGGCGTATGGTCATCTTGCTTAGCGCACCACGGCCCAGCTCGTTCATGGCCTGAGTCATCAGTGCAGGGTGTCGTTGGACTTGAACAGGATGTTGGGGATCGGCTCGGCGTGCGACTGGCACTCCTGCGGGCCCATGTAGCCGGTGCGCTCTTCCTCCGGCAGGTTCTGGATTTCCCAGGCGATCATGGCCTGCAGCGACAGCTCTTTCTGCTCCTGGGTGAGCTTGCGGCCGTCCGGCCACTTGCCGATTTCCACCGCCAGCTTGAGGCTCTGGTAGATCTCGGGGGTGATGTTCTCGATCATTTCGGCAAAAGACGACATCGCGGGCTCCGGCAACGGAAAGCTAAACAGACCGGCAAGTTTACCGGCGCAGACGCGCCAGCGCACCGCCGACGAGACCCGCGGCGCAACCGGCGACCAAGCCACCGACGTGCGCCGCGTTGGCGATGGAGCCGAAGCCCAGGGTATCGATCACCCCGCTCAGGCACACCAGCAGCCAGATCAGCATCATCGCCAGCACGCCGCGCGGTAATTGGTAGGCCGGGGTCGGCGCCAGCAACTGGAAGATCCAGCAGTAACCGAGCAGACCGTAGAGCACACCGGACAGGCCGCCGAACAACGAGGGCCCGCCAAACCAGAACTGCGCCAGGTTGGACAACAGGCCGAACAGCAGGCTCAGGCTGAGCAGGGTGAAGGCGCCATGCCGCGCCTCGATGCGCCGCCCCAGCTCCCAGTACCACAGGCTGTTCATGGCCAGGTGCAGGATGCCGAAGTGAATGAACATCGGCGACACCAGGCGCCACCACTGCCCGGCCTCCAGGCTGGCCAGCCAGGGCTGGAAATACAGGTACTCGCCCTGAATGTGGAAATCCTGAAAGGTCAGCCAGCGCAGGGCCGCAAAGCTGTCGCCAAGCAGGGTGAACGTCGCCACCAGCAGCGTCAGCAGCAGCATCGCACTGGTCATCCAGCTGGCGCGCAACTGGGCGATGAAGCCCGGCCGCGAGGGCCGGGCGGGGTTTGGCACAGCGTCCTCCCCGGCGCCTTGCGGATAGCGCAGATACAACTCACGCACCTGCACCGCCAGTGCCTCGACGGGCACCCAGAGCACCTGGGCATCACGCTCCTCACTGACCCGGTGCGGTACCTGCAGGCGGCGCAGCAGGGCGACGAAACCGCTGAGATCTTCCTGCAAGGGGCGGCGCAGCGCCTCAATGGTGCTCATTGCGGGGCCTCCGGGCGCTCCACCACGACCCAGACGAACTTGTCAGGATCGATTCGTGTCTCGTTATCCAGCCGATAAGCCACCAGCTTGCCGTACATCACCGCGCTGTAGTCCAGGCAGGCCAGGTTGGCACGGATAGGCGCAGGCTCTCCGCGCCGCCAGTAGTGGCCGACGAACAGCATCGGCTCATCGGCACCGTACTGCAGCAGGCGATTCTTCTCCCCATCGGGCAGGGGCAGGCGCGCCGCTTCGTCAGGCAAGGCTTCCGGCTGGAACACCACATCGCCGTAGGTCTGCGGGTCTTCTTCCCAGAACTTGGTGCGGAAATGCGCCCGCGGATAACCCTCTTCGCTGGTCAGGGTCAGGCCCAGCGGCAGACGCATGTCGGTTCCGCGCAGCAAGCGCTCGAAGACCCGGTTGGCAAAGCTGCCGGGCACCGCCGAGGCCGTGACGAAATCGCGATCAACCCGGCCATCGGCAAAACGCTGGCGCAGCGGCTCGATCAGTTCGCTGTCCCAGCAGGCATGCACCAGGCGGAAATGCCCGGCATCAATGAACAGCGGTAACTGCTGGAACCAGCCAAGAAAGTCATGCCAGTCGCCAGGGTGCTGCTCGAACTGCTGGAAGGTCTGCTGCAACAGGCGCTCATGGCGCGGCGTGTGCTCGCGCACAAACTGGCGGCCACTGCCAGGCGGGGCCTCGAGGTACCAGCCCAGCGCGTTGTATTCATGGTTGCCCATGATGCACAGCGCCTGGCCGGCCTCAACCATGTCGTGCACCAGATGCAAGGCCTCGCGCACCCGAGGGCCGCGGTCGATGATGTCGCCGAGAAACAGCGCCATGCGCTGCGGATGACGCCAGACCCCACCCTGCCGGTGATAGCCCATCTGTTCCAGCAGACGCTCCAGGCTGCGGGCGCAACCATGAATGTCGCCGATCAGATCGTAACCGCGGGCGGGATCGAGCAGCATGTCAGTCGTGCCCGCCGAGTCGGCTGCTCCAGCCAAGCTTGGTACGGCAGGCCTCGTAGTAGTTGTGATCCAGCGGATGGATCAGGCGCAGCTTCTGCGGTTTCTTGGCCACCGTGATGGTGTCGCCGGGTGCGCAGGTGAAGTGGTTCTGCCCGTCGCAGGACACCAGCGGGTAAACCGGCAGGTCGTGGGCGACGACTATCTTCAGCTCGCTGTTGCCATCGACCACGATCGGTCGGCTGGACAGGGTATGCGGGTACATCGGCACGATGACGATGGCATCCAGCTTGGGATGCATGATCGGTCCGCCGGCGGACAGCGAATAGGCGGTGGAGCCGGTCGGCGTGGCGACGATCAGGCCGTCGGCCTTCTGACTGCTAACGAAGTGACCGTCGATATAGATCTCGAACTCGATCATCTTGGTCGACTTGCCCGGGTGCAGCACCACGTCGTTGAGTGCATCACCCTTGCCGATGGCTTCGCCATTGCGGCGTACTTCGGTTTCCAGCAGGAAGCGGCTTTCTTCAAGGAAGCGCCCCTCCAGCACCTCGGCGACCTTGACCTCCAGCTCGTCTGGCTTAATGTCGGTGAGAAAGCCCAGGCTGCCACGGTTGATGCCCAGCACCGGGATCTTGTGGCGGCAAAGCGCTCGGGCAGCGCCGAGGATGCTGCCGTCACCACCGACGACAATGACCAGGTCGCAGACCTCTCCGAGAATCTTGCGCGAACAGGTCTGTAGGCCATGGCCGGGCAACACTTCGGCAATGGTGTCTTCGAGAATCACATGCAGGTGGCGCTCGAGCAGGAAGGTCTTCAGGCGGCGAATGGTATCGAGCACCTGGGCGCTGCCCAGGCGACCGATGACGCCGATATTGCGGAATTGCTCCATGGGGCGCTCTGCAACGGGGGAGAATTGCCCGAATTATGGGCGAAACGCCGCAGCAGCGGCAAACCGGGCTATTGCCCCAGCACCAGCGCGCACTATGCTCGGCCCATGCACAACCTCGATACCCTGCTCGATCAACTGCGCCAGCCCTGCGTCCGCGACCTGGCCTGGACGCTACTCTCCCCCGGGCTGCTCAACCACGGCGCCCTGCCCCTGCGCCACCCGTTGGCGGCCAGTCGCTGGTGGCATGAGCCGCCACAGCTGGCCGACTGGCTACGGCAGCAGGAACACGACAGCACTGCGCTACGCCAATACCTTGCTCAGGGCTCCAGTCGCCTGGGCCGTTATTACGAGCGGCTCTGGCAATTTGCCCTGCACGCAGCACCGGACATCGAGGTGCTGGCCGCCAACCTGCCGATACGTCAGGGCGGCCATACCCTGGGCGAACTGGATCTGCTGCTGCGCGATGCCGAGGGCTGCCATCATCTGGAGCTGGCGATCAAGCTCTACCTGGGCCCCGCAGAGCAAGCGGGCGAAGATGCCGAACACTGGCTGGGGCCCGCCAGCGAAGATCGCCTGGGGCTGAAACTGTCCCACCTGCGTAATCATCAGTTGCCACTCTCCAGCAGCCCTGCGGGCCAGGCTACCCTGGCACACCTGGGTCATGGCGCCCCCAAGGCCGCCGGTTGGCTTGGCGGCTATCTCTTCTATCCCTGCCACATCCCCTGCGCCAGCCCAGCCGTCAGCGCAGCCGAACACTTACGCGGACGCTGGCTGCGGCACTCGGACTGGCATCGACTGGAACCCCAGCACAACCATTGGCAGCCGCTGCCCCGCCAGACCTGGCTGGCGCCAGCCCGCATCGAGGAACAACAACGCTGGCCCACTGAACGGCTGATGCAGTGGCGGCAGCAACTGGATGAGTGGGCGCCCGCTCAGCTACTGGTCAGGTTGCAACCGCGGGATAGCGGTGACTGGTACGAGCGCGAGCGAGTCTTTCTGGTCAACGATCACTGGCCGCACGCTCCGCTCATGCGCCAGTCTCAGTGACTGCGTTCGGTACGCCCACCAGAGCGGGCCAGGTAACCCGGACCGCTCTCGCTCAGCAGAGCGCCACGTTGAACGGGCGGCAAGGCATCCAGACCATCGCGCAGGGCATAAGCGGAGAAACCCAGCTGCGACAGCAGAAACACGGCGCTGGCGCTGCGCTTGCCACTGTCGCAATAGCACAGGTAAGTGCGCGCCTGATCCAGCAGACGCGTCTTCAATCGCAGCAGGTGCAACGGCATGTTGAGTGCCTGCTGGGCATGGGCCTGCTCGTACTCCGGTTGCAGGCGCACATCCAGCCACTGGGCGCCGTTCGACAGCAGGCGTGCGGCCTCGCCGAACGACACTTCGTCGACCACCGGCGCCTTGAGCAAGGCAAAGAAGTCCTGGCGATCCAGGCGCAGCACTACCCCCTCTTCGATCAGCGTCACCGTGGCATTGCGTGGCTGGTCGGACAACAGGGCCTCCTCGCCAAAACACGCGCCCACTTCCAGCTCTGCCAATACCTGGCGCCCATTGTCGGCGCCACGAAACACCTCGGCCCGGCCGCTTTTGAGGAAGTAGCAGCAATCGCCTGCCTCGCCCTCGACCAGCACGCGGCTACCCGCTGGCAGATCAATGGGACTCAGACGCTCGAGCATGGCCCGTACATTGGTCGGCGGAACCTTGGCGAACAGGGGGTTCTGCAGCAACCGCTCCAGCCACTCCACGTCCTCACCACTGGCCTGCAGGTCGAGCAGCAGATCCTGGTAAGACAGGCGCCAGGTCAGCAGGCGATTGAGCGTTGCGCTATCCAGCGCCAGAACGCTGACATCCGTCAGCGCACGGGCTTCATGCAGGCGCGGCAGACTCGGTGATACGGGATGGCAGCTGGCCTCGCTGCCGGCGCTCAGGTGTATCTCGCCACCGGCTGCATCGCGTAACGAAAGCTCACCGGACAGCAGATAATAAGTGGTGCGGGCCTGGTCGCCCTGGCGAAACAACAGCTGCCCCGCGAGAAGAGGTTGCGGCACCAACTGGCTGCGCAACTCTTTCCATTGCTGCTCGGACAACACGTTGAGCGGAGTAAAACTGCGCAGCTGTTCAGGATTCAGCGGCTCGGTCATCGCAACCAGTCCTTGCATTGTTCTTGTGGGTTCAACCGGCGACGAGCGCCTGCAGACGCGGCGCCATAGCCCGGCATCCCTGCAACCCACCGCTGTGCAAAAACAGCAGGCGGGTACCGGCAGCAAAGTAACCGGCCTCCACATGATCGCGCAATGCCAGCAGTGCCTTGCCGGTATACAGCGGATCAAGCGGCAACTGCCCGTACTGCGCGCAATCCACCATGAAACGCGCCAGCGCGGCGTCCACCCGACCGAAGCCCCCCCGACTCGCATCGAACAGGCGGTAGCCCGCATCGGCGCGCCCTGCCGCCTGCAACAACACAGCCAGTTGCCGCCCCACACCATGGCTGGCAGGCACGGCGCTGGCCACATGCACCAGTCGCTTCCCGGCCTCGGCCAGCACGATACCTGCCGCCGTGGTGCCGGTGCCAGCAGCCAGCCACCACCCGTGGAAATCATCCCAGCCCAGGTTGGCCAGTTGCTCGCACGCCTGGCTGACTATCGCCCTGCAGCTCGATGCCGCCGCCAGCCCCAAACCACCTTCTGCTACCGGTAGAAGGTGCGGATACTGCGCCTGCCAGGGCGTCCAGAAACCGGCATGCTGCCGTGCGCGGTAACCGCCGTAGCCAAGCCAGTGCAACTGCATGCCGAAGGCCTGCAGATCACGCACCGTCGGCGTGTCGTGCGGTTCGCCACGCAGTAGCCCAACGGTTGGGAAGGAAAAACGCTGACCGGCAGCGGCCAGCGCATGCAAATGATTGGAGTGTGCGCCACCCAGGCTGATCAAGCCCTCGGCCCCCTGCGCTGCTGCGGCTTCGATATGCGCGGTAAGCTTGAACCATTTGTTGCCGGACAGCAGCGGGTCGAGCAGGTCCAGGCGCAGTACGGCCAGCTCGATACCGGCCCGCGTCAACCAGGGCAATGAGAGAAGCTGTAAAGGTGCACGAGGCTGCCAGTCGGGAAGAGAAATAGGCATTGCGGCCATAGCTGAACAAACAACGGGCCGCACATCATAGCGGGCGTGATTGCACTGCGCGCAGATGGTTAACCCACGGTCCGCAGACGTGCTCCAGCCCGATGCCGTGCGCAGCAGTTGGACTCGCCGACCACGAAGCGACTGGGCGTCTCGACCCTATCGATAGGCATGGCACAACGCTCGCCGGACGGCAGACTGGCCTCACAGGTGGGCTGCTGGTAGTGAGCCAGCCACTGCCGGTATTGCTCCTCGGAAACGAAGCATTTGGCCGCCGCATAACTCATGGGGTTGTCCTGGTAGCGCGCGATATCCTGCAAAGGGATGGTCAGGTGCCCAGCGCCAGGGTGGTAGACGACAAACACCACGCCCAGCTTGGCCAGGCGCGCGAGGATCTGTTCACCATCCTCTGCAGTGAGGCGCTCACGCTCCTGCTCAAGGCGCTCCAGCTCACGCTGCAGCTGGGCTTCCTGCTCAGCGCGGTAGGCCAGCTCGACATCGCGAATGGCCACCTGCTCCTTGAACTCGGCCACGGCAGCGGCCACCTTGGCCTGTAACTCGGCATCAAACTGGGCGCGCAGGATATCGGCCTCGGTGCGGCCATGCTTTTCCAGCTCCTGCAGCTGCCTGGAGAGTTCTTCACGGGTCTTCTGCACGCTGTCGGCCTGGGCATTGAGCTCAGCCTTGAGGCTGGCATTGAGCTCCTCCTGCTGGCGCAGCGCCTGGTGCAGGCCATGGATTTCCGCCTGCAGGGCGCGCTTACCCTCTTCGGCAGCCAGCTTGGTGCGAGCCAGCTCCTCTTCGTATTGCTTGCCCAGAGTGCTGATGCGCAGACGCTGCTGCTTGATCAGCTGGGCCGTTTTCAGGCGGTGCTCCTGCTCTTTTTCCTCCGCCTGCTTGGCCGCAGCCTCACGTGCAGGGTCGGGCGCTTTCCATTTTTCTTCATCGGCTACCTGCAGGCGCTCAGGCAGCACAACGGGTGCATCCTCTTCCACCAGCAGGCCCAGACTGTTGCGTTTTATAAGATCGCGAATCAGCGCCAGGTCATTCTTGCCCGGCGCCAGGCTCGGATCCCACAGGTGCATCTGATGCCAGGACACCGGGCACTGGCTGCGGCAGGCCAAACGAATCGGCCCCGCCCCCAGATCCGGCCCACGCCCGGCATTGTCGGCCAGATGGCGCAGAGGCAGGTTCCAACCCGGGTCAGCCGAGCCACGCTCATCGAAATCGAGATAGAAGAACACCGCAGCTCGCACCATCAGACGCGGATTGATCAGGACATAGACCAGGCGCATCTGCTCGTCGGCGAACTCGGGCATGTTCACCACGCTGTCGAGCAACGCCTCGAACTCAGGGAAAAGCATCTGCTTGCAGATGCCGCGCTCGTTAAAGAACAGCACGGCTTCGGTCATCTGCGCTTTGTTCTGCATGCTCATGAATTTCCCTCAGGCCATCAGGATCACAACCGGCACGCTGCGGGGTTGCCCCGCGCGGGCGCACAACCTGCCAGGCAGGCGCAATCCCTTGTTTCGAGCAAGTCTAGGGGAAAAAGCAACAGGGGCAATGTGACTGGGTTGGCAGCCGTTTCGCACCCTTGGCAAGTACGGAACGGCAAGCGGATAAAACTGTGACACGGTTGGGCGAATCAGGCCTTGGCAGCGGCCAGGAAGGGCGCCAGGCGCCGGCCCATTTCCTCGCCCAGAGCGGCCAGGCCACTCATCGGGCGCACCATCACCTCGAACTCGACGATCTTGCCGTCCTCATCGAAGCGGATCATGTCGATGCCCTTGAGCTCACGCCCGCCCACCTTGGCGCTGAACTCCAGCACCACGTTGAGGCCGTCTGCCGTCGCCAGCTCACGGTGATAGGCGAAGTCCTGGAATACCTTGAGCACAGTATTGAGGATCAGGTTGACCACCTGTGCCCCCGGATAGGGGGTGTGCGCCATGGGCGAGCGGAATACCGCCTGCGGGTGCAGCAACTCCGGCAACTGACTCAGGTCATGAGCGGCAATGAACTGGTGCCAGCGCTGCAGGCTGGCGGCCGCGGCGGGATGCAATTGGGCGTCGAAGGACATGGGCTTTTCCTTGTTGTTATAGGCCACACAGAAAACGCCCCGCGCTAGGCGGGGCGTTTCACTTACAGCTCGGCGGCGAGGCGCGAGCCCTGGTTGATCGCGCGTTTGGCATCCAGCTCGGCGGCCACATCGGCGCCGCCGATCAGGTGCACCTTCTGCCCGGCGGCCTCCAGGCCCTCCTGCAGCTCACGCAGCGGGTCCTGTCCGGCGCAGACGATAACGGTGTCCACCGGCAGCACCTGCGGCTCGCCCTCGGCGATGCGGATGTGCAGGCCGGCGTCGTCGACCTTGAGGTACTCGACCGAGTTGAGCATCTGCACGTTCTTGTTCTTCAGGCCCGTGCGGTGAATCCAGCCGGTGGTCTTGCCCAGGCCATCGCCGACCTTGGACTTCTTGCGCTGCAGCAGGAACACCTCGCGCGCCGCCGGGTGTACCTGGGCCTTGATCCCGGCAATGCCGCCACGGGCGTCCAGCGCGGTATCGATGCCCCACTCCTTCCAGAAGGCCTCGCGGCTCTGGCTGGTGGCCTCGCCGGCATGGGTGATGAACTCGGACACGTCGAAGCCGATACCGCCGGCGCCGATCACTGCGACCTTCTGGCCGACCGGCTTGCGCTGCAGGATGGCGTCCAGGTAGCTGATCACCTTGGCATTGTCGATGCCTTCGATAGCCGGGGTGCGCGGCACGATGCCGGTGGCCAGGATGATCTCGTCGAAGCCACCCTTGACCAGGTCGTCGACCGACACGCGGGTGTTCAGGCGCAAGTCGACACCGGTGGTTTCCAGCTTCTTCTTGAAGTAGCGCAGGGTCTCGTAGAACTCTTCCTTGCCCGGTACGCGCTTGGCCACGTTGAACTGGCCGCCGATTTCGCCGGCCGCGTCGAACAGGGTCACGCTGTGGCCACGCTCGGCGGCCACGGTGGCGGCGGACAGGCCGGCCGGGCCGGCACCGACCACGGCGATCTTCTTCACCGTGGTGGTCGGAATATAGTTCAGCTCGGTCTCGTGGCAGGCGCGCGGGTTGACCAGGCAGCTGGTCAGCTTGCCGCCGAAGGTGTGGTCCAGGCAGGCCTGGTTGCAGCCGATGCAGGTGTTGATCTCGTCGGCACGGCCGGCGGCGGCCTTGTTGACGAAGTCCGGGTCGGCGAGGAATGGACGGGCCATGGACACCATGTCGGCATCACCTTCGGCCAGTACCTGCTCGGCCACTTCCGGTGTGTTGATGCGGTTGGTGGTGCACAGCGGGATACTGACTTCGCCCTTGAGCTTGGCGGTGACCTTGGTGAAGGCCGCACGCGGCACCTTGGTGGCGATGGTCGGGATGCGCGCCTCGTGCCAGCCGATGCCGGTGTTGATGATGGTGGCGCCGGCCTTCTCGATGGCCTTGGCCAGGGTCACGATCTCGTCCCAGGTGCTGCCGCCCTCGACCAGGTCGAGCATGGACAGGCGGTAGATGATGATGAAGTTCGGGCCCACGGCCTCGCGAATGCGGCTGACGATCTCCACCGGCAGGCGCATGCGGTTCTCGTAGCTGCCGCCCCAGCGGTCGGTACGGTGGTTGGTGTGGGCGACCAGGAACTGGTTGATGAAATAGCCTTCCGAGCCCATCACCTCGACGCCGTCGTACTCGGCCTGCTGGGCCAGCTTGGCGCAATTGACGAAATCGTTGATCTGCTTCTGGATGCCCTCCTCGTCAAGCTCGTTGGGCTTGAACGGGTTGATCGGTGCCTGGATGGCGCTGGGCGCGACCAGCTTCGGGCTGTAGGCGTAGCGACCGGCATGCAGGATCTGCATGGCGATCTTGCCGCCGGCCTCGTGCACCGCGCGGGTGACGATCTTGTGCTTCTCGGCCTCTTCCACGGTGGTCAGCTTGGCCGCACCGGAGTAGACACCGCCTTCCTCGTTCGGGCCGATGCCGCCGGTGACCATCAGACCGACACCGCCACGGGCACGCTCGGCGAAGTAGGCCGCCATGCGCTCGAAGCCATTGGGCTTTTCTTCCAGGCCGGTGTGCATGGAGCCCATCAGGGTACGGTTCTTCAGGGTGGTGAAACCCAGGTCCAGCGGGGCCAGCAGGTTCGGGTAGGCGTTGCTCATGATCATCTCCACGGCATCGGACTTGTCACGGAAGTCGCCGCACCTCGTTGGGCACGGTCGTTGTTGCGCCAGACGATAAATAGCTCGCCCAGCCGGCTCAATGATCGAAAATTACAACTTACTGATCATAACTAACAGAAGCGCTGGGCAATCGGGTACCTTTACCCTAATCTGGACAGCATCATCCACTCTCGTATTCCGCCATGTCACGCCTGATCCGTCGCGGCCTGCTACTTGCTCTCGTCTTCGCCCTCACCGGCTACGCCACCTGGACCCAGTGGCGGCCCGCCAGCCATTACCAGAGCGACCTGCACAGTGATCTGGCCCTGAACCTGGGCAACGATCAGGGCCGCGGCAATCTGCTGGGCATCCAGCCCGAGTTGTTCGGCGCCGACTACCGCAGCGTCCTGCACCTGCAGCGCAAGCTGTCCGCCTATCTCGACCAGGCACGCCAGAACGGTCTGCTCAACGCCAAGACCATAGTGATTCTGCCCGAGCATATCGGTACCTGGCTGGTAGCCGCCGGCGAGAAGCCCGAAGTGTTCAGCGCCAACCATCTGCAACACGCCATGCTCTGGCTGGCCCTCAGCCATCCGCTGGATCTGGGTTTGGCCTTGCTCCAGGCCCAGGGCGCAGAGCGCCTGAGCGACGCGCTGTTCCGCATGAAGGCCGAGCAGATGGCCGCCGACTACCAGAGCCTGTTTGGCGGCCTGGCCGAGAGCTACGGCGTGACCCTGGTGGCTGGCTCCATCGTGCTGCCCGAGCCGCGCGTAGAAGAAGGGGTACTGCACGCCGGAGATGGCCCGCTGTACAACGTCAGCCTGGTATTCGGCCCGAACGGTCTGCCGCTTGGCCAGCCGCAGCGCAAGGCGTTCCCTATTCCCTCGGAAACCGGCTTCACCGCCGCCGCGCCCAGTTCGGCGCTGCGCGTGGTGGATACCCCGGCCGGACGCCTGGGCGTGCTGATCTGCGCCGACAGCTGGTACCCACAGAGCTATGCCGCGCTGGCCGAGCAAGGCGTGGAGTTGCTGGCGGTGCCTGCCTTTCTCACCGGCAACGGCCTGTGGCAACAGCCCTGGGGCGGCTACACCACGTTCGCCGGCACACCAGCGGATGTCGCCACGCGCGCCGGTGAACTCAGCGAAGGCGATGCCTGGCTGCGCCACTCGCTGCCTGGACGCCTGTCGAGCACCCAGGCCCGCGCCGGCCTGACCGTGTTTATGCGCGGCCAGCTATGGGACCTGGGCAGCGATGGGCAAAGCGTGGTGGCGCAGCCCGAAGGGCACCATCTTATCGATGAAGGCCGCGGCGCCCGCCTGCTGAACCTGTGGCTGTGAGATGAAAGGTCCGCGCGTACGCCTGGGTGAGCTGTCCGTCGGCTTCGTCCACAGCCTGGCGGATGCCCTGCAGGAACGAGGCATCGCTGCCAGCGCACTGCTGGAGCAGTTCGGCCTGGACAGTGAGCGCCTCGCCCAACCCCAGGGGCGCCTGTCGATTCCGCGCTACATGCGCCTGGGGCACGCGGCCATTCAGCTGACCGGCAATCCTGCCCTGGGTCTGGAGATGGGCCACCTCAATCGCCTGAACCAGCTCGGCCTGGTCGGCGTCACCGCAGCCCAGGCGCCCAATCTGCGCGAAGCGGCACGGGTCATCACCCGCTTCGAGCCGCTCTACGCGCAGAACTACCGCGGTCAGTCCAGTTTCCATGAGGACCGCCGCGGCGCCTGGCTGAGCTTCTACTCCATCAGCCCCTACAACGCCTACAACCGCTTTGTCGTGGATTCGGTGCTGGCCGGGTGGCACAGCCACCTCTGCCAACTGAGTGGCAACCGGGTGGCATTGGATAAAGTGGAGATCGAATTTCCCGCCCCGGACTACGCCGAGCGCTATGGCGCGGCCTTTGGCTGCACCGTGGAATTCGGTGCAACCACCAATCAGCTACGTCTGAGCCAGGCGACGCTGGCCATGCGCAATACCGCACACTGCCCGAGCACCTGGCATCAGCTACTGGAGTTGTGTGAACGAGAACTGGAACAGCGTACCCGCACCCACAGCCTGCGCGAGCGCATCACCCGCCTGCTGGGACCGTTGCTGCACGGCCATGAGCCAGATCTGGAAGAAGTCGCGGCACGCCTGCAGCTGCCGGTGTGGACACTGCGGCGCAAGCTGGCGGAAGAAGGCACGCAGTACCGGGCGATCCTCAATGACACCCGCCACGACCTAGCCATGGCCTATATCCGTGATACCGAGCTGGCTTTTGGCGAGATCGCCTATTTGCTCGGCTTCGCCTCGGCGGAAGCCTTCCAGCGGGCGTTCAAACGCTGGAACGGGAAGACCCCGGGGGAATTCCGCCGCAGCCAGCGCCTGCAGAGGGGCTAAAGCTCTGTGGCGTCCTCGGCCGGCTCGAGCGAATCCTGATCCAGAGCGTGCGCTTCCAACAGCTCTTCTACGTAGTCATCCATTGAGTCTTCCTCCTGTTGCTGAGCATGGTCCAAACAAAGACCGTGCCAGAATCCTGAAGATTCCCGATGACAACCCTGTGACAACCGATTTTTTCCAGCCCATGCGAAAAGCCCCCAGCTCTTGCGAGCTGAGGGCTTCTCTTGATATGGCGCAGCGGACGGGACTCGAACCCGCGACCCCCGGCGTGACAGGCCGGTATTCTAACCGACTGAACTACCGCTGCGCGTCGGTTCTCGCAAGAGGCTTGGTGGGTGATGACGGGATCGAACCGCCGACCCTCTGCTTGTAAGGCAGATGCTCTCCCGGCTGAGCTAATCACCCGATGTAGCCTTGCGAGGTGGCGCAATTTACGCAGGCGCCTTTGCTAAGTCAACACCCGGCTTGGATTTTTTTACTGCAAGCTAGTCTCCGGGGGGATACGGCAGTGCACGATTCGAAGGCACAAGCCTCTATTCGGTGCATCATGCCTAGTTGGTGCTGAGCAACAAACGACTGTTGACCAGCCCCTGATCCCCTCGCTCCAGCCCCGCTTCCGCCACGCGCACGCCCTGCTCCTCCAGACTCACCAGCCAGCGCAGCAGGCGGGCGAACTCCGTGGGTTGCAGGCTGACCTGCAGACTACCATCGCCCTGATTGTCCAAGCGCTCGACGTTCAGGCCCTGACTAGCCGCACTGGTGGTCACCAGACCTTGCAATCGCGCCGGGTCGAGACTGACCTGCGGCCTGCCTTGCATGGCCCGTACGTCGGCAGCATGGGCCTGCATGTAGCCGTTGAGCGTGCGCTGTTGCAGGAGAAAGCTGTGCGCCTGCTCGAGGTTCTGGCTAACCGGGCGCCAGGCCAGCAGGTAGAGCAGCACCACTAGCAGGAAACCACCGAGCAGGCTCAGGGCCAGGCGGTCGCGCGGCGGCATGGCCTGCCAGCGGGTACCCAGCGGACTCTGCGCCAGGCGTTGCGACCATTGCATGTACAACTCGCTCATCCGTTGCCTCCAATCACCAAGCGGGCACTGACGCCATTATCCTCACGGCTCGCCGACCCCATATCCACGGCCAACCCGGCCTCCTGCAGCTGGCCACGCAAGGTTTCCAGCGCGGCGAAGTCGCTGGCCAACAGGTTGAACGCCAGTTCTCCGCGCTGGGCACTGAAGTCCAGTTGCTCCACCTGCACCTGCGCGCCCTGCTGATTAAGCGCCGTCGCCGTCTGTTCGAGCAGCGCCAGCAACTGGCTCTGCCCGCCGCTTTCGGCCGCACTCAGATGCTGATCGAACTGAGCACGCAGGTTGATCAGCTTGCTGTCCTGGGGAAACAGCTCGCGGTAAAGCTCGCGATTGGCCTCGGCATAGCGCTCGCCTTCGCGTTGCAGATGCCAGCCCTGAGCCAGATTGAAGCCCCACTGCAATACCACGCAGAATGCCAGCAGCGCTGCCAAAGGCCGCCAGCGCAGCCACTCGCCGGAGGGTTCACGCAGGGCAAACGGTCCCTGTGCCAGGTTGCAGTCGGCCGTACGCGCAGCCAGCCAGGGCAGCGCCCGGTCGATTTCGTGCACCTCGTCCATATCCGCAGGCACGGGCTGACCCGCCTCGACAAGGGCCACCCGCGGCTGCGCACAAAGCGGCGCCAGCATCGCCCAATCGCCAGCACGCAAAGCCATACGCGCCTCGCCGCTGCCGCCCAACAGCCAGCGCTCGCTGGCACAGAGCAATTGACTGCCCTCCCCCGTCAGCAGGTCGGCATCCACTTCGATGCGCCGGGGTGGATTTGCCGCGCACAGAGCCAGCCAGCGGCTCAGCCATTCGCGCTTGACCGCGTGCACTCGATGACGACCGTCAGCCAGTGGCGCGCCGACACACAGGTGAAACTGCTCGACGTCTTCCGCCAGCAGCTCTTCCACGGCAAACGGCAGGGCCTTGGCCAACCAGCGCGCCTTGGTGGTCGGTAGCTGCACCGTACACAGGGTCACCGCCTCCACCGGCACAATCAGGCGCCAGGCCCCCTGATGCGGCACAGCGTCGGCGAACGCCTGCTGCACACAGGCATCGCCATCCACCCGCCACACCAGCAGCTCGGCGGACACCTCGGCACAGGCCTGCGGCGGAAGAAACAGGGTAGGACTCATCACTCGGACTCCTCATCGGGCTCGGGCCCCAGGCCCTCCTGCCCCAGATCGCGCGCCATCAGGCGCACGCGCTTGTCATTACCACGTTGCAGATAACTGGTCAGCACCTGGCGCCGATCGCCCAGCAACACTTCGGTGGTGACACGGAAATACTGGCTGCCGATGCCCAGCCCCTGGGCGCTGACCTCATAGGCAGACCATTGCTGGACGAAGCGTCCCAGATCGGTATAACCACTGCGCCCACGCCCCTCGATGGCCGACTGCAGTGCCGAGGCGGGTATGCCCTCGCCCAGACATGCCAACACTTCGGCGCTGGCGGTATTGATGTTGAGCTCGGTCTGGCTGGGCAAGGCCGCCACGAAAGGTGCCAACCGCCGATAATCGGCATCGGTCATGCCCAGTAGCAGGCGTAGTTCGGAAATATCGGCCACACGCCCCGTGCCTGTCCTATAAGGCGGGTCGAGCAGCAGGTACTGGTCGTCTTCGGCGCCATTCGAACCGCTGGCCTCCTGGTCGGTATCCAGCCAGTCCTGCAGACGGTCGGCGTAAGCCAGGTTGAGCTGCAGATGCTGCAACAGGCGACGAAAGCGCAGTGCGGCCAGATCGCCCTCTTCACCGACGATGGCCAGACTGTTGAGGTTGAAACGGCCGGCCAGATCTTCGATGCGCAGGCGCACCTCGCCACCTTCATCGAGCGGGAACTGCAGCCGCGGGTTGGCCCAGGGCTCGGCCAGGTGGTCCACCACGCTCTGCTCCTGATCACGACGCAGCAGGGCCTGGGCCAGCAACTCGCCCCCCTCGGCGTAGTACTGCGCCTGGCGCACCAGCAGCTGGTTGCCGGTGCTGCGGATCGCCAGCTGCTGACGCAGCAGCAGCGCGGCGCAGATCACCGTGACCAGTGCCACCACCAGCAACACGGTAATCAGGGCGACCCCGCGCTGTCGCTTCATTGCGTCAGGGCCTCGCCGGTGTCGGGACTCGGCTCTTCGGGCAACAGGCTGTCAGTACCCTGCTCCTCGCCACCTGGCACATTCAACTGCTCCTGCTGTGCCATCTCCGGCAGGCGCCAGAGGCGGCGCAGTTCACCGTAGCGGCGGTGCTCGATAACCAACTCAACCGCACGCGGCAACTGGGTCAGAGCTTCGTCGGCATTGCTGGTCGGGGCCGGCCAGTTCTGCAGCCAGCGGCCGTCGCCATCGAGAAAACGGAGCTCGAAGCGACTGACGCCATCGAGTGCCTGCTGGATACGCGGCTGGCTGTCCGCGGCCTGATCCAGTACCGGCCAATAGGCGCGCTGCCAGCGCTCGCCCTGCAGTTGCCAGCGCACTCGCTGCAGCGTCGAGCGCGGCTGCCCCAGTGGATTGCGCCAGCCACTGCGGGTGAACTCCAGCACCGTATTACGCCCACTGTCGCCACGCATCACCGGGATGGGGTCGCCCAGGGGGTCACGTACCGGGCGCGAGCGCACCTGCAGCAAATCCCGTTCAAACGCCGCCATGGCCCGCGTCAGCTCACGCAGGCGCTGCTCCTGCTCGCGCTGGCCACGGTCGGTCTGCATCACGCTGTCGAGCATGCGATAGGTGGCCATGGCCAGCAGAGCAAAGATGGCGATGGCGATCAGCACTTCCAGCAGAGTGAAACCCTGCATGCGTCTCATGGCGCGACCCCGACGAAGCCGGACAGGGTCACCAGCGCGTTATCCTCGATCTTGCCGGCCAGCCCGCGCTCGGGCCGCGGCGCCACGCGTATGGTGATGCGCAGCATCTCCGGCTCGCTGGTGGCCTGCACGTCGCTTTCCCATAGCCAGCGGCGTCCGGCATAGGTTTCCTCGCCCTGCTCGCGGCCCGCGCCGGGTGGCGTATCGGCCAGCTGCATTTCCTGCAGACGATTATCTGCCAGCCAGCTGGCAAAGGTCTTGTCCTCCAGCCGTGCGGCGGTCTTTAGCGAGCGGGCGCTGGCACTGAGCACGCTGGCGGCGACCACGGCGAAGATCGCCAGGGCCACCAGCACTTCCAGCAGGGTGAAACCGCGTATGCGCCTCACTTGGCCTTCTCCGCGGTCAATTGGGGTTCGGCGAAGCCGTCGCTGCTCAGCAGTAGTACTGGTGCATCACGACCACGCCCACCAGCCAAACGCAGCGTGAATGGCGTCATTTCGCCACTGGAGAGAATCAGCAACTGCGGGGGCTTGACCGACGAAGCCTTCTTTTCATCCTTGGCACCGAGCAGACCGATGTCCTGCTCTTCCACCTTGATGCTCAGCTCGGCCCACTCCGGCAGTGCGTGCACCCTGTCGTCCAACGGCACCCAGCGCGCCTTGCGCGGATCGAAACGCACGACCTGATAGCGGTGCTGATCGAAACGCACGCCGTATTCGCGGTTGTCCAGCACAGCCTCGTCGAGCAGCACGCGCAATACGCTGTTGAGGCGCTCGGCCTCATCCTGGAGCTTGCGTGCCGGGCTGCTGGCGATACCACTGCCGAGCACGGCGAGGCTGGTCAGCACGCCGAGCAGCACCAGGACCACCAGCAGTTCGATCAGCGTGAAGCCGCGCGCGGATTGGCTGTGCGTCGGAAAAACCGCGTTGAGAGCGGCTTCGGATTGCTCATTTACCCCCTGTAAACTCCGCATCCTCAGCCACTCTCGCCTGGTTTTTCTCTAGCTCGCTGCATCCGTAACAAAGCGGATTACAGATCCCAGTTACCGATATCGGCATTGGTACCGTCGCCACCTTCCTGACCATCGGCACCGAGGGAGTACAGGTCGATCTTGCCGCGAGTGCCCGGCGACAGGTACAGGTACTGGTTGCCCCACGGGTCGGTCGGCAGGCGCTTGAGGTAGCCGTCGGCGTTCCAGTTCTTCGGCGGCGGGTTGCCGCTGGGTTTCTTCACCAGCGCTTCCAGGCCCTGCTGGGTGCTCGGGTAGTTCTGGTTGTCCAGCTTGTACATGTCCAGCGCCGCGCCGATGGCGCGGATGTCATTCTGCGCGGCGGTGACCTTGGCCTGGTCCGGGCGGCCCATCACCTGCGGCACCACCAGCGCCGCGAGGATGCCGAGGATGACCACCACCACCATGATTTCGATCAGCGTGAAGCCTTTCTGTTTGTACATCGCTATCAACCTACCAGTTGGTTCAGAGAAAGAATCGGCAGCAGGATGGCCAGCACGATCACCAGCACCACCGCCCCCATGAAGACCAGCATGAACGGCTCGAACAACCCCACCAGCAGGCCGATGGTGGCCGCCAGGTCGTTCTCCTGATTGCGCGCCGTGCGCGCCAGCATCTGGTCCAG
The DNA here is from genome assembly GCF_043102245.1 of Pseudomonas sp. zbq_18. NCBI lineage: Bacteria > Pseudomonadati > Pseudomonadota > Gammaproteobacteria > Pseudomonadales > Pseudomonadaceae > Pseudomonas > Pseudomonas sp. zbq_18. The sequence continues at coordinate 295,986 of NZ_JBICIT010000001.1, read as the reverse complement.
CTCGCCCGAGCGCTCGCCGCTGGCGATCATGTGCAGCATCATCGGCGGGAACTGCCGGCTGGCCTCCAGCGCCCGCGACAGGCTGCCGCCCTCGCGCACGCGCTGCGTGGCCTGGGCCACGTCGGCGCGGATGATCAGGTTGGAGATCACCTCGGCGCCAATGCCCAGCGCTTCGACCAGCGGCACTCCACTGCGCACCAGGATCGCCAGGGTCGAGGCGAAGCGCGCCGTCTCGGTGGCGGCGATCAGACCACCGACAAGCGGCACGCGTAGCAAAAAAGCATGCCAGCGGCGTCGTACGTCCTCGTTGCGCAGGGCGCGGCGAAAGGCGAACACAGCTAGGCCGATCAGCAGCAGCGCCAGCGCGCCCCAGGATTTGACCAGCTCGCTGAGGAAGATCAGCCCGCGGGTCAGCGCCGGCAGGGTCTGCCCCGAGTCGACGAACACCCGCACCACGTCCGGCACCACGTAGCCAAGCAGGAAGCCGACGATGCCCAGCGAGGCAAGCATCAGGATCACCGGATAGAGCAGCGCCATCTGCACCTTCTGCCGCGACTGCTGACGTTGTTCGGTGTAGTCGGCCAGCTGCTCCAGCACCGGCGCCAGGTGGCCGGCATGCTCGCCCGCCGCCACGGTGGCGCGGTACAGCTCGGGAAAAGCCGCGGGGAAAGCGCCCAGTGCGCTGGCCAGGCCATGGCCTTCCAGCACCTTGGCGCGTATGGCGATAAGCATCGACTGGATGCGCGGCTGGCGCGACTGCGCGGCGGCCGCGCGCAATGCCTCTTCAATAGGCAGCGCGGCGCCGATCAAGGTCGCCAGCTGGCGGGTAACCAGGGCCAGGTCGCGGGCCGACAGGCCGCGGCGCAAGCTGAAGCCGCCGCTGCCGCCGACGGCCTGTTCCCTGCGGTGCGCGGGCTCCACCTGCAACGGCGAAAGCTGCTTCTCGCGCAGCAACTGGCGTACCTGACGGGCGCTGTCGGCCTCCAGCACGCCTTTCTGCTGGCGGCCTCTTGCATCCAGGGCAATGTATTCGAAGGCGGCCATCTATCACCTCTCCCCGGCCCTCTCCCCTATGGGGAGAGGGAGCATGACTGCTTGCATCAATCCTCCCGCGTCACGCGCAACACTTCTTCCAGGGTGGTCACCCCTTCCAGCACCTTGCGCCGGCCGTCGTCACGGATGCTCGGGCCGAGGCTGCGGGCGTGGCGCAGCAGTTCCTGCTCGCCGACGCCGTTGTGCACCAGGGTGCGCATCTTGTCGTCGAAGATCACCAATTCGTAGATGCCGGTACGGCCGCGGTAGCCCTGCTGGTGGCATTCCGGGCAGCCATGGGCGTGATAGATAAGCGGGTTGCTGTGCGGATCGAGACCAAGCAGGTTGCATTCGGCCTCGTCGGCCGGTCGCGCTTCGCGGCAGTGGGTGCACAGGACCCGCACCAGGCGCTGGGCCAGTACGCCGAGCAGGGACGAAGACAGCAGGAAGGGCTCGACCCCCATGTCCACCAGGCGGGTTACAGCGCCGACGGCACTGTTGGTGTGCAGGGTGGACAGCACCAGGTGGCCGGTCAGCGAGGCCTGCACCGCGATGTCGGCGGTTTCCTGGTCGCGGATCTCGCCGACCATCACCACGTCCGGGTCCTGGCGCAGGATGGCGCGCAGGCCGCGGGCGAAAGTCATGTCCACGCGCGGGTTGACCTGGGTCTGGCCGATGCCTTCGAGGTAGTACTCGATGGGGTCTTCCACCGTGAGGATGTTGCGCGAGCGGTCGTTGAGGGTGGTCAGGCCGGCGTACAGGGTGGTGGTCTTGCCCGAACCGGTGGGGCCGGTGACCAGGATGATGCCGTGCGGCTTGCGCAGGTTCTCATCCAGCAGGCGACGGTCGCGCTCGCTCATGCCCAGGTGCACCAGCGACAGACGCCCGGCCTGTTTGTCGAGCAGACGCAGCACCACGCGCTCGCCGTTGGCCGAAGGTAGGGTCGAGACGCGGATATCCACCTCGCGACCGCCGACTTTCAGGGAAATCCGTCCGTCCTGCGGCACGCGCTTCTCGGCGATGTCCAGCCGCGCCATGACCTTGACCCGCGAGACCAGCAAAGCCGCCAGTTCGCGGCGCGGCTCGATCACTTCCCGCAGGATGCCGTCGACGCGAAAGCGCACGACCAGGCGTTTCTCGAAGGTTTCCAGGTGAATATCGGAGGCGCCGGCCTTGATCGCTTCGCTCAAGATGGCGTTGATCAGGCGGATGATCGGCGCGTCGTCTTCCTGCTCCAGCAGGTCGCCGGATTCGGGGGTGAGTTCGGCCAGGCTGGCCAGGTCCATTTCCGCGCCCAGGCCTTCGGCCATCTGGCGGACTTCCGAGGAATCGCGCTGGTAGGCCAATGACAGCTGCTGCTCGAAGGCTTCGGCCTCCAGCCACTCCAGCGGCAATACGCGACCGGCGAAGCGCTGGGCTTCCTGCACGGCGGCCAGGCTGGCACCACGGCGCACCTGCAGGCCGTGCTCGCGCAGCAGCACGCCATGGCGTTTGGCGAAGGCGAAAGGCAGCGAGCGCAGCGGCGCAGCTGCCGGTGCCGCTAAGGCGGCGTGGATATCGGTAGACATAGGCGGCCAGTTCCCGAAACAGCAGATCCATCTGACTGTTTGTTCTTGTTGTTATACGGCACGTTGATCGCGCCAAGTTAACGGATTTGCGCAAAGACTGCAGTGATGATTTCGCAGGTCGAACCTAAGTGCGACAAGTCTGCCTGGCAAATGTTTAGCCTGTGCAACAGGTAACACAAATACGAAAGCCCCGGCACGAGCCGGGGCTTTCGTCAGACGCGCCGCGCTTACTTGTCTTCGTTGCGCTGGTGCTTGAAGAACACGCCACTGTCGCCGAATGCCGAGGCGATGAATGGCGAGGTCAGCTCCAGCTCACCGATCTTCACCGCGCTGTTGCGCCGCTGCTGGGCATAGTTGCGGCTGATGGACGGGATCAGCGACGTCTTGACCGTCATCGAGGTTGCGTAGACGTCATACAGCTTGGTGCCGGTGTTGAGCGTCAGCAGATCGCTACGGAAGTCATGGGCAGCGCTGGAGAACAGGTTGCGCACCTCCGACCTGGGCACGAAATAGATCTGGGTCGGCGCCTTGACCGAACCGACGGTTTGACCGGTCTGGGTCACTTCGGCCATGTCGTCGACTCTTAACTGAGTCGGCTTCAGGGTCACTGCGGCGAACAGTACCTGCAGGCCGAAATTATCAGTGCCTTCCGGCAGGACGATCTGCGACATCTCGTTGGCGAATACGTTGTGGTTCTGCCCCTGGCCACTCCAGCTGGCCAGCGCCGAAACGTTGCGCGACGGCTTGCCATCGACGAAGACCTTCCAGGCCAATCCCGGCTGAACGCTGCCGCCAGTCGGGTCGGACGCCAGCGACAGGCGCAGCAGGCCAGTGTCCGAGCCCTGGAACAGGCCGGTATAGGGATTACCGGCAACGGCGTTGAATTTGACCTTGGCCATCACACCGTGCTGGTGCATGCCTTTCTCGTAGTCGGCCGGCACCACGTCGCCCTCTTCGCGCACCTTCTTCCACAGGGTATTGGCCAGTAGCGCCGAGGTATCGATGCCCTGCAGCGGCGGCAGTTCACCCTCGGCGTACTGGGTACGCAGGGCGCCGTTGACCCACAGGTTGTCCTGCTTGGCCTTGGCCGGCCAGCTCTGGTAGTTCGCCGGGATGTTCAGGCCCCAGGGTTTGAAGGCGTTCTGCACACCCACCAGGCTGCTGTCGAGCTGCGGATTGTGACGCTTGATCACGTCGACCATGGTGGTGTTCTCGACCCAGGCCAGGCCTTCCGGGGTGTAGATCTCCGGGCGGTAGTCCTTGGTGTAGAAACGGTCGGTCATCAGCCGGCGCGAGGCGTTCATGATGAAGATCTGAAACGCCGTCTCGCCGAAGGCAAAGCCATCCGGACGCACGGTTTCGGCGAGCATGCCGACCAGGGTGTCGATCTGCTCGATATCGTTGCTGTAGAGGCGCTTGAGGCTGGCCAGGGTGGCGGCGTCCTTGGTCAGATCCTCGAACTTGGTGATCGGGTTGAGCCCGATCTGCCGGCGGAACTCGTTGTAGCGCGGCACGCCCCGCTCACGATCACGCAGCACGTCGATGGTGGCCAGGTCGATATTGCCGACCACCGGCATCGACAGGTTGCGCAGGAAGCCCGGGTAGTTGTTGAGGGTCAGCGAGCCCGGGTTGGTGATGCCGAAGGAGTACCACAGACGATCCGCATGCTCGTCGGCCAGCATGTCCTCGGCATCGCCGTCACGGGTGTCCTGCAGCGGCACCGAACGGGAAATGCGGTTGGAACCGATGTCGTAGACGTCGACCTTGTCACGCATCAGCGGGTGCATGCGGTACACGGCGACGAACTCCTCGGTGAGGGTGTAAGGCACGCCGTAGTTGTTCGGGTTGGTCGAACCGACGATGCCACTCAGGGCATGGGAGAGGGTGGCGCTGCCGACATTTTGCGGGTCGATGCCGAGAATGCGCAGGATGAAGGGATTGCTGCCGGCCAGGTCCTCCTGCAGCATGCGCGCCTCTTCCTGGTACTTGTCGCGCTCCGGCCCTGAGCCCAGCAGTCCCCACCAGTTGGCGTACATGGCGCGCTCGGTGACCGGGTTGGCGATCACCGCCGGGGTCCATTCCACGGTGTGAATCTTCGCCATCAGCGCCGAGGTGACCAGGCGCGCGCGGTCGTACAGCCACTGGTCGTCCTTGTCCGGGTACTTCTGCTTGAGCATGCTGGCGACGGCGTTGTGCTCCTTGGTGAACAGCTGGTGCAGCATGCTCAGGCCGACCCACCAGTTCTCGTTGAAGCCGGTAACCGGCTTGCCGCTGAGCAGCTCGTGCGGCAGGGTGCCGTCGGCATTGATCTTCAGCTTGCCATCGACGAACGCGCGCACCTTGTCGTTGGTGGCCTTGTCGCTGCCGTACAGCTGCGAGCCGTCCCACCAGTGGGTGTTGTGGTTGCGGTAGGTGGCCGGCTTGCCAGCTTCGGCGGCAGTGCGGGTCGGGTCGGGCTGGGTGCGGCGCACGGCCAGACTGCCGCTGCCGAAGCTGTCGCCGGCCGGCAGCGGCACCTGGATCGGGTTATCCGCGGTGTTGGGGCCGTGTTCCACCCAGTCGTGCACCATGAACTGAATCCACGAGGCGGCGATGAAGTTGAGGCTGGGCGCCGGCTTGAACTCGTCACGCGCCATCAGCACGTTGCTGACTTCGCGCGGGTTGGGCGTGAGCAGGGTGTCGGCCTCGGTCTCGCCGTGGGTGACGCTGGGGTCGACGTTGCGCCCGAAACGGCGGAAAACTGAGCCTTCGGCCGGGTTGCTGAGGATGTTGCAGGTGCCGTCCTCGGTACGCGCCACCTGGCTGCGGGCATCGCAGACGATATCGGCGTTGGCGGCGGGCAGGTTGTCGACGTCGAACAAATTGTTCTTGAACAGCACGTCGCGCTCCAGCGCGAGGGTTATCAGACCAGCGTAGATGCCCAGGGTGCCGAACTTGACCAGGCTAGGCCAGGTGACCCAAACAGACATGGCGGTATCTCCCGATTGTTCTTGTAGTCATAGGGTGGGCGCCGGCAGTTGTCCGGCAGACGGGAGACTAGGGATTTGCGCGCCAACCTCCCCCCTCCCGCAGGAGGGGGACCGGGTAATCAGGACAACCGCTGGTAGGTGCCGCGCGACTGCATGGCGAGGATGGCCTCGGTGCGCCCGGAGAGATTGAGCTTCGAATAGATGTTTTTCAGGTGCCACTTGGTCGTCGACAGGGCGATGCCGGCGCTGCGACTGATCTCGCTGTTGGATTGGCCCTTGAGCAGACAGGCAAAGACCTCAGCCTCCTTGTCGGTAAGCAGGCCAACCAGGTCGACCGCCGGCGTGTTTTCAGCGTCCCGAAGAAAATCGGCATAGGCCTCGCTATAGGCCTCCGGCGCCTGCAGCTGCCCCGAACGCAATAAATCGAACACTGCCTCGGCGAAACCGGGCGCCTCGTCGAATACCGAACGATTGATGTTGACGATGCCGAAGCGCTCGACCAGTTGCAGCAGCGCCTGGGTACGCTGCTCATCCGCTTGCCCGGCACGCTCCAGCACCAGCAGATTGGCCTCGACCACCAGCGCCCGCGCCACCATCTCGCTGTGCTGCAGCGACTGCGCCAGCACCTTGAGAATGCGGCAGGCTCGCGGCTGGGCTCCACGCCGGGTCAACCAGTACACGGCAGCCAGGCCATAGCGCTCCCAGCACTCGTCATAAGGCCGCACCCGTTCCCACTCCCCCGCCTCCAGGCGCTCTTCCAGGCCAAGCCTGTGGGCCAGGGCATCCAGCGCCGCGGGCCGCGCCTCCAGGCAGGCCTGGCGCATGCTTTCCTGCGCTGCCTGGCTGGCAAAGCGGGCGTAGTTGCCCAGCTGCAGGATGCGTGACAGACGCTCCAGCAAGCGGGCTGCCCGGCCATGCTCCTGACGCCGATGCAGCAGCCGCGCCAGGGTGATGTGCACGGTGGCAATGGTTTCGGTGGCCGACGAGGACGTCACCATGGCCATCAGGTCCTCGCACAGCTGCTGGGCAGCCGCCAGCTGGTTCTGCTCGTACAGCGCCACCACCATGGCCGTAGCCCGATTGACCCAGGCCGGAGAGCTGCGCTCGGTGCGCTGGTAATCCTGGCACACATCCTTGCGCGCACACGTGGCGCGGCCGGCGTTGCGGTGGCACAGAGCGATGATCAGGTCGGCGTAGCTTTCCAGAAACACCTGACCAGTTTGCGCCAGCAGCGCCTTGGCCTCGAGCGCCAAGCCGATGGAGCGCTGCAGGCGGCCGTGCATCAGATGGTGATAGGCAAGGATGCTCAGGGTCAGCGCGCGGATGTCGCTGGACAAACCCGGGGCCAGCAGCTCGCGCCAGCGTTCACCAGGGTCGAACGCCAGGTCCTGCTGGAACAGCTCCAGGTTGAGCCCCAGCAGCTGACGGGTCGGCGCTTCCAGTCCGGGCTCATCGCGGCAGCGTGCCACCAGCTCGTCCAGGCAGTAGCGGGCCTGGTGAAAGCGCCGCGACAGGGTCAGGGCATAGGTCATCGGCACCAGCAGGCGCGGCTGGGCGCACAACGCCGCCTCGCTCAGCGGCTCCAGCCACTTGAGTACCTCGGCGTAATGACCGCTGCGCACCCATTGCTCGCAAACCTCCTCCAGCAAGGCCGCGAAGAAGGCTTTATCAGCACTGCGCTGGGCATGTTGCAGCGCTTGCTCGAGCTCGCCCCGCTGACGCAAGGCCTGAGCTGCGCGGCGATGCAGCTCGGGCATCTGCTGGGGTTTGTGCAGAGCCAGGCGCCGGGCCAGGAAATCGTGTAGCAAGGCATGATAGCGGTAGCACCCTGGCTGATCCGGTACTGGCAGCAGGAACAGCTCGCGCGCGGCCAGCTCTTCCAGCAACAGCGTCGAGCCCTCGCGCCCCAGCACCTCGTCGCACAGCGCGCCGTCGAACCGCTCGAAGATCGCACTGCACAGGAGGAAGTCATGCAGCGGCGGCGCCAGGCGCTTGAGCACCACGTGGCCAAAATAGTCGACGATCTCAGGATGGCCGCCACCGAAACGCTCCAGCGCCTCGGTGCCGAAACGCGCATAGGCCAGTAGCGCCATCTTTACACCGGCCATCCAGCCCTCGGTCATCGCCATCAGTGTATCGACATAGGCCGGGCTGAGTTCGGAGCCGCCGAGGTGGCGGTTGAACTGCTGGATTTGCGCGGGACTCAGACGCAGATCGTGCTGATCGATGCACAGCAGCTTGCTCTCCAGCTTCAGGCTGCTGAGGGAGAAACCCGGATGATTACGACTGGACAGCACTACGCGCACCTCAGAGGCCAGGCGTTCGAGCATGCTCGCCAGGGTATCGAGAATGGTTGGCTGAACGATGTGCTGGAAGTCGTCGAGCACCAGATACAGCCGCCTGTCGATGCGATTGAGGGCGTCGGCCAGGTACTCGCCCAGGATCTCGGGGGCCTGATGCATCTCGGCGGCGAATGGATTGAACCAGGAGATATCGAAGCCTTCGACCTGACTGCGGATGCTTTCGGCGAGCTGACGAAAGAAGCGTACCGGCTCGTTGTCACGCGCCTGCAGTGGATAGTGCACCACACTGCTGCATGGCTGGCCTGACTGCCAGTGGGCCAACAGGGTCGACTTGCCAGAACCGGCGGGGGCCAGCAACAAAGTCAGCGGGAATTGCTCGCAGCGGCACAGCAGGGCCAGTAGTTCTGCGCGAGCAAAGCCATGAGGGGGCTTGAGCTCTTCCATCGCGGATATCCGTCAGGCGTGTTGTTATTGTTGTTCGGCATGCAGATGGCGCGATGATAGTCGCTCACGGCGCGGATGTTTCGACTCGAATCACGCTTCCGGCAGCAGGAATGATGTGCCAGTACGCAAAAAGTATGATGCAAGGAGGCATCATGCCCAGGGGGCTTGCTTTAACGCGACCGCCAACCGCAGACTGCGGGCCGGGTCGATGCGGGCCGAGCAGAGCCTGCACGAATAAAAAGAATACCGGGGGATCATGGCCTTGAGTGCGACCAATACCCGCCTCTTCGCATGGCTGCGCCAGCATGGCGTCACTGGCCTATGCCTACTGGTCGTAGTGGGTATGAGTCTGAGCCTGACCCGGCAGAGTATCGATCACCTACGCCTGCTGCGCAGCGAGCCCAGCGCCGCTACCGACACCACCCAACGCGAACAGCAGCGTCCGCTTGCCCTCGAACAACTGCATGGCCTGTTTGGCACGCCAAGCCGAGCCGCCGGTGACCAGCCCCCGCCCACCACCAACCAGCAGATGACCTTGCTGGCCAGCTTCGTCCATCCGGACACCCAGCGCTCTGCCGCCATCATCCAGACCGCAGGCGGCCAACCCAGGCGCATCGAAGTCGGCGGTGCAGTCAACGCCAGCACCCACCTCAAGGCAGTGCACCCGGATCACGTCATCCTTGAGCGCAGTGGCGTCGAGGAAAGCCTGAACTTCCCAGCCGTGCGCGTGCCATCTGCCCAGCGTCATATGCCGGACTACGCCGCCGAGCAACTGGAACAACTGCAGGACGAAGACGTACAGGCCCTGCAACAACGCATCGACAGCTTGCAAGAACAACTGGAAAACAACGGCAGCGAGCCGTTGCCGAACGACCCGTCCGGAGCCGAAGTAGCCCAATGAGCCCATTCAAACTCAAAGCCCTGCCCCTCGCCCTGACACTGATCATGGGTGCCCTGGCCGCGCCCCTGCCGGTCTTCGCCGCGCAGCCGGTGGCGACGGTCAATCAGGGGGCCGAAACCTGGACCATCAACATGAAGGACGCGGATATCCGTGAATTCATCGACCAGGTGGCCGCCATCACGGGTGAAACCTTCGTCGTCGACCCCCGGGTCAAAGGCCAGGTCACCGTGATCTCCCGCTCGGCGCTGAGCCTGGACGAGGTCTACCAGCTGTTTCTCTCGGTGATGAGCACCCATGGATTTACCGTGCTGGCCCAGGGCGACCAGGCCCGTATTGTGCCGGGCACCGAGGCCCGCAGCAGCGCCAATAGCGGCCGCGCGGCGCCGGACGACATCGAAACCGAGCTGATCCAGGTGCAGCACAGTTCGGTCAACGAGCTGATTCCCCTGCTACGCCCGATGGTGCCGCAGAACGGTCACCTGGCCGCGATCAACGCCTCCAATGCCCTGATCATCAGCGACCGGCGCTCGAACATCGAACGCATCCGCCAGCTGGTCGCCGATCTCGACCAGGGTGGCAACGCCGATTACAGCGTGATCAACCTGCAGCATGCCTGGGTGCTGGATGCGGCCGAAGCGCTGAACAGTTCGGTGATGCGCAATGAGAAGAAGGACGGCACCGGCACCCGGGTCATCGCCGATGCTCGCACTAACCGCCTGATCCTCCTCGGCCCCCCTGCTGCACGCCAGCGCCTGGCCAACCTGGCACGTGCGCTGGACACACCCAGCACACGCTCGGCCAATGCCCGCGTGATTCGCCTGCGCCACAGCGACGCCAAAAGCCTGGCGGAAACCCTCGGCGACATTTCCGAAGGCCTGAAGAACACTGAGGGTGGCGGCGAAAGCACCACCAGCAAACCGCAGAACATCCTTATCCGTGCCGACGAGAGCCTCAATGCGCTGGTTCTGCTGGCCGACCCGGATACCGTGGCGACCCTGGAAGACATCGTACGCAACCTCGACGTGCCACGCGCCCAGGTCATGGTCGAGGCGGCCATCGTCGAGTTCTCCGGTGATATCAGCGATGCCCTTGGCGTGCAGTGGGCGGTGGATGCCCGTGGCGGCACCGGCGGGCTCGGCGGTGTCAATTTCGGCGGCACCGGGCTGTCGGTCGGCACCGTACTGCGGGCCATCCAGGAAGGCGCAATTCCTGAAGGAACCACCCTGCCGGACGGCGCCATCATCGGCATCGGCACCGACAGTTTCGGCGCGCTGATCACCGCCTTGTCGTCCAACAGCAAGAGCAACCTGCTATCAACGCCCAGCCTGCTGACCCTGGACAACCAGGAAGCGGAGATTCTGGTCGGTCAGAACGTGCCGTTCCAGACCGGCTCCTACACCACCGATGCAGCAGGTTCGAGCAACCCCTTCACCACCATCGAGCGCGAGGATATCGGCGTGACGCTAAAGGTCACGCCGCACATCAACGATGGGGCCACCCTACGCCTGGAAGTGGAGCAGGAAATCTCCTCTATCGCTCCCAGCGCCGGGGTCAACGCCCAGGCTGTCGACCTGGTGACCAACAAGCGCTCGATCAAGAGCGTGATCCTCGCCGACGACGGTCAGGTCATCGTACTCGGCGGGCTGATTCAGGACGACGTCACCAGCACCGTGTCCAAGGTGCCGCTGCTCGGTGATATCCCGCTGATCGGCGGCCTGTTCCGCTCGACCAAGGACACCCACGTCAAGCGCAACCTGATGGTTTTCCTGCGTCCGACCGTGGTGCGCGACCGCGCCGGCATGGCTTCGCTTTCCGGTAAGAAGTACAGCGACATCAGCGTGGTGGGCTATGACGACGATGGCCAGCAGATTCTGATCGGCAGCGACCCGCAGCGCTTGTTCGACAAACCCGGCGCCGGCGCTATCGATCTGCGCAAATCCGAATAAGCGCAGGAGACATAAAAACGCCGCTCAGTGAGCGGCGTTTTTGTTTCAAAGCGCAGCCAGGCCGCGCGCCATATCGGCCTTCAAATCCGCGACATCCTCCAGCCCCACCGCGACGCGAATCAGGTTGTCGCGGATGCCGGCATTGGCCCGCTCCTGCGGCGACAGGCGGCCATGGGAGGTAGTTGCCGGATGGGCAATGGTGCTCTTGGTATCGCCCAGGTTGGTGGTGATGGAGATCACCCGGGTCGCGTCGATAAAGCGCCAGGCCGCCTCCTTGCCACCCTTGACCTCGAAACTCAGCACCGCACCGAAAGCACTCTGCTGACGCTTGGCCAACTCGTGCTGCGGGTGGCTGGGCAAGCCGGCGTAATACACCTGCTCGACGCCCTCCTGATTCTGCAGCCACTGCGCCAGCTCCAACGCCGCAGCGCTTTGCGCCTGCATGCGCACCTTGAGCGTTTCCAGGCCCTTGAGGAACATCCAGGCATTGAACGGGCTCAGGGTCGGTCCAGCGGTGCGCAGGAAACCCACTACCAGCTCCATCTGCGCCTTGCGTCCGGCTACTACGCCGCCCAGACCACGACCCTGGCCGTCGATGAATTTGGTTGCCGAATGCATGACGATATCCGCACCCAGCTTCAGCGGCTGCTGCAGCGCCGGGGTACAGAAGCAGTTGTCGACCACCAGCAAGGCATCGCGCGCATGGGCAATCTCGGCCAGCGCAGCGATATCGACCAGTTCAGCCAGCGGGTTGGACGGCGACTCGACGAACAGCAGCTTGGTAGTGGGCTTGAACGCCGCCTGCCAGGCCTCCAGATCGGCCAACGGCGGATAGTCCACTTCAATGCCAAAGCGCTTGAGGTACTTCTCGAACAGGCTGATGGTCGAGCCGAACACGCTGCGCGACACCAGCACATGATCACCGGCGCTGCACAGGCTCATGACAATGGCCAGGATCGCTGCCATGCCGGAAGCCGTGGCGACCGCCTGCTCGGCGCCTTCCAGCGCGGCGATACGCTGCTCGAAAGCACGCACGGTCGGGTTGGTATAACGCGAGTAGACGTTGCCCGGCTGCTCGCCGGCGAAGCGCGCGGCGGCATCGGCGGCACTGCGGAACACATAGCTGGACGTGAGGAACATGGCCTCGCCATGCTCGCCTTCCGGCGTGCGCTGCTGCCCCGCGCGCACCGCCAAGGTGTCAAAACCGACACCTTCAAGGTCGCTATCCAGTCTGCCCGCGTCCCATTCCAGGCTCATGTGCATATTCCTCAGTCGTTGTGCAGATCGATGATGGCGCTGACCACCGGGTTGCCGGCCTTGGCCGCATCGTTGCGCGCCTGCTCGATCTTGTTCAAGTAGTGCTCGTTGACGTCACCGGTGACGTACTGGCCGTCGAACACCGCGCAGTCGAAGTGCTCGATCTTGATCTTGCCACCGCCGACCGCTTCTACCAGATCGTCCAGATCCTGGTAGACCAGCCAGTCCGCGCCGATCAGCTCGGCGACTTCCTCGGTGCTGCGCCCATGAGCGATCAGCTCGTGGGCGCTGGGCATGTCGATGCCGTACACGTTCGGGTAGCGCACGGCCGGGGCTGCGGAGCAGAAGTAAACCTTCTTGGCGCCAGCCTCACGGGCCATCTGGATGATCTGCTTGCAGGTGGTGCCACGGACAATGGAGTCATCCACCAGCATCACGTTCTTGCCACGGAACTCCAGGTCGATGGCGTTGAGCTTCTGGCGTACCGACTTCTTGCGCGCGGCCTGCCCCGGCATGATGAAGGTGCGGCCGATGTAACGGTTCTTGACGAAGCCCTCGCGAAACTTAACGCCCAGCTGGTTAGCCAGCTCCAGAGCGGAAGTGCGGCTGGTATCGGGAATCGGGATGACCACGTCGATGTCGTGCTCGGGACGCTCGCGCTGGATCTTCTCGGCCAGTTTCTCGCCCATGCGCAGGCGCGCCTTGTACACCGAGACACCGTCCATGATCGAATCAGGACGGGCCAGATAGACGTGTTCGAAGATGCACGGCTTGAGCTGCGGGCTCTGCGCGCACTGGCGGGTGTGCAGTTTGCCGTCCTCGGTGATGTACACCGCTTCACCCGGCGCCAGGTCACGGATCAGGCTGAAACCGAGTACATCTAGCGCCACGCTCTCGGAGGCGATCATGTACTCCACGCCTTCATCGGTATGGCGCTGGCCGAAGACGATCGGGCGGATCGCATGCGGGTCGCGAAAGCCGACCACGCCGTAGCCGGTGATCATCGCCACCACCGCGTAACCGCCACGGCAGCGCGCATGCACGCCAGCCACAGCGGCGAACACGTCCTCTTCAGAAGGCTGCAGCTTGTTACGTACCGCCAGCTCATGGGCGAACACGTTGAGCAACACTTCCGAGTCGGAGTTGGTGTTGACGTGACGCAGGTCGGATTCGTAGATCTCGCGCGACAGCTGCTCGACGTTGGTCAGATTGCCGTTGTGCGCCAGGGTGATGCCGTAGGGCGAGTTGACGTAGAACGGCTGCGCCTCGGCAGAGCTGGAGCTGCCGGCAGTCGGGTAGCGCACATGGCCGATGCCGACGTTACCCACCAGACGCTGCATGTGGCGCTGCTGGAACACATCGCGCACCAGACCGTTGTCCTTGCGCAGGAACAGCCGCCCACCGTGGCTGGTGACGATGCCGGCAGCGTCCTGGCCGCGATGTTGGAGCACGGTAAGAGCGTCATACAGGGACTGATTGACGTTGGACTTACCGACAATACCGACGATGCCGCACATGTGACGCAACCTCTGTGTAGTGAATCAGGAAACTATGGACGCTCGGGCAAAACTGGCTGCGAGAACGTCTCTTGAAACGGCAACTGCGGGGTTTCCGTAATGCCGCTGGCAAGCCACTGACTGGACAGGCTCAAAATGAGGTTCTTCGACCAGTCCGCCACCATCAGAAAATGCGGCAGCAGGGTCGACTGCTGCCACCACTGATCCTGTTGCACGGGAGCCAGGCTTACCAAACCGACCAGCACCACGACCAGCAAGGCTCCACGCGCAGCGCCGAACACCATGCCGAGAAAACGGTCGGTGCCCGACAGGCCGGTTACCCGGATCAGCTCACCGATGAGGAAATTGATCAGCGCCCCGACCAGCAGGGTCACGATGAAGAGAATGGCGCACGCGGCGATGACACGCATCGAAGGCGTCTCAATAAAACCGTCCAGGTGCTGCGAGAGTGCCCCACCGAACATCCAGGCGACGACACCTGCAACTATCCAGGTCAGCAGCGACAGGGCTTCCTTGAAGAAGCCGCGGCGCAGGCTGATCAGGCTGGAAATGGCGATGACGGCGATGATCGCCCAGTCGACCCAAGTGAATGCCACGTTGCTGCCTACAGACGGGAAAGGCGGCGGATTTTACCAGAGCGGACCCGAGCCGGTAAGCCAGAGCCGCCAGATGGGTGAAATAGCGGAAATCAGCCGTTTTCCGGCTGGAAGCGCACCACGAACCCCTTGAGGTTCTGTTGCCGATTGAGCAGGTCACGCAGGCGATCCGCCTCGGCACGCTCGATCACCGGCCCGACGAAGACCCGGTTCATGCCATCGAAGGTGCGGATATAGGCGTTGTAGCCACCACTGCGCAGAGTCTGCTGCAGTTTCTCGGCACCAGAGCGACTGGACAGGCTGGCCAGTTGCACTGACCAGCTGACCGGCAGGCTGTTGGCATCCAGCTCACTGGCGGGCTTTTCGGCGACTTTCTCTACAGGCTTGGCCGCCGCAGGCGCCTCAACCTTGGGGGCGGAAGCAGCTTGTGCCGGTGCCTCTGCGACCGTTTCGACAGGAGCCTGCGGTACTGGCTCCACCGGTGGCACTTCGTCTTGCGCAACGGGTTCCGGCACCTCGACCGGTTCCAGCTCCACCTCGGGTATCACGGGTTTATCCGGCATTGCCGGAGCGTCAACGACCACCTGACGCAGTTCATCTTCTCGGGAAAACAGCATGGGCAGGAAAATCACTGCAAGCGCCACCAGCACCAATGCGCCAACGATGCGCTGCTTGAGCCCCTTATCCAGTACTGCCATCACCTGTCTCCGCCTGCTGGTCGAGCCACTCCAGGGCCTCGGCCACACAATAGAAAGATCCGAACACGAGGATCTCGTCCCCCTCGTTCGCCCGGCCACACTGTACCAGCAAAGCTTCGGCAACGCTGCCACAGCCCTGCACAGATGCACCCAGGTTACGTAACGCCGCTTCCAGTTCGCCGGCAGGACGGGTTCGTGGAGTAGCCAGCGGCGCCACGGCCCAGTCCTGCACCTCAAACTGCAGGGGGGCCAGCACACCGTGCAGATCCTTGTCGGCCAACAGACCGAATACCGCCAGCCGGCGACCACTGACCGGACGCGCTGCCAGGCGCACTGCCAGATACTCGGCAGCGTGCGGGTTGTGCCCTACGTCCAGCAGCAAGGCCAGCGTCTTGCCTTGCCAATGCAGCTGACGACGCTCCAGTCGCCCGCTCACTCGCGCACGCACCAAGGCTGCAGCCAGCTGCTCGGGATGCCAGGGCAGATCCAGAGAGGCATAGGCCTGCAGCGCCAACGCCGCATTCTCCATGGGCAGATCCAGCAATGGCAGATCATGCAGCTCCAGCACTTGACCAGCCGCACTCAGGCCGCGCCAGTGCCAGCCATCTTCGGCAAGTGCCAGATCATAGTCGCGCCCACGCAGAAACAGCGGACAGTCCAGCTCAGCCACCCGCTGCAACAGCGGCAATGGCGGATCGAGATCACCACACAGGGCTGGCTTGCCCTGTCGCAGAATGCCGGCCTTCTCAAAGGCGACCGACTCGCGGGTATCGCCAAGCCATTCGGCATGATCGAGACCAATGCTGGTTACCAGCGCCAGATCGGCATCGACCAGATTGACCGCATCCAGCCGCCCACCAAGGCCGACCTCCAGCACTACAGCATCCAGCTGAGCGCGCTCGAACAGCCAGAAGGCTGCCAGAGTGCCCATCTCGAAATAGGTCAGAGATATCTCTGCGCGAGCAGACTCGACCGCAGCAAAGGCTTCGCAGAACTCAGAATCGGTCGCCTCACGGCCATCGAACTGCACGCGCTCGTTGTAGCGCAACAGGTGCGGTGAACTGTAGACGCCAACTTTCAAGCCCTGCTCGTGCAACAAGGCAGCAAGCAGTGCACAGGTAGAGCCCTTGCCATTGGTGCCCGTCACCGTGACGACCAGCGGCGCAGGCTTGCCCAAGCCGAGGCGTTCGGCTACCTGGCGCGAACGCTCCAGCCCCATGTCGATGGCGCTGGGGTGGAGTTGTTCGAGGTAGCTCAGCCAATCGGCGAGGGAACGCTGGCTCATGCGCTGGCTGCAGGAGTCGGCAGGTGCTGGAACTGGGCCAGCAGGCGTGCCAGACGCGGACGCAGGTCCTGACGATGAATGATCATGTCGATGGCGCCGTGCTCCAGCAGGAACTCACTGCGCTGGAAGCCTTCCGGCAGCTTCTCGCGCACGGTCTGCTCGATCACACGCGGACCGGCAAAGCCAATCAGAGCCTTAGGTTCGGCGACTATCACGTCACCTAGCATGGCCAGGCTAGCGGAAACACCACCGTAAACCGGATCGGTAAGCACCGAGACGAAGGGAATGCCCTCCTCGCGCAGGCGCGCCAGCACGGCGCTGGTCTTGGCCATCTGCATCAGGGAAATAAGGGCTTCTTGCATACGTGCGCCCCCGGAAGCGGCAAAGCATACCAGCGGGCAACGCTTTTCCAGCGCCACGTTGGCGGCGCGAACAAATCGCTCACCGACCACAGCGCCCATGGAACCGCCCATGAAGTTGAACTCAAAGGCGCACGCCACAATAGGCATACCCTGCAGCTGGCCACTCATGGACACCAGCGCATCCTTCTCGCCCGTATCTTTCTGGGCTGCAGCGATACGATCCTTGTACTTCTTGCTGTCACGGAATTTCAGGCGGTCAACCGGCTCCAGCTCGGCACCCAGTTCCTCGCGCCCCTCGGGATCGAGGAACAGGTCAAGGCGAGTGCGTGCATCGATACGCATGTGGTGATGACACTTGGGGCAGACATCGAGAGTCTTTTCCAGCTCGGGACGGTAAAGCACTGCATCGCAGGACGGGCACTTGTGCCACAACCCCTCGGGCACCGAGCTCTTCTTGACCTCGGATCGCATGATCGAAGGGATCAGCTTTTCACGTAACCAGTTGCTCATGCTTATTCTCCGTAGCTGTTCGGGACACTGCCCCGGCAAATCTGACTCAAGCCCGTCGAGAACCGGCCCGGGCACAATGGCTTATGGACGGCAGGCAGGAGGCCGCCGTCACATCAAACGCCACGCGCGGCCTGAATGAAGTCAGCGATCTTCTGTGCATCCTTGATGCCCTTGCTCGCCTCGACACCACCACTGACATCCACGGCATAAGGGCGTAACTGCCGCACGGCTTCTGCAACATTCCCGGGCTGCAAACCACCGGCGAGAATGACTGGTTTGTTCAGCCCCGTCGGCACTAGGGACCAATCGAAAGCCTCCCCCGTTCCGCCCGGGACACCTTCGACATAGGTGTCCAGCAAAACTCCGCTGGCGCTTGGGTACTCATTCACACGTGCGGCGATATCGTCGCCAGGCTTGACCCGCAACGCTTTGATATAGGGACGACCGAAACCTTCGCACTGGGTTACGGATTCATCACCGTGAAACTGCAGCAGATCCAGAGGCACACGGGAAAGGACGCCTTGCAACTCATCGCGCGCCATGTTGACGAACAACCCCACCGTGGTCACGAACGGCGGCAGAGCGGCAATGATCGCCCTAGCCTGCTCGACGCCAACGGCACGCGGGCTCTTGGCATAGAAGACAAAACCAATGGCGTCGGCTCCAGCAGACGCAGCCACCAGAGCATCCTCGACACGGGTTATTCCGCAGATCTTGACGCGAACAGCTGTCAACGTGAGCCCACCTTCAGCAAATAAAGGACGATGTTAGCAAAGCCCGCCAGCAGTTTCAGCTGAAGGTCTGCGGCAAGGCGGAGAGAAAATGCGGCCCCAGATAACGCTGAGGCAGTTCGAACTCGGGCGGATATTCCACCTGCACCAGATACAGGCCGTAGGGATGCGCTGTTACTCCGCCGGCCCTGCGGTCACGTGCCGCCAGCGCGTCAAGCACCCAGTCCGGTTCTCGCTCTCCGGCGCCGATAGTCATCAGCACACCGGCAAAGTTTCGCACCATGTGGTGCAGGAAAGCATTGGCGCGCACATCCATGACGATGAAACGGCCATGCTCGATCAGTTGCAGATGATGAACCGTCTTGATCGGCGACTTGGCCTGGCACTGCACGGCACGAAACGAGGTGAAGTCGTGAGTCCCCACCAGATGGGCCGCGGCCTCCCGCATGCGCGTTATATCCAGCGGACGATGGTTCCAGGTCACTTCTTCGGCCAAATGCGCAGGCCGCACCGGATCGTTGTAGATCACGTAGCGATAACGCCGCGCGCACGCCTTGAACCTCGCATGAAAGTCCGCAGGCATGACCTTAGCCCAAGTCACGCTGATATCGGCCGGCAGATTGGCATTGCTACCCATGACCCAAGCCTTGAGCGGGCGTTCAACCGCAGTATCGAAGTGCACCACCTGGCCACTGGCATGCACACCAGCATCGGTACGCCCCGCACACATCAGGTTGACGGGCTCGTTCGCCACTTCTGATAGCGCCTTCTCCAGCATGCCCTGAACAGTAGGCACACCATTCTCTTGGCGCTGCCAGCCACGATAACGAGAGCCCTTGTACTCGACGCCGAGGGCTATTCTGAAAACGCCAGCGGCGGCCATTTCGGCCGCCGCTGATGGTATTGCCTGGGACATGAATCAGCTCAGTTTGGAGATCAGCTCGCGAGCTTCCTGCTGCTGGCCTTCGCTACCTTCAGCGATAACCTCATCCAGAATGTCACGGGCGCCTTCACTGTCGCCCATATCGATATAGGCACGCGCCAGATCCAGCTTGGTAGCCGTCTCATCAGTACCCGAGAGGAAGTCGAAATCGTCGTCCACATCCAGCCCTGTCGCAGGAGCAGCGGCTTCCGGCTGAGCAGCGGGCAATTCATCATCCAGAGAGCCGCTCAGTTCATCCAATTCAGCGGAAACCTCATCCAGTTGCGCAGCAAAACTGTCCGCCGCAGGAGTCTCGTCAGCCAGAGACAAATCGAAATCGGACGGCATGCTCAGATCACCCTCAGCACTCGGCGCGGTCGGTTCGTCATCCAGGCTAAGCATGAAACCTTCCTCGGACTCTGTCGGCTTGCTCTCGGACTCCAGATCCAGACTGAAATCAGCCAGGTCATCTTCCAGGGACAGCGTCGAGTCAGAGGCTTCACCACCTAGATCGAGATCGAAGTCCATCTCGCTGCTGGCCGGAGCCTCGCTGGCCGGGGCTTCAAAATCCAGTCCTGCATCTAGCTCAAGCTCGTCGAGAGTAGCTTCTGCTGCTGGGGCAGAGGCAGCCGGCTCATCGAGATTGACATCAAGATCATCCAGACTCAGATCGAAGGAGTCATCCAGATCCTCTGCCGGCTTGGCCGCGGCAGCAGGCTCATCTAGAGCCAGATCGTCGAGACTGAAATCACCCAGATCATCCTCAGCAGCGGCTGTAGCGGCCAAACCACCTGCAACAGCAGCAGCTGCCATGGCTGGGTACTTGGCCTTAAGCTGATCGACCGCACCCGCGGAGCCGCCAATTTCACGCAACTCCTGCTCCTGCCGGGCAAAACCCTCACGATCGCCCAGCTCGGCATATACCTCCATCAACTTGAGGCGCAGATCGCTGCGTTGCGGCTCGTCGTTGATGGCATTGTTCAGCAGCTCTGCCGCCTGAGTGAACTTGCCGTAAGCAATGTAGATATCAGCCTCACCCAAAGCATCGGCTGTTTGCGGCGCAACACGCTCATCAGCCTGTTCACGCACTTGGGTGGCATCGGACGCGTCGTCCAAGCCGGCAAAGCTGTCATCCGGCAGATCCATGTCGCTGGCAAAACTGCCTGCGTCATCGACATCCAGGCTGTCTTGCAGCTCAGCTTCTTTCATGGCGTTGCGGCGCGACAGCACCATCAGACCGATCAGCAGGACCAGCAGAGCACCACCACCGACGGCGCCAAGCAACATAGGGTTGCCCAGCAGCTCATCAATGAAGCTTTGAGGCTCAGGTTGAGGTGCCGGAGCGGCAGGCTTGGCCGGTGTCGGCTTGGCTGCTTCCGGTTTGGGAGCCGGCACTACTGGCTTGGCCGCAGGCGCTTCGACAGCCGGCTTAGCCGGCTCGGTCTTTGGGGCTGCTTCCTCGCTGTAATTGAAGTCTGTGGTCGCCGGTTTACTTTCCACCGGGGCCGCTTCCACAGGCTTGCTCTCTACAGCAGGAGCATTGACCTTGGCAGGATTACTTTCCGGGCTAGCAGCCGGGACAGGCGCCTCAGGAGTGGCAGCGCCCTGCTTGGCCAGATCGGCCTGCAACTTGGCCAACTGGTTGTCTTTCAGCTCAATCAGGCGTTGGAGTTTATCCAGCTGACCTTGCAGGTCATCCACACGCCCCTTGAGCTCTTCATTCTCACGACGGCTGGAATCCAGACTTTCCTTGGTAACTGCAAGCTGATCACTGAGCGCCTTGCTGTCGCCTTTGGCCTTGTCGCTGCCAGCAGTTGCCTTGCCACTCTCGGCAGAAACCAGTTTCAGGCTGTCCTTGACTTCGGTAGTCGCTGGAGCAGCGCCTGCACTGGAGCGCTTGGTCGCATCGAGCTGGCGCGAAGCCGTCGCTACGCTACGTCCTTCACGCCAGGCATTGTTCTGCTCGGTGACCTGGGCGATGGCCTCGGCCTGGCTGCGACTCTTGATCTGCTCATCCGTAGGCAGGCGCAGCACCTGACCACTCTTCAAGCGGTTGATGTTGCCATCGAGAAACGCGTTAGGGTTGAGGTCCTGGATGGCCAGCATGGCCTGATGCACACTACCACTCTGACGACTGCGCTGAGCAATCTCCCACAGCGTGTCGCTGGAAGTGGTCTTGTACTGATCGCCGTCAATCCTGCTAGCAGCCGGAGCACTCGGCGCAGCCGGACGACTAGGCGCGCTCACCACGGGAGTGGCAGGACGCGGCGCCGGAGCGGTCACCGGGCGAGGCACAGGAGCAGCCGCCACAGGCATGCGCGGAGCAGTCACCGGCTGCGGGCTATAAAGAGGCGGATCCAACAGCAGGGTGTATTCGCGCAGCAGACGGCCGTTTGGCCACAGCACTTCGACCAGGAAATTCAGGTAAGGCTCGCGCACCGGCTTGGTCGAGGTGATGCGAATCACGCTCCTGCCGTTGGGCTTGATCACCGGAGTGAACTTGAGATCTGTGAGGAAGTACTGGCGATCGACGCCAGCCTTGTTGAACTCTTCGGGCGAAGCCAGGGTCGGAATCACCTCGGTCGATGCCAGATCACGCACTTCGAGCAGCTCGATCTCCGCAACCAGAGGCTGGCTCAGCGAGGACTGCAGGTCGATTTCCCCCAGCCCCAGTGCGTGTGCTGTACCGGAAGTCAGTGCGGATGCTGCCGCAATAGCCAGTACCAGTTTGCGAACCCGAACCATAGCGTAATCCCTTGTTTTATCTTTTTTTCTCGTTAGACGAGAGGATTTTGAAGCGCACTGCCTGCACCACCCTGCGGCGGCTCCCCGTCAGCGAACTACCAAACCAGTATTGCCAAGCTAGAAAAATTCTTCAAATTTGGGGCTAAGTATCTTTTACAGATAGTGTTTTATCAACAACTCACCAATTTGCACAGCATTGAGCGCAGAGCCTTTTCGCGCATTATCTGACGCAATCCACAAATTGAGCTCGGCCGGATCATCCATCCCGCCACGCAAGCGGCCAACATACAGTTCATCCTGGCCCACCGCATCCCCCACGACGCTCGGATAGTCCCCCACCTCGACCAGTTCCAAACCCGCCTGCTGGCCCAGCACTCCCGCAACCTGCTTGAGATCCACAGCGCACTCTGTATCCACAGTAACAGCCAGGCTATCGCCAAAAAAAACTGGAGCCAGGCAACAGCTAACCGCGACTTTCAAGCCCTCAACACCTAGCAGCACTTTCAGCTCACGTGCAATGCGCTGCTCCAGCGGAGCATGACCGCTCTCCCCCACAGCCCCCGCCTGAGCCAGAACATTGAAGGCTATTTGCCGGTCAAACACCTGCAGCTCCAAGGGGCGCATATTGAGCAACTCCGTGGTCTGCCGCGCCAACTCAGCAACGCCTTCGCGACCAAACTGGGAAACCGCCAGAGCTGCCAGCACAGTCACCTTCTGCATCTGCAGAGTTGCCCGCAATGGCGCCAGCACAGCAGCCAGAGCAGTGGCGACCGGCGCTGGACTGCGCAACAGATAGGGTGCCGACAGCGTCGCCAAAACCTCGGCATTTGCCTCCGGCACGACTGGCAACGCCCCGTCGAGTCCGCCACTGAGATCGATCAGCGAACAGCCCGCAGCTTGTGCACGCGGCGCATGCTCACGACTGACCGACTCGCCCGCGGCAAAAAACACCAACTGCACCTGGGAAAAATCAAAGCCTGCCAGTTCACGCACCCGCAGATTCTTGCCACGAAAAGCCACCGACTGCCCAGAAGAAGCACTGCCCGCCAGCAAGTGCAGATTACCGACCGGGAATTCCCGCTCCTCCAGCACCTGCACCAGCGTTTCACCAACGGTGCCGGTCGCACCGACAACAGCCACATCGAAGCTCTTGGACATCACAACGCCTTGCATCAGGAAATCAATCGACCCGGCACTCTAACCGCCAACCCAGAAAAACGAAAAGGGCCGGTCATGGACCGGCCCTTGGAGCAGCGCTAGCGCAATCAGCGTTCCAGCAGGATACGCAGCATGCGGCGCAGCGGCTCGGCCGCACCCCACAGCAGCTGATCACCGACGGTGAAAGCGCCCAGGTACTGCGAGCCCATGTTGAGCTTGCGCAGACGACCGACCGGCACGCTCAGGGTGCCGGTAACGGCAGTAGGACCGAGTTCGCGGATGCTGGCTTCGCGAGTGTTCGGCACCAGCTTGACCCAAGGGTTGTGCTGACTGATCAGGCCTTCGATGTCACCCATCGGCACATCTTTGTTCAGCTTGATGGTCAGCGCCTGGCTATGACAACGCATGGCGCCGATGCGCACGCACAGGCCATCGACCGGGATCGGGCTCTTGAAGCGACCGAGAATCTTGTTGGTCTCGGCCTGGCCCTTCCACTCTTCGCGGCTCTGACCATTGGGCAGTTCCTTGTCGATGTAGGGGATCAGGCTGCCGGCCAGCGGCACACCGAAGTTGTCGACCGGGAAGGCTTCGCCACGCATGGCCTCAGCCACCTTGCGGTCGATGTCGAGGATGGCGCTGGCCGGGTTGGCCAGATCGTCAGCCACGGAGGCGTTGATCGCCCCCATCTGCTTGATCAGCTCGCGCATGTTCTGCGCGCCGGCGCCAGAGGCGGCCTGGTAGGTCATGGCGCTCATCCACTCGACCAGGCCGGCTTCGTACAGCCCGCCCAGCGCCATCAGCATCAGGCTGACGGTGCAGTTGCCACCGATGTAGTTCTTGGTACCGGCATCCAGCGACTGGTCGATCACCTTGCGGTTGACCGGATCGAGCACGATCACCGAGTCATCGGCCATGCGCAGGCTGGAGGCCGCGTCGATCCAGTAGCCCTGCCAGCCGGCTTCGCGCAGCTTGGGGAAGACTTCGTTGGTGTAGTCGCCACCCTGACAGGTCAGGATCACATCCAGACCTGTCAGCTCGTCAATGCTGTAGGCGTCCTTCAGCGGGGCAATGTCCTTGCCAATCGCCGGCCCCTGGCCGCCGACATTGGAGGTGGTGAAGAACACCGGCTCGATCAGGTCGAAGTCACGCTCTTCCAGCATGCGCTGCATGAGCACGGAACCGACCATACCGCGCCAACCGATCAGACCTACACGTTTCATAACGACTACACCTATATAAACAGCCTGCCGGCACGATTCCGGCGGGGCTGGAAAGATTACAGACTACGCAGCGCTTCGACCACCGCATCGCCCATGCCGGCAGTACCGACCTTGGTCTTGCCTTCCGACCAGATATCGCCGGTGCGCAGGCCCTGATCCAGCACCTTGCTCACGGCCAGTTCGATGGCATCGGCGGCCTGAGTCTGACCGAAGCTGTAACGCAGCATCATCGACACGGAGAGGATGGTCGCCAGCGGGTTGGCGATGCCCTTGCCGGCGATGTCCGGCGCCGAACCGTGACACGGCTCGTACATACCCTTGTTGTTGGCGTCCAGCGAAGCCGACGGCAGCATGCCGATGGAACCGGTGAGCATGGAGGCCTCGTCCGAGAGGATGTCGCCGAACATGTTGTCGGTGACCATCACGTCGAACTGCTTGGGCGCGCGCACCAGCTGCATGGCGGCATTGTCCACATACATGTGCGACAGCTCGACCTCTGGATAATCCTTGGCCACTTCCTCGACCACGGCGCGCCACAGTTGGCTGGAGGCCAACACGTTGGCCTTGTCCACCGAGCAGAGCTTCTTGTTACGCACCATGGCCATATCGAAACCGACCTTGGCGATGCGACGAATCTCGCTCTCGCTGTACGGCAGGGTGTCGTAGGCCATGCGCTCGCCGTTTTCCAGCACCTTGCTCTCGCGCGGCTGACCGAAGTAGATACCGCCGGTCAGCTCACGAACGATCAGGATATCCAGACCTGCGACCACTTCCGGCTTCAGACTGGAGGCCTCGGCCAGCTGCGGGTAGAGAATGGCCGGACGCAGATTGCCGAACAGGCCCAGCTGCGAGCGGATCTTCAGCAGGCCGCGCTCCGGGCGAATAGCCGGATCGATGGTGTCCCACTTCGGGCCGCCGACGGCGCCGAGCAGCACGGCATCGGCGGCGCGGGCGCGCTCCAGGGTCTCGTCGGCCAGCGGCACGCCGTAGCGGTCGATGGCGGCACCACCCAGATCATCGAAGCTCAGCTCGAAACCCAGGGCGTACTTGTCATTGGCCAGGTTCAGCACCTTGACCGCCTCGGCCATGATCTCCGGGCCGATACCGTCGCCCGGGAGAACCAGAATCTGCTTGCTCATGGATGTTCCTTGATTACTTGATGGCGCCGAACAGCCACGGGCTGCTCTGCTGATGTTTGCTTTCAAAGGCCTTGATTGCCTCGGCGTCCTGCAGGGTCAGGCCGATGTCGTCCAGACCATTGAGCAGGCAGTGCTTGCGGAAGGCATCTACCTCGAAGCTGTACTGCTTGCCGTCCGGGCGGGTCACGGTCTGCGCAGAGAGGTCAACAGTCAACTGATAGCCCTCGGTCGCCTCACACTGGGCGAACAACTCATCCATTTCTTCATCCTTGAGGATGATGGGCAGCAGGCCGTTCTTGAAACTGTTGTTAAAGAAGATGTCTGCAAAGCTCGGCGCAATCACCGCGCGGAAGCCGTACTCGTCCAGCGCCCAGGGCGCATGCTCGCGGGAGGAGCCGCAACCGAAGTTCTCGCGGGCAAGCAGCACGCTGGCACCCTGGTAGCGCGGGAAGTTCAGCACGAAATCCTTGTTGATCGGGCGAGCCGAGCAGTCCTGATTCGGCTGACCGACATCCAGGTAGCGCCACTCGTCGAACAGGTTCGGGCCGAAGCCGGTGCGCTTGATCGACTTGAGAAACTGCTTGGGAATGATCTGGTCGGTGTCGACGTTGGCACGATCGAGCGGGCAAACCAGGCCGGTATGTTGGGTAAAGGCTTTCATCTGTCTATTCCTCAGGCCTGGATCAGTTCGCGCACATCAATGAAACGACCGGTCACCGCCGCAGCGGCGGCCATGGCCGGGCTGACCAGATGGGTACGGCCACCGGCGCCCTGGCGGCCTTCGAAGTTGCGGTTGGAGGTAGACGCACAATGCTCGCCGCTGCCCAGCTTGTCCGGGTTCATTGCCAGGCACATGGAGCAGCCCGGCTCGCGCCACTCAAAGCCAGCCTCGATGAAGATCTTGTCCAGTCCTTCCTGTTCGGCCTGCGCCTTGACCAGACCGGAACCCGGCACCACCAGCGCCTGCTTGACGGTCGCGGCAACCTTGCGACCCTTGGCCACTTCGGCAGCCGCACGCAGATCCTCGATCCGCGAGTTGGTGCAGGAGCCAATGAACACGCGATCCAGCTGAATATCGGTGATCGCCTGGTTGGCGGTCAGGCCCATGTATTTGAGCGCGCGGACGATGGAGTCGCGCTTGACCGGGTCGGTCTCGGCGGCCGGATCCGGCACGTTCTGATCGACAGCCAGAACCATTTCCGGCGAGGTGCCCCAACTGACCTGCGGCTTGATGTCTTCGGCACGCAACTCGACGATGGTGTCGAAGTGGGCATCGGGGTCCGACACCAGACCTTTCCACTGCTCGACCGCCTTATCCCAGTCAGCACCTTTCGGTGCGAACGGACGGTTGCGCACGTACTCGATGGTCTTCTCGTCCACCGCCACCATGCCGACACGAGCACCGGCCTCGATCGACATGTTGCAGATGGTCATGCGCCCTTCCAGCGACAGGTCGCGAATGGCACTGCCGGCGAACTCCAGCGCATGACCGTTGCCACCGGCGGTGCCGATCTTGCCGATCACGGCCAGGACGATGTCCTTGGCAGTCACGCCGAACGGCAGCTTGCCCTCGACGCGCACCTGCATGTTCTTCATTTTCTTGGCCACCAGGCACTGGGTGGCAAGTACGTGCTCGACCTCGGAAGTGCCGATGCCATGGGCCAGCGCGCCGAAGGCACCGTGGGTGGAAGTGTGCGAGTCGCCGCAGACCACGGTCATGCCCGGCAAGGTAGCCCCCTGCTCAGGACCGACCACGTGGACGATACCCTGGCGCACGTCGTTCATCTTGAACTCGAGGATGCCGAAGTCATCGCAATTCTCGTCCAGGGTCTGTACCTGGATACGCGAGACCTCGTCGGCAATCGACTCCAAGCCGCCCTGGCGCTCGGCCTTGGTGGTCGGCACGTTGTGATCCGGCGTCGCAATGTTGGCGTCGATGCGCCACGGCCTGCGCCCGGCCAGACGCAAGCCCTCGAAGGCCTGCGGCGAGGTCACTTCGTGGAGGATGTGGCGGTCGATGTAGATCAGCGACGAACCATCGTCGCGGCGCTTCACCTCGTGCATATCCCAGAGCTTGTCGTAGAGCGTCTTGCCGGCCATTGAACAATCCTCATCAGCGGTTCAGGAGGCGAAGGGTCTATAGCCCTTCTACCGATGAGGAGATGCTAAGGACTTCACTCAAATAACTCCAATTCATATTTTTTATTCAAAAGATTCCACAGAGGAATCCAAAGCCATTAGGCTGACCACTCCTGCCGTTCAGATCGAGCCAACGCATGATGGACCTCGCCAACCTCAACGCTTTCATCGCCATCGCCGAAGTCGGCAGCTTCTCGGAGGCCGCCGAGCGCCTGCACCTGACCCAGCCAGCCGTGAGCAAACGCATCGCCGGGCTGGAACAGCAACTTAAGGTGCGCCTGTTCGACCGCCTGGGCCGCGAAGTGAGTCTCACCGAGGCCGGCCGTGCCCTGCTGCCGCGCGCGTACCAGATCCTCAACGTGCTGGACGACACCCGCCGCGCCCTGACCAACCTCAACGGCGAGGTTTCCGGGCGCCTGACCCTGGCGACCAGCCACCATATCGGCCTGCATCGCCTGCCACCGCTGCTGCGCGCCTTCACCCGCGCCCATCCACAGGTAGCACTGGACATCCAGTTTCTCGACTCGGAAGTGGCCTATGAAGAAGTGCTGCACGGCCGCGCCGAGCTGGCAGTGATCACCCTCGCACCGGAAGCTCGCGAGCCGGTAAGGGCCGTCCCCGTATGGGATGATCCCCTGGACTTCGTCGCCGCACCCGAGCACCCACTGGCACGCATGCCAGCGATCAGCCTGGCCGACGTCGCCCAGCACCCGGCCGTATTCCCCGGCGACAACACCTTCACCCACCACATCGTGCGTCGCCTGTTCGAAGCCCAGGGGCTGACGCCGAATATCGGCATGAGCACCAACTACCTGGAAACCATCAAGATGATGGTTTCCATCGGCCTGGCCTGGAGCGTGCTGCCGCGCACCATGCTCGACGAGCAGGTCGAACGCCTGCCGCTCCCCGGGATTCAACTACACCGCCAGCTGGGCTACATCCTGCACAAGGAACGAACCCTGTCCAACGCAGCCAAAGCCTTTATGACCTTACTGGATGAACAACGCGGCTTGCCTTGAAGACAGCACAGCGGCTAACGTGAGGCCATAACGATAAGAAAAGTCGCCAGCGTGCCTCTGTGATGCCCCTTTCCAGCAGGTAACCGAGAGCGGCCGAGTGCCGGACGAGAACAGTATGTCCAAACCGTCTAAACAGCCGCCCTTCCCCTTCATCCCCGCCCTGGATCCCGCCGAGTTCGAGAAGACCTGGCAGGACGCATCGCACCTTCTCGCTGCACTCAACGGCGCCCATCTCGGCGTCTGGTACTGGGATACCGCGAGTGGCAAGGTGAGTTGGTCACGGGGAGCACAGGCACTATTCGGCCTGGACCCGAAAAAACCGCTGCAACGTCAGGTCGACTACATCGAGCTGATTCCCACGGAAGACCGCGAGCAAGTCCGCCAACTGTTTCAGAACGTCCTGAGCGGCATCCCCAGCCCCGCCCCCCTGCAACACCGTATCCACTGGCCGGACGGCAGCCTGCACTGGTTGGAAATCAGCGGCAGCCCAAGGATCGACAAGGATGGCCGCACCCAGGTCTTCGGCGTCGTCCGCGACATCACCCAGCAACGTGAACAGGAACAGGCCCTGCGCGATAGTCAGGAGCGCCTGACCCTGGCCCTGGATTCCGCCAACCTGGGCACCTGGGACTGGCACATCCCCAGCGGCATGCTCTATGGATCGGACCGCGCCGCCAGCCTGCACGGCCTTCCGGCAGCGTCTTTTCATGGCGACTTCACCTACTTTTTCCGCCAGGTGCCGGACGAGGATCGCCAGCACATGCGCCAGGTCTATACCGATCTGGTGGAGGGACGACGCGAAGATTACCAACTGACCTACCGGGTGCTCCTGGAAAGTAATGAGCAGCGCTACCTGGAAAGCACCGCCAAGCTCTACCGAGATGCCCAGGGCGCGCCGCTGCGCATGGCCGGCATCCTCATGGACATTACCGAGCGGGTTCAGCGTGAGCAGCGCCTGGCCTCCTCGGAAGAAAAATTCGTCACCCTGTTCCAGGCCAGCCCCGAGCCGATCTGCGTCTCCCGCGCACCGGACGGCGCCTTCCTGGAAATAAACCCCAGCTTTACCCAAACCTTCGGCTGGGAGCCCGCCGAGCTCATTGGCCGCAACGCCCTAGATGTGGGTTTCTGGGTCGACCCGCAGCAACGTGAAGCACTCGCCAAGCAGCTCATTCGCGATAAACAGCTGAACAACGAGATCGCCCACTTTCGTAGCAAGGACGGCCGTGAGCTGATCTGCATCATCTCCAATCGTTACATACACGTGCAGGGGCAACGCTGCCTGACCACCACCTTCCGAGACATCACCGAGCGCCAGGCCGCCGAAGCAGCACTGACGGCCAGCCAGGAAAAGTTCGCCAAAGCATTCCATTCCAGCCCCGACGCCATCACCATCACCGAGCGCGACAGCGGCCGCTACATCGAGGTCAACGAAGGCTTCTGCCGCCTCACTGGCTATCGGGCCGAAGAAGTCATCGGTCGCAGCGCTATGGAGCTGCAGGTCTGGGCCCGCCCCGAAGAGCGCGCTCGCATGGTTGAAACCATCATGCGCGAAGGCCGTGTGTACCACATGGAGATGCACGGCCAGCACCGCGACGGCAGCATCAAGCTGGTCGAGGTCTCCGTGCAGTCGATCGAACTGAACGGCATCCCCTGCCTACTGCTCACCGCTCGCGATATCAGCGAGTTGAAGGCCGCCCAGGCCCAGGTTCAGCATCTGGCCTACCATGACTCACTGACCAATCTACCCAACCGCGCCCTGCTGATGGATCGCCTGAGCCAGCAGATCGCCCTGCTCAAGCGCCACAACCTGCATGGCGCCTTGCTGTTTCTCGATCTCGACCACTTCAAACACATCAACGACTCGCTCGGCCACCCGGTAGGCGATGCCGTGCTGAAGATGGTGACTGCCCGCCTGGAAGCCAGCGTGCGCCAGGAAGACACCGTGGCGCGACTGGGCGGCGACGAGTTCGTCGTGCTGATTTCCGGCCTCGAAGGCAAACGCGCGGATGTCACCCGCCAGGTGCGCCAGGTGGCGGAGAAACTGCGCCGCCTGCTGGCCGAACCGATGCTGCTGGACGGCCACCGCCTGCAAGTCACCCCAAGCATCGGCATCGCCCTGGTGCCGGATCATGGCGACAACCCCACCGACTTGCTCAAACGCGCCGACATCGCCCTCTATCGCGCCAAGGATTCGGGCCGCAATACCCTGCAGATCTTCCGAAAGTCCATGCAGGATGCCGCCAGCGAGCGCCTGCGCCTGGAAAACGACTTGCGCCTGGCTATGGCACGCGGAGAATTCGAGCTCTATTTCCAGCCCCAGGTGGACGCCCGCTACAGTCAGATCATCGGCTGCGAAGCCCTGCTGCGCTGGAACCATCCGAGCCTCGGACCGCAATCGCCAGGTCAGTTCATTCAGGTACTGGAAGAAAGCGGCCTGATCCTGGAAGTCGGCGCCTGGGTGCTCAGCGAGTCCTGTCATGCCGCCGCCCGCCTGCTGCGCGATGGCCTAGTGAGTCGCGACAGCTTCCAGCTGTGCGTCAACATCAGCCCTCGCCAGTTCCGCCAAGGCGATTTCGTCGAACGTGTGGAGCGCAGCCTGAGCCAGAGCGAATTACCGGCCAACATGCTCAAGCTGGAGATCACCGAGGGCATCGTGATCCAGAACCTGGACGACACCATCGCCAAGATGCACCGCCTGA
This sequence comes from Pseudomonas sp. zbq_18, assembly GCF_043102245.1. NCBI lineage: Bacteria > Pseudomonadati > Pseudomonadota > Gammaproteobacteria > Pseudomonadales > Pseudomonadaceae > Pseudomonas > Pseudomonas sp. zbq_18. The sequence goes on along the minus strand of NZ_JBICIT010000001.1, from coordinate 264,826 downwards.
AGAAGCTCGGCCTGAGCTTCGCCATGGACGACTTCGGCACGGGCTACAGCTCGCTGACCTACCTCAAACGTCTGCCGGTCGACGTACTGAAGATCGACCAATCCTTCGTCCGCGATGCGACCCACGACCCCAACGACGCGGAAATCATCCGCGCGATTGTAGCCATGGCCCGCAGCCTCAACCTGCAGATGATCGCCGAAGGCGTGGAACAGCCGGAGCAGCTGGACTTCCTGCAGCAACAGGGCTGCCACCAGTACCAGGGCTATCTGTTCAGCAAACCCGTGCCCCTGCTGGAGTTCCACGACCTGCTGCTGGCCAGCCGCAGCACCAACGCAGAAGGGCGCCCATAGGCGCCCTTCCGTTACCACTCAGATCAGATCAGCCTTCCAGCGCCGGCTTCTCGCCGCCGATGGGAATGCGCTTGGGCTTGGCCTCTTCCGGCACGATGCGCACTAGGTCGATATTCAGCAGACCGTGGTCCAGCGAGGCGGCCTTGACCTCGATATGGTCGGCCAGGCGGAACGACAGCTTGAAGCCGCGCTGGGCGATGCCCTGATGCAGGAAGGTGACACTCTCGGTCGCGCGCTCGCGCTTGCCGCCCGTCACGGTGAGCACGCCGCGCTCGACCTGCAGTTCGAGGTCGTCTTCACGCAGACCGGCTGCCGCGACTACGATGCGGTACTGATCGTCGCCATGCTTCTCGACGTTGTAGGGCGGGTAGGAACTGCCGTTCTCGCTGCTACGCAGCGCCGACTCGAACAGATCGTTGAATCGGTCGAAACCGACGGACTGACGGAACAGCGGGGCCAGGGAAAGTACGTTGCTCATGGTGCATCTCCTGAATGATCAGCAAGTGTTGAATTGCGGGACCCGACTTCGGCATCCCACACTCACTACATGCGGACGTTCAGCAGGATTTCAAGAGGCCTCGACAGTCGCGAACTCACGACTGAAAGCCTCATGACCAGAGCATTTGCCTGCAGGGTCAAGCACCGGACAGCCATGGAGCAATGCATCGATGCGCTCGCAGTCATTTTCCCGACGAATCTCGGCAAACAGCGCCACCGCCTCCGGGTAACTGCGGGTGAGCATGGCCAGCCACTGCTTGAGGCGTCCCGGCGCGTAGCGCGGCGCCAGCTTGCGCCGAGCCTGCAGCCAGAAATCCTGCAGCAGTGGATGCAATTCGCCCCAGCTCATCGGCACCACCTCCTGACCAGCCCGAGCGGCGGCGATCTGCCGCGCCAGATCCGGACGTGACACCAGACCGCGCCCGAGCATGATGTCTTCGGCACCACTGACTTCGCGACAGCGCCGCCAATCCTCCACGCTCCAGATCTCGCCATTGGCGTAGACCGGCACCTTGACCACCTCCTGCACACGCGCGACCCACTCCCAGTGCGCAGGAGGCTTGTAGCCGTCGACCTTGGTCCGCGCATGCACCACCAACTGATCAGCACCGCCCTCGACCAAGGCACGCGCGCAGTCCAACGCGCCATCCGGGCTGTCGAAGCCCAGACGCATCTTCGCCGTCACCGGAATATGTACCGGGACCGTGCGGCGCACTTCGCGCACAATGGCGTGCAACAGCTCCGGCTCCCTGAGCAGCACGGCACCACCACGGGACTTGTTCACCGTCTTGGCCGGACAGCCGAAGTTGAGGTCGATCACGGGAGCGCCCAGGCTGCAGGCAAAAGCGGCGTTATCCGCCAGGCACAGCGGATCGGAGCCCAGCAGCTGCAAGCGCATGGGCGTACCGGCACGGGTCTGCGCGCCATCGGCCAGCTCAGGAGCCAGCTTGTAAAAAGCGGAGGCCGGCAGCAGCCGGTCGCAGATACGGATAAACTCGGTGACGCACCAGTCGATGCCGCCGACACGGGTCAGCACATCGCGCAGGATTTCGTCGACCAGCCCCTCCATGGGAGCCAGAGCGATTTGCACGACAGAGGTCTCGAAAAAATGGGGGCGTAGTGTAAGGTGCCGACACCGAGGATTCATACCGGCCGTCGCGGCAGCTCCGCCTAGGCCATCAGGAGGTCACCATGCTGCGTCCACTACTGATCGCCCTCATGCTGGTCAGCACCGCCATCCAGGCCGGGCCACCGCCACGCGGGGTGCACCATGTCCCGAAGAACCCGGCCAGCGAAAGCCCGTCCCGCCTGATCTTCACCCGCGACAGCAATGCACCAAACGCATGCGACGTGGAGCTCTACGTCAACCAACAAGTGGTGGGCACCCTGGGCCCCGGCAAAAGCACCAGCCTGGATCTCCCCAACGGCCCCTTCAGCATCGCTGTGGCCATCTCAAACCAAGGCTACTGCGGCGGCCAAGGCCCAGGACCGGCGCAGTCGGTACTACTGGCCCCTGGAGAAACGCGTCAGTTCGCGGTGATCGTCAAGCCGGGCGAGGTGTTTATCGCGCCCATGCTCAACTGATCCGTCACAGCTGCAGCGGATAGGGTTCCAACACCGCCTTGCCATAACCCTCGACGAATTCGGCAGGCATACGCTTGGGCCGGCCACTCGACAGCTCAATGCAAACGAAGGTGGTCTGGGCTCGCAGCAGAGTGCTGGCATCGGCCGGTCGCCACAACTGGAAACGCCGATTCATCTTCAGCTTGTGATCGCTTTCGACGATCCAGGTCGCCATCTGCAACTGCTCACCCTCGTAGGCGCTGGCCAGATAGTCGATCTCATGCCGCAGCACCGCCATGGCACGGTCCAGCCGCCGATACTCGGCGAGATCCAGGCCCAGATGCTGCGAGTGACGCCAGGCACAGCGCTCCAGCCAGCTGACATAGACCGCGTTATTGGCGTGCCCCAAGCCATCGATATCGTCTGCCGCGACCTGCAGATCGATGACAAAAGGCTGCGGAAAGTCCCAACTCATGACCTGACCTCCACGCTGGCCGCCAGCGCACGCGCCTCACCAGCCAACTGGGTGATCTGATCCCAGGCACGGGCACGGATCAGGTTGTCCGGCGCAATCCAGGTACCACCGACACAGGCCACATTGGGCAGGCGCAGGAAGTTCAGCAGGTTGTCGGCAGTAATACCGCCGGTCGGGCAAAAACGGATGCCGGTAAAGGGCCCCTTGAAGCTCTTCAGCATCTTCACGCTGGTATTGCCGTTGGCTGGGAACAGCTTGAGCGAGCGGTAACCATACTCCAGCGCCAGCAGCACTTCAGACGGCGTCATCACCGCCGGCAGGTAAGGCAGACCGGAGTCGTCCGCCGCCGCCGCCAGGCGCTCGGTACAGCCGGGACTGACGGCGAACTGCGCGCCGGCATCGCGCGCTTCCAAGAACTGCTCGGCATGGATCACCGTGCCGGCACCCACCAGCAGCTGCGGCAGCTCCTGGCGGATAGCCGCCAGGGCATCCAGGGCGCGCGGAGTGCGCAGGGTCACTTCCAACACCTCGACGCCGCCGGCGTAAAGAGCACGCGCCAGGTCCACCGCCAAGGCGCAGTCCTCGATCACCAGCACCGGCAGCACCGGGCGTGCCCGTTGCAGCACCATATCCATCGTCAGGCCCATGTCATCTCCCCCTCAGCGAACGGCATTGGCTGCTGTGACGGCGCCCACCCGGCACGAAGCACAACTTCGGCGGGCGGGCACATGACGGGCAGTGTACCGCTTTAGCGCGCCTATCGCGCCGGATGCTCAGGAGGCCAGCGCGGTAGCCGCCAGCACCCGGCGGCTGCCGGCACGCTGCAGGTCGGCACTGCCGAGCAGCTCCAGCACCGCCTCGACCACCCGCGGATCGCCCAGCGGCTTGCTGTGGCCACCACTTTCCAGGGCCAGCAGACGGCTCTCGGACCAGCTCGCATGGATGCTCTCAGCCTCGGCGAAGGGCACCATGGGATCGTCCTTGGCGTGCACCACCAGCCCCGGCAGCTCCAGGTTGTAGCGCTCCACATCGAGTTGCGCGGCCGGGATGCCGGCGCTCTGCTCGACCAGGCGCACGAAGCGCGCCCGTGCCTCGGCAGGCAGCCCGACGAAACGGGCGAAGCGCCGCAGCGCCCCGAGAATGCGCGCTGGCGCGGCAATGGTTACCAGCGCCTCGGTGCGCAGGCCGAGCTGGGTGGCCAGCAGGGCACTGGCGCCGCCCAGAGAGTGGCCGACCACCGCCTTCAGCGGCGGCAGCTCGCCCGCCGCCTCCAGCAGGGCACGGGCAAACAGCACCACGTTGGCCTCATGCCCCGGCGAGCACCCATGGGCTGGCGCGTCCAGCGCCACCACGCCATAGCCGGCACGCACCAGGGCGCGGATCAGCTCGGCGAACTGGGTCGGCCTGCCTTCCCAGCCGTGCAGCAGGAGCACCGCGGGCCCCTGCCCCCAGCGCAGGGCGGACAGCCCGAAGCGCAGAGTAATGCGCTCGGCCTCGGCCAGCAGTGGCAGCTCCCAGTCGCGTGGCGGCAGGTCGCGCGGCGTGAGGAAGGCCCGGTGCATCTTGCCGGCCACCAGATCCGGGGCCAGGCGACCAACAGTGGCGTTGAAGCCACGAATCCAGTGCATGTTGCTCATCTCGCTTCTCCTCACAAAGGCCCGCCAGGCGGGCACGCTTTCACAGCACCGCCAACTTGGCGGCACGCAGAGCCCGATCCGACAGCTCGCCCATACCCAGTGCGCGAGCCAGCGCCAGACCACCCACCATCAGGGCCAGATCGGCCAGCACCGGCCGTTCCTGGCCGTCAGGCTGTCGTCGAGCTGCCGGAGCAACTGCCGACGCCGCCCGAGCAGGTCACGGAAGCCCTCCAGCATCAGCGCCTCCTTGCTCTCGAAGTGGGCATAGAAACCGCCGACGGTGAGGCCAGCGGACGCCATCACCTCGGCCACACCCAGCTGCAGCGGACCACCTCTAACCAGCGCGACACTGGCAGCGCCGAGAATGCGCTGGCGGGTTCTGGCCTTCTTGTCACTCATGGCAGCCCATCAGATTACGGTCTTAATATTACAACCATAATAAGAACGCGCAAGCCGAGATACGGACCGCTCGTCGCGTCAATGCAGAAGTCAGAAAAACAAAAGGGCCACTCCTGAGAGTGACCCTTTTAAGTCCGCAAAACGCGGAAAGAAAGTGGCGTCCCCTAGGGGACTCGAACCCCTGTTACCGCCGTGAAAGGGCGGTGTCCTAGGCCACTAGACGAAGGGGACAGAACCTTCGAAGAACAAGGCCAGCACTAGGCTGGCCTTGTCAGTGATTGGTGGAGCTAGACGGGATCGAACCGTCGACCTCTTGCATGCCATGCAAGCGCTCTCCCAGCTGAGCTATAGCCCCGGATTTTGCGTCTCTCGACGTGCAGTGCGAACACTGCAAAAGTGGCGTCCCCTAGGGGACTCGAACCCCTGTTACCGCCGTGAAAGGGCGGTGTCCTAGGCCACTAGACGAAGGGGACGAAACCTTCATTCACTCGAACGCGCTGGAATTCGTTCGGTGGCAAATTTGGTGGAGCTAGACGGGATCGAACCGTCGACCTCTTGCATGCCATGCAAGCGCTCTCCCAGCTGAGCTATAGCCCCGTCGCTTGGACGGGGCGCATATTAGGGGCGAGGTATTTGCCTGTCAACACAATTCTTCATTGGGCCTGAAAAAATTCTGGAGGCAGAACAACCACTTACCCGAAAGGCCAAGCCAGCCAGCCCTGCATCAGGCGATGACCGGCAGCCCTCTCACTCAACCGCGAAAGCTCTCCAGCAGCTTCTTCCATTCCTTGGTTTCGCCGTTGCTCACGCCACCGATCAGCTCGATGGCCTGACGCAGACGGAAGCGCGACAGGTCGGCACCCAGAATTTCCATGGCGTCCAGCACCGAGACCGAGCTGGCCTTGCCGGTGATGGCGGGGAAAATCAGCGGCATCAGGTCGCGTAGCTTGAGGCCGAGGCCGGCACAGACGAACTGGATGCATTCGGTGATCTTCTCCTTGTCCCACTGGCGCAGCGCCTCCAGCTCCCACAGCAGTAGTTGCAGAGCCTGGCGCACCTGATCCGGCGACAGCTTCTTGTGCACCAGCAGGGCCGGATCAACCTGCACGCCGCCACTGAAGAAGAAACTGGCCAGCGGCGCGATGTCACTGAAGGTCTCGACGCGCTGCTGCACATGCGGCGCGATCTGCAGCAGGTACTGGGAGTTGAAGGCCCACTCCTGCACGCGCTGGGCGAACTGTTCCAGCGGTAGCTCGCGCAGCCACTGGCCATTGAGCCAGGACAGCTTCTCGATATCGAAGATCGGCCCGCCGAGCGAGACGCGCGAAAGATCAAAGTGCTCGATCATCTCGGTCAGCGAGAACTTCTCGCGCTCGTCCGGCATTGACCAGCCCATGCGGCCCAGGTAGTTAAGCAGCGCCTCGGGCATGAAACCCATGCGCTCGTAAAAGGTGATGCAGGTCGGGTTCTTGCGCTTGGACAGCTTGGACTTGTCCGGATTGCGCAGCAGCGGCATGTAGCAGAGCTTGGGCTGCTCCCAGCCGAAGTACTCGTACAGTTTGATCAGCTTCGGCGCCGATGGCAGCCACTCCTCGCCGCGCAGGACGTGGGTGATTTCCATCAGGTGATCGTCGACCACGTTGGCCAGGAAGTAGGTGGGCAGGCCGTCGGCCTTCATCAGCACCTGCATGTCCATGCGATCCCATGGGATCTCCACGTCGCCACGCAGCATGTCCGGCACCACGCAGACGCCCTCGCTCGGCACCTTCATGCGCACCACGTGGGATTCGCCGGCGGCGATGCGCTGCTGCGCCTCTTCCGGGGCGATATGCATACAGTGGCCGTCGTAGCGCGGGGTTTCCTTCTTAGCCATCTGCTCGGCGCGCACCTGGTCGAGGCGCTCGGCGGAACAGAAGCAGGGAAAGGCGTGGCCCTTGCTGACCAGTTCGTCCGAGTACTTCTTGTAGATCGCGCCGCGCTCGCTCTGCCGGTACGGGCCGTGCGGGCCGCCAACATCCGGACCTTCGTTCCACTCGATGCCCAACCAGCGCAGGGCGTCGAAGATCTGCTGCTCGGACTCGCGGGACGAACGCAGCTGGTCGGTATCCTCGATGCGCAGGATGAATTCGCCGCCGTGTTGGCGGGCGAAGCACAGGTTGAACAGGGCGATGTAGGCAGTACCGACGTGCGGATCGCCAGTGGGCGACGGCGCAATGCGGGTGCGGACTTTGGTCATGACAAGTCTCGGAAGCAGGGAAAATTCAAGGGCGCAATGTTAGCAGGCTGGCCACTGTCGGCTCTAGCAGCCCAACGGGCAACGGCAGGCTGTCCATCAGGAAATCCAGAAAAGCCTTGACCTTCATCGCCTGGAAACGTCGCGATGGATAGACCGCATAGAGCTCACCGATAGGCAGACGGGCCTCAGGGAGCAGCTGGATCAGCCGCCCGCTACGCACGGCATCCTCGGTGATCATCACCGGCAGCGCCACGATCCCGGCACCTGCCAGTGCCGCTTCGCGGGCCAGGGTGATGTTATTGCAGGCCAACACCCGCTGGCAGGGCACATGCTCATCCAGCAGCGGCCAGTAGCGCGGCGAGTCCGCCGGCAGATGGATGGCACGGTGGCCAGCCAGCTCCTGCGCGGATGCCGGCGAACCATGCTGGGCCAGATAGTCGGGACTGGCGCAGAGATGGCGACGGGTCTCGAAAAGCTTGCGCGCGATCAGCGTGGAGTCTCGCGGCTGGCCAACCTGGATGGCGATATCCACCCCCTCCTCCAGCGGATCGACCTCACGCGAGGTCAGCTCCACCTCGGCACTGATCTGCGGGTACTGGCGCATGAAACGCCCCAGCACATTACCGAGAAACAGCTGACCGAACTCGATCGGTGCGGTGATGCGCAGCAGGCCGGAAGGTTCCTGCTGCAACTGCATTACTGCCTGCTCGGCCTCAGCGAAGTCGAGCATGATCTGCCGACAGCGCTCGTAGTAGGCCTGTCCGACTTCGGTCAGACGCAACTTGCGCGTGGTGCGATTGAGCAGGCGCACCCCCAGGCGCTCTTCAAGCAGGGCGATGCGCCGGCTGACCGTGGACTTCTGCATGCCCAGACTGTGTGCGGCCTGGGTGAAGCTATGGCAATCCACAACGCGAGTGAAGATCAGCGCATCATCCAGCCCCATTATTGTTCCCTCAAAGCAACAAAGTTTGCGAATTCTACCGGCTACATCACTCCTAGCAACACTGCTAGATTGGCCAGCACTTACGCCCGCCGTTCGAGCCCTTCCCATGCCTGCGCAATTGCAACGTCGCCTGTCCATCTTTGTCGTTCTCGTGGCTCTGGTTGCCCTGGGCCTGTTCGGCCACTGGCTGCTGATCGGCCGCTTTCACGAGAACACCGACAACGCCTACGTGCAGGGCGAGATCACCCGCGTCTCCAGCCAACTGGGCGCGCGCATCGAGCAGGTGCTGGTGCATGACAACCAGAAGGTCGAAAAGGGCCAGTTGCTGGTCAAGCTCGAAGCGGCCGATTTCGAACTGGCCCTGGAGCGTGCCCGCGCCGCCCTGGAAACCCGGGAAGCCGAGCTGGTCCAGGCGCAGAGCCGCCTGCAGCAGCAGAGCAGCCTGATCGCCGCCAGCCAGGCCGATGTCGCCGCCAGCCAAGCCAACCTCAAGCGCAGCCAGATCGACCTGTCTCGTGCACAGACCCTACGCAAGCCCGGCTACGTGTCCGAAGAGCGCGTCACCACCCTCTCCGCCGACAGTCGCGTGGCCAGCTCGCAGCTGGCCAGGGCCCAGGCCGACCTGGCCGCGCAGCGCCAGCAGATCGAGAGCCTCAACGCCGATATCAAGCGCCTGCAGGCGCAGATCAGCAACGCCCGCGCCGATGTCGCCCAGGCCGAACTGAACCTGACCCGCACGGAGATTCATGCCCCTACCGCCGGCACCATAGGCCAGCGTTCGGCGCGCGCCGGCCAGGTGGTGCAGGCCGGCGCCTACCTGCTGTCCGTCGTACCCAATAACGAGATCTGGGTGCAGGCCAACTTCAAGGAAACCCAGATCGGTCGCATGCAGCCTGGTCAGAGTGCCGAGTTGATCTTTGACGCCTACCCGGACACCCCGATCCAGGGCCAGGTGGAAAGCCTGTTCGCCGCCTCCGGCGCACAGTTCAGCCTATTGCCGCCGGACAACGCCACCGGCAACTTCACCAAGGTGGTGCAGCGCATCCCGGTGAAGCTGACCTTCGCTGCCGACAATCCGCTGGCCGGCAAGATTCGCCCCGGCATGTCGGTGGAAGTGAAAGTGGACATCTCCAGCGACGCCCACCATGGCGGCTGACGCCCTGCTGCGTCCCGAGGGCGAGCCCAGTCGGCGCGACTGGATTGCAGTGATGAGCGCCATGCTCGGCGCCTTCATGGCCGTGCTGGACATCCAGATCACCAACTCTTCGCTGAAGGACATCCAGGGCGCGCTGTCGGCCACCCTGGAGGAAGGCTCGTGGATTTCCACCTCCTACCTGGTCGCGGAAATCATCATGATTCCGCTCACCGCCTGGCTGGTGCAGTTGCTCTCGGCGCGCCGCCTGGCGGTGTGGGTGTCCGTCGGCTTCCTGATCTCCTCCCTGCTCTGCTCCATGGCCTGGAGCCTGGAGAGCATGATCGTGTTCCGCGCCATGCAGGGCTTTACCGGCGGCGCGCTGATCCCGCTGGCCTTCACCCTGACCCTGATCAAGCTGCCGGAGCACCACCGCGCCAAGGGCATGGCCCTGTTCGCCCTCACCGCCACCTTCGCCCCCTCGATCGGCCCGACGCTGGGCGGCTGGCTGACCGAGAACTGGGGCTGGGAATACATCTTCTATATCAACGTGCCACCGGGCCTGCTGATGATCGCCGGCCTGATGTACGGCCTGGACAAGAAGCCGCCGCACTGGGAACTGCTGAAAAGCACCGACTATGCCGGCATCGTCACCCTGGGTCTGGGCCTGGGCTGCCTGCAGGTATTCCTCGAAGAAGGCCACCGCAAGGACTGGCTGGAATCGCAGCTGATCGTCGGCCTGGGCAGCGTGGCGCTGGTCAGCCTGGTGCTGTTCGTCATCCTGCAGTTCTCCCGCGACAACCCGTTGATCAACCTGCGCATCCTGCGCGAGCGCAACTTCGGCCTCACCAGTATCGCCAGTGTCGGCATGGGTCTGGGGTTGTACGGCTCCATCTACCTGCTGCCGCTGTACCTGGCACAGATCCAGAACTACAACGCCCTGCAGATCGGCGAAGTGATCATGTGGATGGGCATTCCCCAGCTGTTCCTGATTCCGCTGGTACCCAAACTAATGAAAGTGATCTCGCCCAAATGGCTGTGCGCCATCGGTTTCGCCCTGTTCGGTATCTCCAGCTTCTATTCCGGCGTGCTCAACCCGGATTTCGCCGGCGAGCAGTTCAACCATATCCAGATCGTCCGCGCCCTCGGCCAGCCGCTGATCATGGTGACCATCTCGCTGATCGCCACCGCCTATATCCAGCCGCAAGACGCCGGCTCGGCCTCCAGCCTGTTCAACATCCTGCGCAACCTCGGCGGCGCCATCGGCATCGCCCTGCTCGCCACCCTGCTCGACAGCCGCGCCAAGACCTACTTCGACTACCTACGCGAAGCCCTGGTACCGGGCAATGCCGCAGTCGACGAGCGCCTGAGCCTGCTAACCGAGCAGCTCGGCAGCCAGCAGGCAGCCCTGGCCAAGCTGAGCGAGATCACCCATCAGCAGGCGGCCATCATGGCCTATAACGACGCCTTCCATTTCGTCGGGCTGGCCCTGGCCATCAGCATGCTCGCCGTGCTGCTCACGCGAAAACTGCCTGCGGGCGCTACCGGCGGCGCAGCCCACTGACCCCACCACGCCTCGCGGCCAACGAGCCGGGCGAACAGCTCGGCCTCATTGCAGCCGCGGCCGGGGCATTGTGCCGTGCGGAACCAGCCTGATCGCCCAAGGCACTCAACCCCAGCTGCGAGCCAGCGGCACCGCCCGCGAACCTTCAGAGGCTGCCGCTACTGATGCAGGGGCAACTTCGGGCACGATGGGCGCCGGTTATTCCGGAACCAAGCGACTAGAACCCTAGAGATGCAAAAGGGCTCCCGCAGGAGCCCTTTTCAACTTGCCTTAATCAGCGCTTGCGACCCGGACGCTGACCGTCGCCACCCCGAGCAGTACCGGAAGGCCGCGGCTTGCGTGCCGGGCGCTCACCCAGCTCAACTGGCGGGCGCGGGCTGCGCTTCTTGTTCACCTCCGACGGGCGCTCGGCTACCGGCGTGCCACCACGACGCTCGCCGGCTGGCTTGCGCGGCGCCTTGTCTTCGCGAGGAGTACGCGGGGCACGCTCGGCGGCCGGCGCATCCTCGGCCGGACGCAGTACCCGCTTGGGCCGTTCGCTACGGGTCATTGGCTTGGCCGATTTGCGCTGCAGGCGGTCGAGCTTGTCGCGCATCTTTTCCTTCATCGCCGGCAGGGCCACGGGCTTGAGGCCAACTTCCTCACTGAGGATATCGATCTCGCGCTGGCCCATTTCGCGCCAGCGGCCCATGGGCAGGTCGGAAGTCATGAACACCGGGCCGAAACGCACGCGCTTGAGGCGGCTGACCACCAGGCCCTGGGACTCCCACAGGCGGCGCACCTCGCGGTTGCGACCCTCCATGACCACGCAGTGATACCAGTGGTTGAAGCCTTCGCCGCCCGGGGCTTCCTTGATGTCGGTGAACTTGGCCGGGCCGTCTTCCAGCATCACGCCGGCCTTGAGCTGCTCGATCATTTCCTCGGTGACTTCGCCACGTACACGCACGGCGTACTCGCGGTCCATCTCGTAGGAGGGGTGCATCAGGCGGTTGGCCAGCTCGCCGTCGGTGGTGAACAGCAACAGGCCGGTGGTATTGATGTCCAGACGGCCGATGTTGATCCAACGACCTTCCTTCGGCCGCGGCAAGCGGTCGAACACGGTAGGACGGCCTTCCGGGTCGTCACGGGTGCAGATCTCGCCTTCCGGCTTGTTGTAGATCAGTACGCGGCGCACCACCTGGGCGTCTTCGCGCTTGAGCAGCTGACCGTCGACGCTGATGGCGTCACGCGCCTCGACGCGCACGCCGAGCGTGGCGACCGCGCCGTTGACCTTGACCCGGCCATCGGCAATCCACTGCTCGATGTCGCGGCGTGAGCCGAGGCCGGCACGGGCCAGGACTTTCTGCAGCTTCTCGCCGCTGGGACGGGGTTCGAATTCGGATTCGCTCATCTGGGCACCTCCCGGTGTAACTGAGGATGAAAAAGGTCGCGCATCATACGCGCATCGCCCGTCGCGCGCACCGGCTGACTATAGACCGCTCAGCGGTATTTGCGCCGCCCGGTCGCCTCGAAGGCCAGCAGGCGCAGATCGGCTTCTGCCAACAACGCAAAACGTTCGTGTCTGTCCAGGCGCTTCCAGGCCTTGATCTCGCGCTTGCTGCGGCCGCAGCCGAGGCAGATATCCGCTTCGAACTCGCAGACTTTGATGCAGGGGCTCTTGCTCATGACAGCACCCGTCAGAAAAAGGTGCGGCCAGCATAAGCAACGGCGGGCTCAGGCCCGCATTGAAAGTCTCAATGCCTTCAATGCAGTGCGTCGCCGGCATCCAGCTCCGTGCCCTGCTCTTCTTCGGCTTCGTCCTCGTGCAGCAGGTCGCTGAAATCGGTTTTCAGCCCCTGCTCCATCTGATCCAGCTCGACCAGCAGGCTGCGGAAGCTGGTTTCCTCGCGCGGCTCGACCGATGCCTCTTCGCCTGCCGCAGCATCGGCCAGGGCCTGCAGCTCGGGCGGCACGGGCAGCTCATCGTCCAGCGCCAGCATGGGCTCCGGTTCCAGCTCGCGCAGGGCCGCCAGCGGCGGCAACTGCTCCAGACTCTGCAGATTGAAGTAGTCGAGGAAGGCCTTGGTGGTGGCCAGCATCGCCGGCCGACCCGGCACGTCACGGTAGCCGACCACACGAATCCAGTCGCGCTCCTGCAGGGTCTTGATGATCTGGCTGTTGACCGCCACGCCGCGAATATCCTCGATCTCGCCACGGGTGATCGGCTGGCGGTAGGCGATCAGCGCCAGGGTTTCCAGCATGGCGCGCGAGTAACGCTGCGGGCGCTCTTCCCACAGTCGCCCAACCCAGGGGGCGAACTGCTCGCGCACCTGCAGACGATAGCCGCTGGCGACCTCCTTCAGCTCGAAGGCACGACCGGCGCAGGAGCTGGCCAATATAGCCAGCGCATCACGAATCTGCGCCAGCTCGGGACGTTCGCCCTCCTCGAACAGCTCGGCCATGCGTTCCAGCGATATGGGCCGGCCCAGGGCCAGCAGCCAGGCTTCGAGCAGGGAGGCGAGTTCCTTGGGGTCGGTCAGGTTCATCATTCGGCTCGGGCGCGGACATGGATGGCGGCGAAGGGCTCATTCTGCACCAGTTCCACCAGTTGTTCCTTGATCAGTTCGAGCACCGCCATGAAGGTCACCACCACGCCGAGGCGCCCCTCCTGTGCGGTAAACAGCTCGACGAACGGCACGAAACCCGCGCCGCGGAGCCGTTCCAGCACCTCGCTCATGCGCTCGCGAGTGGACAGGGTCTCACGGGTGATCTGGTGGCTCTCGAACATGTCGGCGCGGCGCAGCACTTCGGCCATGGACAACAGCACTTCCTCCAGGCTGACGTCCGGCAACAATTTGCGCGCCCGCGCTTCGGGTGCATCCAGGCGCGGCACACTGAGGTCGCGGCCAACCCGTGGCAGCTCGTCCAGGCCTTCGGCGGCGGCCTTGTAGCGCTCGTACTCCTGCAGGCGGCGGATCAGCTCGGCGCGCGGGTCGTCTTCCTCTTCCTCGGCTTCGGTCGAGCGCGGCAGCAGCATGCGCGACTTGATCTCGGCCAGCATGGCGGCCATCACCAGGTATTCGGCGGCCAGCTCCAGGCGGACCGACTTCATCAGCTCGACGTAGCCCATGTACTGCTTGGTGATCTCGGCCACCGGGATATCGAGGATGTCGATGTTCTGCTTGCGGATCAGGTACAGCAGCAGGTCGAGCGGGCCTTCGAAGGCTTCGAGAAACACCTCCAGGGCATCCGGCGGGATGTACAGGTCGAGCGGCAGCTCGGTGACAGCCTGGCCGTAGACCAGGGCAAAGGGCAGTTCCTGCTGCGCACCGGCCTGGCTGTCGACCTGCTCGCTCACGCCTCGACCTCCTGGAACGGCGTCGGATCGCCACAGCCCACGCGGAACACTTCCGGTTCGCCATCAGCCAGGTTGACCACGGTAGAAGCCTTCAGCCCGCCGTAGCCGCCGTCGATGATCAGGTCGACCTGGTGCTCCAGCACCTGGCGCATCTCGTAGGGATCGCTCATGGGCAGTTCGTCACCGGGCAGAATCAGGCTCACGCTCATCAGCGGCTCGCCCAGCGCCTCGGCCAGGGCCAGAGCGATGGGGTGCTCCGGCACGCGCAGGCCGATGGTGCGGCGTTTGGGATGCAGCAGCATGCGCGGTACTTCACGCGTGGCATTGAGAATAAAGGTATAGGGGCCGGGTGTATGCGCCTTGAGCAGGCGGAAGGCGCCGGTATCGACCTTGGCGAACAGGCCGATCTGCGACAGGTCGCTGCACACCAGAGTGAAATTGTGCTTGTCGTCCAGCTGGCGCAGGCGGCGGATGCGCTCAACCGCCGTCTTGTCGCCGATCAGGCAGCCCACAGCATAGGACGAGTCGGTGGGATAGACGATGACGCCGCCCTTGCGCAGGATTTCCACCGCCTGCTTGATCAGGCGCGGCTGCGGGTTTTCCGGATGGATCTGGAAGAACTGGCTCATGAACTCTCCCTGTTCAGGCGGTAGTAGCGCGTGCATGGTCGAAGCGCTCCCAAAGAGGAGGCAGGTCGTCCGGTAGTGGGCGATACATGCCCAGTTCCGACCAGGGGCCCGGCGCATGAAAATCGCTGCCGACGCTGGCCAGCATGCCGAACTCGCGGGCCAGAATGGCCAGGCTACCGACCTGCTCGGCCGGCTGCAGGCCGTTCACCACCTCAAGGGCATGGCCGCCGGCCTCAATGAAATCGGCCACCAGCCGCCGGCGCTTGCTGCGGGTGAAATCGTACTGCCAGGGGTGGGCCAGGCTGATCCAGGCGCCAGCCGCCTTGAGCGTGCCAACCGCCTCCTGCAGGGTCGGCCAGTGCTGCTTGACGTCACCCAGCTTGCCCGAGCCCAGCCACTTGCGGAACGCCTCGGCGTGATCGCGCACATGCCCGGCGCGCACCATAAATTCGGCAAAATGCGGGCGGGCCGGTGCGTTACCGCTGTCCCCCAGCCCCTGTTGCACGGCACGTGCGCCCTCCAGCGCGCCGGGCATGCCCTTGGCCGCCAGGCGCCGGTCGATTTCCTCGGCGCGCAGCCAGCGACCCTGATGCAGATCGGCGATGGCCTGGCACAGCGCCGGTGCATCGGAGGCAAAGGCGTAGCCCAGCACATGGATGGTCGCGCCACCCCAGGTACAGGACAGTTCCACCCCGTTGATCAGGCGCATACCCAGCGCCTCGGCGGCCTGGCGAGCCTCGCTCAGCCCTTCGAGGGTGTCGTGGTCGGTCAGCGCCAGCACTTCCACACCACGCTCATGCGCGCGCGCCACTACCTCGGCAGGCCCTAGGACGCCGTCCGAAGCGGTGCTGTGGCAGTGCAGATCAACCTTCATGGGAGCCACTTTCGCGGAGAATGATGTTTGTTATTATGCCGCCACATCCCGCTTCTGGCTGCCGCTGTGAAACAATTCATCGACTTCATCCCGCTTATTCTGTTTTTCATCGTTTACAAGCTCGATCCCCGTACCGTTGAACTGGCTGGCCAAGCGTTCGAGCTGGGCGGCATCTTCAGCGCGACTGCCGTGCTGATCGTCAGTTCGGTGGTGGTCTACGGCATTCTTTTCCTGATGCAGCGCAAGCTGGAGAAGGGCCAGTGGCTGACCCTGGCCGCCTGCCTGCTGTTCGGCGGCATGACCCTGGCCTTCCACAGCGAAACCTTCCTCAAGTGGAAAGCCCCGGTGGTCAACTGGCTGTTTGCCCTGGGTTTCGCCGGCAGCCATTTCATCGGCGACAAGGTGCTGATCCAGCGCATCATGGGCCACGCCATAACCCTGCCGCAGCTCATCTGGACGCGCCTGAACCTGGCCTGGGTGGCCTTCTTCGTCTTCAGCGGCTGCGCCAACCTGTTCGTGGCCTTTACCTTTCACGACATCTGGGTCGACTTCAAAGTCTTCGGCAGCCTGGGTATGACCGTGCTGTTCCTGGTCGCCCAGGGCGTCTACCTGGCGCGCCATATCCATGATGACGCCCCCCAGCAAAGCAAGGACTGACATGCTCTACGCCATCATCGCCACCGACGCGCCCGAATCCCTGGAAAAACGCCTGGCCAGCCGCCCGGCACACCTGGCTCGCCTGGAGCAGCTAAAAAGCGAAGGACGCCTGGTACTGGCCGGCCCGCACCCGGCGATAGACAGCAACGACCCAGGCCCAGCCGGCTTCTCCGGCAGCCTGATCGTCGCCGAATTCGAATCGCTGAACGCCGCCCAGAGCTGGGCCGACGCCGACCCCTACCGCGCCGCCGGTGTCTACGCCGAGGTGCTGGTCAAACCGTTCAAGCGGGTATTGCCCTGACACTGCTTCGCAGGCCCATAACAACAAACGCACACGGGAGTCCCCATGCACCAAGGCCCGCTCTACCTGCTGCTCGCCACCCTGCTCCTGACTCCCGCGGCGCATGCCGAAGAAACACCAGCCAGTGCAGCGCCAGCGGACGATAGCGCAGCGCAGATCCTTGCCCTGCAACAGCAGCTGGCCGAGAGCGAACGCCAGCGCGAAGCCCTGCAGGCAGAAAGTGGTGAGCGTGACAACGCCCAACTCAGCCGTCTGCGCCAGGACAACCAGCGCCTCAAGCTGCAGCTCAAACAGGCCCAGGCCCAGGAGCCGCAACGTCTGCTCAGCGAGCAGCAACTGTGGTTCGCCATCGGTGCCGGCACGGCCCTGCTCGCCTTCATCGTCGGCCGTCTGAGTGGCGGACGGAACAAGCGCCGCAGTGAGTGGGTCTGAACGCGACCCACGCCCAACGAGCCTTGCCATGACCGAACTGCTGCTGATCGACGATGACCAGGAACTCTGCGAGCTGCTGGCCAGCTGGCTGCAGCAGGAGGGCTTTGCTGTCTACGCCTGTCATGATGGCGTCAGTGCCCGAGCGGCCCTGGCTGGCCACAGCCCGGCGGCGGTGATCCTCGACGTCATGTTGCCCGACGGCAGCGGCCTGGAGCTGCTCAAGCAACTGCGTAGCGAGCACGCCGACCTGCCCGTACTGATGCTTTCCGCCCGTGGCGAGCCACTGGATCGCATCCTCGGCCTGGAGCTGGGCGCCGACGATTACCTGGCTAAGCCCTGCGACCCTCGCGAACTGACCGCCCGCCTGCGCGCCGTGCTCCGCCGCAGCCAGCCAGTCGCAACACCTTCGCGCCTGGAGCTGGGCGACCTGAGCTACAGCCCGGTGCGTGGCGTGGCACAGCTCGGCGAACAGGAAATCCCCCTGACCCTGTCCGAAAGCCGCATTCTCGAAGCACTCCTGCAGCAGCCGGGCGAGCCGCTGGACAAACAGGCGCTGGCCCAGCTCGCGCTGGGTCGCAAGCTGACTCTGTACGACCGCAGCCTGGACATGCACGTCAGCAACCTGCGCAAAAAGCTCGGCCCACATGCAGACGGACGCCCGCGCATCGTCGCCCTGCGCAGCCGCGGCTATTACTACAGCCCGTGAAGCGACAGCCCTGAAATTTTCTTTACCCAGCCTTTACCCATGCCTGACCGCGCCTGACCTTGCGCTCCCTAGACTGAGCTCATCCGGTAACCCACCGGCCTCTAGACAAGGAGACACACCATGCGCAAGACCCTTATCGCACTGTTGCTCGCCACCAGCCTGCCGACCATCGCCCTGGCCATGCCCGAAAGCGGCGAACACGCGCCCTGTCACAAATCGATGCACGGCGAGCACCGCGCCGGCCACGGCGGCAAGCTGTTCAAGGACCTCAACCTGAGCGCCGAACAACGCGAGCAAATGGGCAAACTGATGCGAGAGCGCCGCAACGACCCGCGCGAGATCACCCAGAAGTACCTGGGCAAGCTACCCAAGGCCGATCAGGAGGCAATGAAGAAGGAACTGGAAACGGCCCGCCTGGAACATGACAAGGCCCTCCGCGCCATCCTCACGCCTGAACAGCAGAAGACTTTCGACACACGCAAGGCCGAGATGGACAAACGCCGTTCCGAACGCCAGGAATTCAACGCCTGGAAGGCCGAAAAGGACCAGCAAGCCCAGTAACCCCGAGGCCCGGCATCCCTGTCGGGCCTTTTCCTTGAAGGAGCCCCCATGCGTTCACTGTTCTGGCGCATCTTCGCCAGCTTCTGGCTGGCCATCGCCCTGGTCGCAGGTCTTTCACTGCTGCTGGGCCGCGCCCTGAACCAGGACGCCTGGGTACTCAGCCACCATCCGGCGCTGAAGAACTTCGCCGAGCGCTGGAGCAGCCTTTATGAACAACAAGGCCCGCGAGCAGCCCAGGATCTGCTGGAAAAGCGCAAGCGCCGCTACCGCATCGATACCCAGGTACTCGATGTCGAGGGCCAGCCACTGGTGCAAGGCACCTTCCCGCCTCGCGCCGCAGCCTTCGAGGCCCGTCAGGACAATGCAAAGCGCCTGCCCTGGCGCCGCCTGACCGAGGAATACCGCAGCCCCGGCGGCGAAACCTACCTGTTTATCCACCGCATTCCTCACCCGGAACTGTTCGCCTGGCAGCGCGACGGCTTGTTCTGGCCACTCAGCGCGCTGACCATTGCCCTGGTGGTGCTGACCGCTATCAGCCTACTGCTGACACTCTCCATCACTCGCCCACTGGGGCGACTGCGCGGGGCTGTACACGACCTCGGCCAGACCGCTTATCAGCAGAACAGCCTGGCGCACCTGGCCAGCCGGGGTGATGAATTTGGTGTGCTCGCCCGCGACTTCAACCGCATGGGCTCACGCCTGCAGCACCTGATCGGCAGCCAGCGCCAGTTGCTGCGCGATGTCTCCCATGAGCTACGCTCGCCGCTGGCCAGGCTACGCATTGCTCTGGCTCTGGCCGAGCGGGCCAACGGGGAAGAGCGCCAGTCGCTCTGGGGCCGCCTGACTCAGGAATGTGATCGACTGGAAGCGCTGATCGGCGAGATTCTCGCCCTCGCCCGCCTGGATGCGGACACTGGCGCACCTCACACAGTGGAGTTGCAGCCGTTGCTCGACGAGGTGCAGGCCAATGCCCGCCTGCTGGCACCGGAGCAGCAGCTGCGCCTCAACATGGACCATGCGCCTGCCACCCTGCAGGGCTGGCCCGATATGCTGCGCAGCGCCCTGGACAACCTGCTGCGCAATGCGCTGCGCTTCAATCCGCCCGCACAGCCCCTGGAGATAAGCGTGAAGGGCGAGAACGGCTTGCTGCACATTGCCGTGCGCGACCATGGCCCCGGAGCGCCCGAAGAGATCCTGTCGCGCCTGGGTGAACCTTTTTTCCGCGCCCCCAACCAGCAGGCGGCCGGCCACGGCCTGGGCCTGGCCATCGCCCGCCGCGCGGCCGAGCGCCATGGTGGGCGCCTACTGCTGGAAAACCACCCGCAAGGTGGCTTCGTCGCTACGCTGGAGCTACCGGGCCAAGCCCGTTCCAGACACTGACGAACTCGGCCGGGTCCAGGGCCAGCGGCGTGCGCCGTTCACCCTCGAAGCTGCCGACATAGAGAAAACCGACGATCTGCTCGTTGACGCCCACGCCCAGCCCGGCCAATACCAGCGGATGATGGGCCAGATCGCCCGTGCGCCAGATGGCCCCGAAGCCCAGCTCCTGCGCCGCCAGCAACAGGCTATGAGCTGCACAGCCGGCGGACAGCACCTGCTCCTGGCGTGGCACCTTGGGGTGCTCGCTGAGCCGGGCGACCACCACGACCAGCAGCGGCGCACGCAGCGGCATGGCGCGAGCCTTGTCCAGTGCCTCCGGCTTGCAGGCCGGGTCACTGGCCAGTGCGCTGGCGAACAGCTCGCCCAGCTGTACGCGCGCCTCGGCCTCTACCGTGATGAAACGCCAGGGGCGCAGCTGACCATGATCGGGCGCGCGCAGGGCGGCACGGAACATCAGCTCGCGCTGGCCAGCATCAGGCGCCGGCGCCAGCAGGCGACCCACGGAAACGCGGTTGAGCAACAGATCGAGGGCTTGCATCGGCCTACTCCTGAACAAACAGGCCGGCATTCTAGCCGATTATCTCAGGCGACCCGATCCGGGCTCAGCTCCGGCTGCTGTGGCGGCGTCAGGGGCGGTAGGCCATGAGCCGCGCGGGCGGCGTCGCAGCGCGGGTTGTGCACACCGTCTTCCCAGCTGGCGGCAAAGTCGCGGCAGCTGCTGGAGCGGTTCTCGTACATGGTGCAGCGCACGCCGTCACCGATCTCGCCCAGCAGGCTGACACAGCGCGCCGGCTTGGCCGTGGTGCCGATCATGGCAACGTGGTGCGGGCCGATCTGCTCGACCAGCTGATCGGGCACCGTGCCACCGGCAGATTGGCACTCACCCCAGAAGAAAGACACACGAAAATAGGCGCAGCAGGCGCCACAGCTGAGACACGGACTGGTTTGCGACATGAAGGAGGGAACTCAGAAAACCGGCAAGGGCCGGCACCTGGGGCGCAATTCTATGCATCGGCAAGCGCTTGGGAAGCCCCCTGCCTGCAGATTTACAGGGCGCCCGTCGGGCAGGCTAGAATGACGGCCTCCGCCCGTAGCCAGAGCTCCCTAAATGGCCCTGCCGACCCTGCGCATCATCGGTTTCATCATCGGCATTTTTCTGATCACCCTGGCGGTCAGCATGGTCATCCCCATGCTGACCCTGCTGAGCTATGAGCGCTCCGACGACATCGCTGCGTTCCTCTGGTCAAGCATGATCACCTTCGTCGCCGGCATGGCCCTGATCCTGCCCGGCAGGCCGAAAAACGTGCAGCTACGCCCCCGCGACATGTACCTGCTGACGACCTCCAGCTGGCTGGTGGTATGCATCTTCGCCGCTCTGCCGATGCTGATCATCGCCCACATCAGCTACACCGACGCCTTCTTCGAGACCATGTCCGGCATTACCACTACCGGCTCTACGGTATTGTCCGGGCTGGACAAGCTGTCACCGGGCCTGCTGGTCTGGCGCTCCATGCTCAACTGGCTGGGCGGTATCGGTTTTATCGGTATGGCGGTGGCGATTCTGCCGCTGCTGCGGGTCGGTGGCATGCGCCTGTTCCAGACCGAATCCTCGGACTGGGGCGAGAAAGTGGTGCCGCGCTCGCACATTGCCGCCAAGTCCATCTTCGCCATCTACCTCGGCCTCACCCTGATCGGCTTCCTCGCTTACTGGGCGGCGGGCATGACTCCCTTCGAGGCGATCAACCATGCGATGACCTCGATCTCCACCGGCGGCTATTCCACCTCCGACGCGTCTCTGGCGCACTGGCCGCAGCCGGCCGTGCACTGGGTGTCAGTGGTGCTGATGATCGCCGGCGGCCTGCCGTTCATGCTTTATGTGGCCTTTCTGCGCGGCCACCGCAAAGCGCTGCTGCGTGACCACCAGGTCCGTGGCTTCCTCGGCTTTTTGGTGCTGACCTGGCTGGTGTTCGGCACCTGGCTCTGGCTCAACTCGGACCAGGCCTGGCTCGATGCGGTGCGTATCGTCGCGGTCAACGTCACTTCGGTGGTCACCACCACCGGCTACGCCCTGGGCGACTACACCACCTGGGGCAGCTTCGCCGTGTTGCTGTTCTTCTACCTGACCTTCGTCGGCGGTTGCTCGGGCTCGACCTCCGGTGGCCTGAAGATCTTCCGTTTCCAGGTCGCCTACGTGCTGCTGCGCGCCAACCTGCAGCAGCTGGTGCACCCGCGCGCAGTGATCAAGCAGCAGTACAACAACCACAACCTGGACGAAGACATCGTCCGCTCGCTGATCACTTTCTCCTTCTTCTTCACCATCACCATTGGCGTATTGGCCCTGGCCCTGACCCTGACCGGCCTGGACTGGGTCACCGCGCTGACCGGCGCCGCCACCGCGGTGTGCAACGTCGGCCCGGGCCTGGGCCCGATCATCGGCCCGGCCGGCAACTTCGCCAGCCTGCCGGATAGCGCCAAGTGGCTACTGACCGCCGGCATGCTGCTGGGCCGACTGGAAATACTCACCGTGCTGGTGCTGGTTACCCGCACCTTCTGGAAGCACTGACCCGGATGCAGTTGTCCACCCTGCGCACTGTCGCCTTCATCAATGGCATCTTCCTGATCACCCTGGCGGTGAGCATGCTGGTGCCGGTCGGCACGCAGTTGCTCTACGCCAGCCCGCAAGGCATCAATGCCTTTCTCTGGTCGAGCCTGATCACCTTCGTTGCCGGCATCGCCATGCTGGCCCAGGGCCGCCCGGACGACAGCCACCTGCGCCCGCGCGACATGTACATGTTGACCGTGTCCAGTTGGGTGGTGGTGTCGGTCTTCGCCGCCCTGCCCTTCATCTTCACCCGCCACATCAGCTTCACCGACGCCTACTTCGAGAGCATGTCCGGCATCACCGCCACCGGCGCCACCATCTTCAGCGGCCTGGACGACATGGCGCCAGGCCTGCTGATCTGGCGTTCACTGCTGCACTGGCTGGGCGGCATCGGCTTCATCGGCATGGCCGTGGCGATTCTGCCGATGCTGCGCATCGGCGGCATGCGCCTGTTCCAGACCGAGTCGTCAGACCGCTCGGAAAAGGTCATGCCGCGCTCGCACATGGTGGCCAAGTACATGGTGCTGGCCTACGTCGGCCTCAGCTCCCTGGCGGTGCTGGGCTTCTGGCTGGCCGGCATGGGTTTGTTCGACGCCATCAACCACGCCATGTCAGCCATCGCCACGGGGGGCTTTTCCACCTCGGACGCGTCACTGGGCAAATGGCAGCAGCCGGCGGTGCACTGGGTGGCGGTGCTGGTGATGATCCTCGGCAGCCTGCCCTTCGTGCTCTACGTCTCGATGCTGCGCGGCAACTACAAGGCACTGTGGCGCGACGAGCAGGTACGTGGCTTCCTGCTGATCCTGCTGTCCAGCTGTCTGATGCTGGCGCTGTGGAAGTGGCTGACCACCGACCTGCACTGGCTCGATGCCCTACGCCACGTGACGGTGAACATCACCTCGGTGATGACCACCACCGGCTTCGCCGTGGGCGATTACCACCTGTGGGGCCCGTTCGCCAGCATGCTGTTCTTCTACCTGGGCTTCGTCGGCGGCTGCTCTGGCTCCACCGCTGGCGGCCTCAAGGTGTTCCGCTTCCAGGTCGCCTACATCCTGCTCAAGGCCAACCTCAAGCAGCTGGTACACCCGCGCGCGGTGATCCGGCAGAACTACAACCGCCATCGCCTGGACGAAGACATCGTCCGTTCGATCCTGGCCTTCGCCTTCTTCTACACCATCACCATCGCTACCCTGGCCCTGGGTGTGGCAATCACGGGAGTGGACTGGATCACTGCACTGAGTGGCGCGGCCGCCATGGTGTCGGGCGTCGGCCCGGGCATGGGCGAAGTGATCGGCCCGGCCGGCAACTACGCCAGCCTGCCGGACATGGCCAAGTGGGTACTGACCTTCGGCATGCTGCTGGGGCGCCTGGAGATTCTCACCGTACTGGTCCTACTCTTCCCCGCCTTCTGGCGCCATTAGGTCGCTGCCCCATGCAGGCTGCAGTGGCGTAACCCAACCTACGCAGGGAAAGCATCAAAGCCGCGCGCGGTACTCGCCCGGCGTGGTGTCGAACCAGCGGCGGAAGGCACGGAAGAAGTTGCTGGGGTCAGCAAAACCGAGCAGATAGGAGACCTGCAACAAGGTCAGGTTGGGCTGGGCCAGGTACTGCTCGGCCAGCTCGCGCCGGCTGTCGTCGAGCAGTTGCTGGTAGCTGGTGCCCTCCTCCTGCAAGCGGCGCTGCAGGGTCCGCTCGGACAACAGCAGCGCCTGGGCCACCGCTTCGCGCTTGGGCTCACCCTGTGGAAGCAGGCGGCACAGCACCTGGCGTACCTGATGGGTCACCCGGCCATCGGAGAAGCGGGCCAGGTACTCCCCGGCGAAACGATCATGCACTTGCGCCAGGGCTTCGTTGGCAGAGGGCAAGAGCATTTCCAGGTCGGCGCGCTCGAACAGCAGCGAATAACGTTCGCTGGCAAAGCGCAGGGGAGCCTGGAACACCTCGTCATAAGGCCGCAGATCTGCAGGCGGAGGCCCCTGGAAGCGCACTTCACGCGGCTTGAGCGGCTTGCCGGTGAGCCAGCGACTGAAGGCCATGGTGTGCGCCAGACTGGCCTCGTAGCTGGGGCGGGCCGCCGGCAGATGGTCACCGTGAATGGCCAGGATCAGCTCGTAGCCATCCGGACTGGGCTGCAGACTGAGATCCGCCCCCTCGCCAATGATGCGTTGGTAGCGCACCAAACGTTGAAAACCTTCGAGCAGGTTGCGGCTGGACATCAGCGCATAACCCACCACATGAAACGCCGTGGGGCGCACCGGCAGGCGCGCCAGGTTGAGGCCAATGGACGGATTGCCCGAGGCCTCCACAGCCAGATGCCAGAGGCGGGTCATACCATCCTGGGGGAAGCGTGCATCAGGGTCGCTGAGCGCCTCGTAGTCCATGCCCAGCTGGGCAAACAGACGCCGGCAGTCGACGCCGCCCATTTCGAGGCCCTGGACGATGCTGGTGGCCCAGCTGGATGAAGTGGTTCTTTCGCTCATCGTTCTTCTTATGCAGTGGTCGGCACGCTCTGGCGCCACGAGGATACTAAACTGGCACCGTATGTCACTGGCCGCGCAAGACAGCACGCTTAGACTGTGGCCAACAATGACAGGAGGTACGCCATGAGCGCCGAAACCACCGAACGCTTCAACAGCTTCGCCGAGTTCTATCCCTATTACCTGCAGGAGCACAGCAACGATGTGTGCCGCCGCCTGCACTACGTCGGCAGCCTGCTGGTGCTGAGCATCCTCGCCTATGCCCTGCTGACCCAGCAATGGCTGTGGCTGCTGGCCTTGCCCTTCGCCGGCTATGGCTTCGCCTGGATCGGCCACTTCGTCTTCGAGAAGAACAAGCCGGCCACCTTCAAGTACCCGCTGTACAGCTTCATGGGTGACTGGGTAATGCTCAAGGACGCCTTTACCGGCCGTATCCGCTTCTGAGGGCTCGACCATGCAAGCACACGCCCAATTCACCCATATGGAAGATGGCAGCGCCGAAGACTGGGCCATCATCGCTCAGGATTTCGCCGCCTTCGCCAAACAGCTGCCGGACCGCATCCTCGCTCACCTCAAGCTGCTCGACGGCGACTTCGGCGGCTTCCCGGTGGATCGCCTGACCCACTCGCTGCAGACCGCCACCCTGGCCTACCGTGACGGCAAGGACGAGGAATACGTGGTGTGCGCCCTGCTGCATGACATCGGTGACACCCTCGGCTCCTACAACCACGCCGATATCGCCGCCGCCATGCTCAAGCCGTTCGTCAGCGCGGAGAACCACTGGATGATCGAGAAGCACGCGATCTTCCAGGGTTACTACTTCTTCCATCACCTGGGGCTGGATCGGCACCTGCGCGAGCAATTCAAGGATCACCCGCAGTTCCAGGCCACCATCGAATTCTGCGCCCGCTACGATGCCGCCGCCTTCGACCCGAACGGCGAAACCCTGCCGCTGGAGTTCTTCGAGCCCATGCTGCGCCGGGTTTTCGCCCAGCCCAAGCAATCCATCTACATGGCCGCCGTCGAGCGCCAGGCCTGCTGAACGCCACGCCATTCGGCGGTCATACTTGGCCGCCAGATGGCAGCTGGTTATGATCCCTCACCCGCCACACCTTGGCGCAGGTCTTGCAGACCGCCCAGACGCTCAGCAGAAGCGTCAGAAAATCATCAGGGATCGCACCGTCAATGAAGTCCAACGTCCAGGAAATCCTCAGGGCGCAACCCGCCCCGTTGCTGCGTGAGTACTACTCGCGGGTGCTGGCCTACATCGCTCCGGCTGCCGCCATCGCCGCCGGCACCTACGTCAACCACTTCGGTTACGCCATCCTGTGGATAGTCCCTTACGCACTGCTCTACCCACACCTGGCCTATCACCTGAGCAACCGCTTCAAGCGTGACTATCCGGAAAAGACCAACCTCACCCTGCTGTTCATCGACGCCGTGCATGCGGGTGCCGCCGCAGTGCTGATGGGCTTCTCGGCAGTCCCCGGGCTGATGTTTCTGCTGACCCTGTGCTTCAGCGCGCTGATTGCCGGCGGCGTGCGCCAGATGGGCCTGGCCGTGCTGATCGCCACCGGCAGCATGGCGCTGAACACCGCGCTGATTCATCCCGAGATCAATACCGACACCCCGACCCTGGTCGCGCTGGTCAGCATCCTGCTGAGCACCCTGTATATCTGCATCACTGCCTTCTTCGTGCATGAGCAGGGCCTGCGCCTGACCCTCGCCCGCCACGAGATCAAACGCGAGCAGGAAAAGGCCGCACGCCTGGCGCGCAACCTGGCCAAGTACCTGTCGCCGCAGGTCTGGGAGCTGATCTTCAGTGGCAAGAAGCACGTGCGCCTGGAAACCCAGCGCAAGAAGCTCACCGTATTCTTTTCCGACATCAAGGGCTTCACCGAGCTGGCCGAGGAACTGGAAGCCGAACAGCTCACCGACCTGCTCAACACCTACCTCAACGAAATGTCGAAGATCGCCCTCAAGTACGGCGGCACCATCGACAAGTTCGTCGGCGACAGCGTGCTGGTGTTCTTCGGCGACCCGTCCAGCCAGGGCGCCAAGAAGGACGCCGTGAATGCCGTATCCATGGCCATCGCCATGCGCAAGCACATGAAGGTGCTGCGCCAGCAATGGCGCGCCCAGGGCATCACCAAGCCGCTGGAAATCCGCATGGGCCTGAACACCGGCTACTGCACCGTCGGTAACTTCGGCGCCGACACGCGCATGGACTACACCATCATCGGCCGCGAGGTGAACCTGGCCAGCCGCCTGGAAAGCTCCTCCGAGGCCGGCGAGATCCTCATCTCCCACGAGACCTACTCGCTGATCAAGGACGTGATCATGTGCCGCGACAAGGGCCAGATCGCGGTCAAGGGCTTCAGTCGCCCTGTACAGATCTACCAGGTGGTGGACTTCCGCCGCGACCTGGGCGCGCGCTCCAGCTACGTCGAGCACGAGCTGCCGGGCTTCTCCATGTACCTGGATACCAACGGCATCCAGAACTACGACAAGGAGAAAGTCATCCAGGCGCTCAACCAAGCGGCCGACAAGCTGCGCGACAAGGTCATCCTGTAAGGCTGGATTGAAATGTAGGTTGGGTTGAGCCGCAAGGCGGCGAAGCCCAACAAACGTCCCCGGATATGATGCTCGGGAAGCACCTGTTGGGCTTCGCTGCGCTCAACCTACGCGGCCCGACCCAACCTACGTCGCAGGCAACCAGTCCTGCTGCTCCAGCAGCTCGCCATCGAGCAACGGCTGACTGGCCAGGAACTCCAGCGCAGAGGCACGCCAGGACTGCCGCGCCGCATGCTCCGCACACAGGGCGCGGTCCAGCAGCAACGCCGCCAGGCAGGCTTCGCGCAGGTCCTCGCTCATCACGCCGGTAACGCCCGCCTCCAGCACGTCCAGCGGCCCCGCCACCGGAAAAGCGGCCACGGGCGTGCCACAGGCCAGGGCCTCCAGCATGACCAGGCCATAGGTGTCGGTACGTGAAGGGAACACCAATACGCTGGCTGCGGCAAATGACTGCGCCAGCACTTCGCCCTGCTGATAGCCGAGGAATTGGACGTTCGGGTAAGCCGCCTGTAGCTCCCCGCGCTCGGGGCCATCGCCCACTACGCGTTTTTCACCCGGTAAATCCAGGTCAAGGAAGGCGCGTAGATTTTTCTCCGTCGCCAGGCGCCCGACATAGAGGAATACCGGTGTATCCCGCAACGACTCACGGGGATAGAACAGACCGGTATCGACGCCCTTGCGCCACAGTTGCAGGCGCGGCAGTCGCCACTGTACGAACTCCTCACGCAGCCGCTCGGTACTGACCAGCACCGCCTGGCTCGGGCGGTGGAAACGGCGCAGATAGGCATAGCCCCAGGCAAGCGGAATGCGCGGCCAGCGCGTATGCACATATTCGGGAAAGCGCGTGTGGATGGCGCTGGAAAAGGCCAGGCCGCGTTTGCTCAACCAGCGCCGCGCCGCCCAGCCCAGCGGGCCCTCGGTGGCCAGGTGCACACAGTCCGGGCGGAACTCGCGAATCGCCGGACCAACCCGCCACAAGTCCCAGACCAGCGGAATTTCCGGATAGCTGGGACAGGGCAGATGACGGAAATCCTGCGGCGACAACAGCTTGACCAGATGCCCCAGGCTACGCAGCTCGCTCACCAGCGCCTGCAGGCTGGTCACCACGCCGTTGACCTGCGGGTGCCAGGCGTCGCTGACAATCAGAATCCTCATGCCGCCTGCTCGAGTGCGACGGCTTCGGCCACAGCCGCCGGATCCTCGGCCAGGCGATACAACTGGATGCTGCCGTCCAGGTGCTCGATCAGCGCCGTACAGGACTCCACCCAGTCGCCACAGTTCATGTAGTCAACGCCGTTCACCTGACGGATCTCGGCATGATGGATATGGCCGCAGACGGCGCCGTCCAGCCCACGTTTGACGCATTCGTGGGCGATGGACTCCTCGAAATCGCTGATGAAGTTCACCGCCGTCTTGACCTTGTGCTTGAGAAAAGCCGACAGCGACCAGTAGCCGTAACCCCAGCGCTCGCGCCAGTGGTTGAGCCAGCGATTGAGGGTCAGGGTGAGCTCGTAGGCAGAATCACCGAGGAAGGCCAGCCACTTGTGGTAACGGGTGATGACGTCGAACTGGTCGCCGTGGATCACCAGCAGGCGGCGGCCGTCGGCGGTCTCGTGCACCGCCTCGTCGACCAGCTGGATATTGCCGAGGATCAGCGTGGAGTAGCGGCGCAGGAATTCGTCATGGTTGCCGGTGACGTAGATCACTTCGGTGCCGCGCTTGCTCATGGTCAGCAGGCGGCGGATCACGTTGGTGTGCGCCTGCGGCCAGTAGATGCCGCCACGCAGCTTCCAGCCGTCGATGATGTCGCCGACCAGATAGATACGGTCGGCCTGGTAGCGCTTGAGAAAGCCCGCCAGGCGCTCGGCCTGACAGTCGCGGGTGCCTAGGTGAACGTCGGAAATCCACAGAGTGCGGACATGCTGCTTGCGGCTGGGCTTGTTGCGCTCGGCGATGCTCATGGGCGGCCTCCGGCTGGGTTTGGCCAAGCGTGCGCCGGCGCAGTGAAGCGTCCGTGACGATGCGATGACTATTGCATGACAAGCCACCCTCGCCGGCGCGATGTACACTGACCGCTCGATCAGGAGTCCCGCCATGTCCCAGCTGCTCTCGCTGCGCCACTACCACCACGAGCAGATCGCCCACAGCCACGACCATGCCCAGCTGGTGTTCGGCCTCTCCGGCCGGCTCGACTTCGAGGTCGCCGGGCGCGGCTGCCAGGTTTCGAGCATGAGCCTGGCCGTGGTGCCGCCCGCGACCCACCACGCCTGCGCCAGCCCGAGCGGCAGCCGCTGCCTGGTGCTGGACGTACCGCAGGATGGCTGGCTGCAGCAGCGCCTCGGCCACCATGCCGAGGCCAGCCGGCGCCTGTTGGAGACACCGGGACGAATCCAGCTCAATCCGGCGCAGAGCCAGCTGGTCGACTGGCTGGCGGCCAGCCCGATCGGCGACACGGTGATCGCCCAGCAGGGCGCTGCCCTGCTCCTCGCCAGCCTCAGCGGCGCCCCGGCTCTGGCAGCACCCGCAGGCCTGCCGCTGGCCAACCTCGACGCGCACATCGACCGGCACTGCGCCCATCCGCTGCAAGTGGCCGACCTGGCGCGCCTGTGCGGGCTGTCAGCGGCGCGCTTCCATGCTCGTTTTCTCGCCGAGACCGGGCGTACACCGATGGAGCATGTCCGCCTGCGCCGTCTGCAGTTGGGCCGCGACTTGTTGCTGAGCAGCCGCCTGGCGGTCGGTGAGGTTGCCGCACGGGTCGGCTATGGCTCGCAGAGTGCCTTCACCGCCGCCCTGGTGCGTGAACTGGGCATCACCCCACGCGAGTTGCGCCGTCAGGCACGCGAGGCGCACGACAATACCCGCGAGTAGCGCGACAGATCCGGCATCCGCCAGGCCCTAGACTCTGCCAACCCATCCAGGAACGAGGCCAAGATGCCGACCATCGAATGGCAGGACTTCGAGCGCGTGGAGCTGCGGGTCGGCACCCTGCTCAGTGCCCGCCCCAACAGTGCCGCACGCAAACCCGCCTATGTGCTGGAAGTGGATCTGGGCGAGCTGGGCGTGAAGACCTCAAGCGCGCAGATCACCGAGCATTACCGGGCCGACGAACTGGTCGGCCGCCAGGTACTGTGCGTGTGCAACTTCGCCCCTAAACGCATCGCCGGGGTACGCTCGGACGTGCTGGTGACCGGCGCCTACGACCCGCAAGGCAAGGTGGTGCTAGCCGGCTTCGACCGACCGCTGGCCAACGGCGCGCGCCTGGCATGAAGCCCCCTTGTCCCAACCCTACCCCGGGAATCCTGATGCAACACCGTACCGCCCTCTTTGCCCTGCACCTGGGCGCCCTCTGTTTCGGCCTTTCCGGCATCTTCGGCAAACTGGCCCTGGCCGCGCCGCTGGTCATCGTGTTCGGTCGCGCCCTGTTCGCCGTGGGCGCCCTGGGCCTGTTCAGCCACCTCGCCGAAACCACCCGCCGCCTGTCCTGGCGTCACCGGCTGGCCTTGGCGGCGGCAGGCCTGCTGTTGGGTGGGCACTGGTGGACCTTCTTCATTGCCGTGAAAGTGTCCGGAGTGGCCGTGGCCACGCTCGGTTTTGCCAGCTTTCCCGCCTTCACCGTGCTGCTCGAAGGCATCCTGTTTCGCGAGCGCATCCGTCCGCTGGAATGGCTGGTGGTGGGCCTGGTATGTCTTGGCCTCGTGCTGGTCACGCCGCACTTCGACTTTGGCAGCGAGGCCACTTTGGGATTGGTCTGGGCAATCCTCTCGGGCCTGCTGTTCGCCCTGGTCTCGGTGAGCAACCGCGCCACCACCAAAGGCGTCGAGCCAGCCCAGGCAGCGCTGTGGCAGAACCTCGGCATCCTCGTCTGCACCTTGCCATTGGTGTGGTCGGTCCTGCCAGAGGTGCGTGCGCTGGACTGGCTGTGGATCGCCCTGCTCGGCCTGCTCTGCACCGCGCTGGCTCACAGCCTGTTCGTCGCCAGCCTGCGCATGCTGAATGCACGCAGTGCGTCGGTGGTCTTCGCCCTGGAGCCGGTCTACGGCATTCTCTTTGCGTGGTGGCTGTTCAACGAGGAACCCGGTTTGCGCATGCTCTTCGGCGGCGCGCTGATCCTGCTGGCCACATTGATCTCAGCCCGTCTCAGCAAACACGCGCCCAGCGTCGACGACCTCAGCTGATATGGCAGCCACGCGCACCCGCCAAAGGCGTTATCGGTCGATGTGCCCCAGGTCGCGCTCGGGATCAATCAGGTCGCGCAGGCGCTGCTTGAGCTCCTTGGCCTCGGGAAAACCACCATCGGCCTTGCGCTCCCAGAGTTGTACGCCATCACACACGATGCGGAACACGCCCCCTGTTCCCGGCTGTAGGCTGACCATGCCCAGCTCCTCGGCGAAGGTACTGAGCAGCTCCTGGGCCAGCCAGGCAGCACGCAGCAGCCACTGGCACTGAGTGCAATAGGTGATGACCACTTCAGGTTTGCTCATGGCAACCTCCGCTCGATTGGGGCGCGCATCATACCGCGCATAAACAGCAACGCCGCGGACAAGCCGCGGCGCTGTATTCGCCCGAAGATCGACTTCAGGCGATCTTCGCCAGCAGTTCGCGCGCCTGTTCGCGCTCCTGCTCATCACCCTGGCTGATCAACTCGTTGAGGATGTCGCAGGCACTGCCAATATCGCCCTGTTCGATATAGGCCAACGCCGTATTGAGGCGCACCAGATGGTCACGATTACCGGCCAAATGATCGAGGTCAGCGGACATCGACCCGCCCTCGCGCCGCTCCACCTGCTCGACGTCAAAAGCATCGATGAAGTCGGCATCGAGTACCTGTTCCTGGGGCATCTCGGCAAAAGTGGCCAGCAGCCCATCGTCCGCAGTCATCTCGGACACCTCGGGCAGCTCCTGTAGGTTGGAGCTGAAGTCAGGGTCGAGCAGATCTTGCCGAGCCTTCTCAGCCTTGAGTCGGGCCGACTGCTCGGGCTGGAACGGGCTGGCCAGCTCCCAGTCGGCATCCAGCGACAGATCATCCAGATTGAGCTGGAAGTCGTCCTGCAGCATGGTGGCCTGCTCGACCGGCTCCCTGGTGGCAACCGGTGTCGCCGTTTCCTGGGCTCGCTGCAGGTGGCCATAACGTGCGCGGATCTGGTCGATCTGCACATGGCTGGCGCCCATCTCATGCAGCTGGCGCTCCTGTTCGAAAAAAGCGCCGGCATCGCCCAACTCACCGCAAACCTCCAGCATGCGCAGACGCAGATCCAAGCGCTCAGGATGCTGCTCGATGGCCCTGCGCAGACTATTGGCCGCATCGGCAAAACGCCCATACGCGATATAGATGTTGGCGCCCTCCAGCGGATCGGTGGCCGGTTGGGCCTTGGGCTGAGGTGCTGGCGGCGCCACTGTGACGGGCACGGCTACAGGCGCGCGTTGCTCGGCCTCTCGTGTCACGGGCCGGGACACCATACGCGGCTCGGCCGGCGGCTGACGCTGCGGCAGAGGTTCGCTCGGTGCCCTGCGCCGCCAGGCCAGCAAGGCGAAGCCCGCCAGCAACAGCAGCGCCAGGGCTGCGACGAGCCAGCCCACCCAGGCCATAGTCCGCGACTCGGCAACCGGAGCGGCCGCCTCGGTCACAACAGGGGCGGGCGGAGCCACCAGCATCACCTGCTGCTCCAACTGGCTGCGGATCTGCTGCATCTGCAGATCCTTCTCGGCCATCTGTGTCTGCAGTTGCTGGAGCTGTTCCTGCAACTGGCTCAGGGTGTTCTGCAGCTGCAAGTTCTGCGCATTGACCTGGGCCAGCTCGGCCACCAGACGCTCCTGTTCGACTTGTGCTGGCGGCTGCTCCTCGGCGGCAACAGCCGGCGCTTGCGGGGCCATCTGGCTATCAGCAGCCACGGCAGCTGATACTGGTTCGGCAACAGGAGCTCTGACGCTGTCCGGCAAGAGCAACTGAGCACCTGCCAGCAAACGGCCAGGATCACCATTGGTGAAGGCTTGCGGGTTGAGAGCCAGGATGTCGCCCATCAAGGCCTCACGAGAGCCGGCACTCTCATTGCCCTGCAAGCGCCCCGCAATCGTCCACAGGCTGTCACCACGCTGGACCTGATAGCGCTCGCCATTTACCGCCGGCGGTAGCGGACGATCAGGGCCGCGCTGCCATGTGTTCGCCACCGGTGCTGGTAGCGGTGCCGCCTGCGGAGTATGGAAAGACGAACCCGGCGGGTCGATCAGCACCGTGTACTCACGCAGCAGGTTGCCACCCGGCCTGGCCACTTCGACGATAAAGTTCAGGTAGGGCTCACGTACCGGCTTGCTTGACTGCACGCGAATCAATCCACGCCCGCCTCGCAGTACCGGAGTGAAGCGCAGGTCGTTGAGAAAGTAGAAGCGGTCTACGCCGATACGCCGGAACTCCTCGTCGGAAGCCAGGCGCACCTTGATATCCTGATTCTCCAGGTCACCAACCTGCAGCAGCTCGATGTCGGCATCCAGTGGCTGATTGAGGGCCGAGTGCAGATTGATGTCGCCCAGGCCCAGGGCAGACGCGGCGCCCGAATAGAAGACAGACCCGGAGGCCAGCCCCAGCAGTAAAAGACGAAAACGAGCCATGAGGCCCTCCCCTCGTACGCACCCGCTCTGCCTCTATGAGCATGTATTCCCTGGATGGCTTGGCGCGTGAGGTGACAACTGTCGGGGGCAATCCCTGGCAACCCGGCAACGAAGGCGCCGGCCAGAGCGCCTTGCAAGGCGTACAAAACTGGCAAGCATAAGGCCAGCATATTAATGCAAACCTATAAATGCCAACCAGCTCTCATTCTATTTGGTAATAAGAGCGCCTACCCAGGAAACAGCAGACGCTTAGGAGCGCTCCAGGTTGGCCAGAATACGAGCATGCACGCCCTGACAGATGCGCTGCTCTTCCTCACTGATGCCGGCGAACAACTCGGCGCGCAGTTGCTGGGCGATGCTCTCGATCTGCTCAATCAGCGGCCGCGCCTTGGCGGTGAGCACCACCTTCTTGGCCCGGCGATCCTCAGGAACGGCAATGCGTTGCACCAGCTCCTGCCCCTCCAGGCCATCCAGCAGGCGGGCCAGGGTCGGCCCTTCCACGCCTACGGTTTGCGCCAGTTCGCGCTGAGTGGGGGCCTCCTTGAGCAAGGCCAGGTGCAGCAGCACCAACCAGCGCGCTTGGGACAGGCCAAGACCGGAGAGACGACGATCCAGTTCCGCGCGCCAGGCGCGGGATAGCTGGGCCAACTGCATACCGAAACTGTGATGGGCAAACTTGTGCATGGGTGGGGCTCTCAGCTGATTCTTGCTGCCGTCCACTTCCCCAGACTGCGCGTGGACTGCAGAAAAATCTAATTATTAGTCACCTAACCATAACTCCGGCAGGGCTGAGCGCCAACCCCGTTGTCACCATTTGACATACTGATCCTCGACAAAGCCCCATAGATTGTCGATAGAGATCGGCGGCCGCCCCGGTGGCCGCAACGTGCCCTGAAAACAACCGAATACCTGCTTGAAGTTACTGGCCAGCAGGCCGAGGTTCAGTCGTTCACCATGCAGGCCGTGGCCGCGAAAGGTCAGCTCCACCTGGCCGTCACCCGAAACGATGCGCCACGGCGCCAGCGGCTGGTCGCGGTCGTACTGGAAGTGCACACCGCCCACCGGCAGCAGTTGGCCATCGAGCCAGTAGCAGTTCTCGCTGAAGCTGGTTTCATTGACCCCACAGGATAGATTGAGGCCGACGCGGGTTGCCCCGACCAGCCCCGACAGGCACGCCCAGTTCCAGTTCGTCTCAGGACGCATGTAGCCGGCCGACCAGTCATGATGGGCGAAGGCGCCGATGTCGGCCAAGTCGAAGTTACCCAGCACACTCTGCACCTGTCCCTGGCAGCGAACCCCTGCCACCTTCTGCGCATAGACCCAGCCATCGGCCGCAGTCGGCGTGCAGATGCACATGGGCTGGAACTGCTCTTCGGAAAAGCCCGCCTCAATACGCGTGCCATCGTCCAGTTCCACCAGCAGGCTTTTCCTGGTGCCCTGGTTGTCCAGACGCAACAGGTTGGCGCCGCTGCGCAATTCGCAGATACCTGCATTGGGCTGGGTGGAGAACGACGTTCCGAGGCCCAGCGGCCGGCGGAACTGACGCTCGATCATACGCCCGGTGGAAGGCTGGAAGAGATAGACGAAGCCGGCCGTGAGCAGGCTGATATCAGCCAACGCACAGCCGCCAATCAGCTCCTCGCTGACCAGCCCAAAATACTGAAACTGGTGGTAGCGTCGCCACTTGGCCAGCGTGCCTCGCCGCTGCCCCATGGGTGAGCGGAAGTCGAAATCACGCCAGTTGATCTGCTCCGGCGCGCCGGGAAAGATGCCATAGCAGGGTTGGCCATTGGTCTGGATCAGTCGTTCCATGAATGCACCCGATGGGAAGGTGCAGTGATCCTAACAGTCACCCACGCCTGGCCAAGAGACAGGACGCGCCAGGTACAGCGACCCTTGCGGCCACTACACCTCGAACTCGGCCTGCAGCGCTGCACGCACACAATGCAGCACCCCTTCCGGCACCTGGCCGGCGAACTGCTCGGCGATCGCCGCCACCGATGGCAGTTCACCCTCCCCATCGAGGAAGGCGTCCTGAATTTCGCCCAGCAGCTCTTCCGGCAGGTCCAGCGCCTGCTCCAGGCTCAGCTGCTGGCGGCCAATGGCCTCGGCCAGCAGGTTGTAGACGCTCTTCTCGCCGCAATTGAGCTGGTTGGCGATCTGCGCCGGGGTCATGCCAGCGCGGGCCAGGCTGACCAACTCGTGGCGCAGGTCCTGCACCGTTTTCGGTGCCTCGCCCTCGCCTGCGTCGTTGAGCACTTCAAGAAAGGCCTGGCCATAGCGCTCCAGCTTGCGCGCCCCCACGCCACTGACCCGCGCCATCTCATCCAGCGTGCGCGGCTGGCTGCGCAACATTTCCAGCAAGGTGGCATCGGGAAAGATTACATAAGGCGGCACCGAGTGCTCCTCGGCCAGTTTGCGGCGCAGGGTGCGCAGCGCCTCCCACTGCTCGCGTTCCTCGCCGCGCACCAACTGGCTGGCGCTGCTGCCGGAAGCCTTGACCGCCTGCTGCGGCTTGAGGTCGCGGCGCAGCTCCAGGGTCACCTCGCCGCGCAGCAGCGGACGGCAGCTATCGGACAGACGCAGGCCGCCATAGCCCTCCAGGTCGACATCGGCCAGGCCGCGCGCCACCAGCTGGCGGAACAGCGTGCGCCACTCACCTTCGCTCAGCGCCTTGCCGATACCGAACACCGGCAGATGCTGGTGCCCCACGGCGCGAATCTTGTCGTTGTCACGGCCCAAGAGAATGTCGACCAGATGGCCGACACCATAGCGCTGGCCGCTACGGTAGATGGCCGACAGGGCCTGGCGTGCAGGTTCTGTGGCGTCCCAGGTCTGCACCTGATCGACGCAAGTGTCGCAATGGCCACAGGGCTGCGGCAGGTCTTCGTCGAAATAGGCGAGCAGCGCCTGGCGCCGGCAGCGGATCTCTTCACACAGGGCCAGCATGGCGTCGAGCTTGTGCTGTTCGACCCGCTTGTGCCGCTCGTCGCCCTCGGAGTTGGCCAGCATCTGCTTGAGGAACACCACGTCCTGCAGGCCGTAGGCCATCCAGGCGTCCGCCGGCAGGCCGTCACGACCGGCGCGGCCGGTCTCCTGGTAGTAGGCCTCCAGCGACTTGGGCAGATCCATGTGGCAGACGAAACGCACGTTGGGCTTGTCGATGCCCATGCCGAAGGCGATGGTGGCCACCATGATCAGCCCTTCCTCGTTGAGAAAGCGCTTCTGGTGGTAGCCGCGCAGGTCGTTCGACAGTCCGGCGTGGTAGGGCAGCGCCGGATAACCCTGGGCACTAAGGAACTCGGCGACCTCCTCGACCTTCTTGCGCGACAGGCAGTAGACGATGCCGGCATCGCCCTTGCGCGCCGCAAGGAAGGCCAGCAGCTGCTTGCGCGGCTGGTCCTTGGGCTGGATGCGGTAGAAGATGTTCGGCCGATCGAAACTGGAGAGAAAGCGCTCGGCGTTCTCCAGGTGCAGGCGCTGAACGATTTCCTCGCGGGTGCGCTTGTCCGCCGTGGCGGTCAGGGCGATGCGCGGCACGCTGGGAAACAGTTCGGCGAGCTGGCCCAGCTGCAGGTATTCCGGGCGGAAGTCATGTCCCCACTGCGATACGCAGTGCGCCTCGTCGATGGCGAACAGGGCGACCTTGGGCAAGCGCTGCAGGAAATCCAGCATGCGCGGCTGCACCAGGCGCTCGGGGGCCAGGTAGAGAAACTTGATCTCGTCACGGCGGATGCGCTCGGCGATCTCGCGCTGCTCGTCGTTGCTCAGCGTCGAATTGAGTGCCACGGCAGCCACGCCCAGCTCATCCAGGGTGGCAACCTGATCCTCCATCAGCGCGATCAGCGGCGACACAATCACCGCCAGGCCCTCGCGCAACAATCCCGGCACCTGGTAGCAGAGCGATTTGCCACCGCCGGTGGGCATCAGCACCAGGGCATCGTCACCACCCGCCACGCGTTCGATGATCGCCGCCTGGTTGCCACGAAAGGCGTCGTAACCGAAGACATCTTTGAGAATGCGAAGGGCGGCGGACATGGGTGGTGGGGTCATCCGTTGTTTGCAGGAGCGGCCGCGCAGTATACGCGAGCCGACCAGCCGGGGCGTCCTCGCCCGTCGGCCGTGCTTTTGCGGGCACGGGCGGCTAGAATCCCGGTGTTTTCCCACTCAAGGTAGTCCCACGATGTCCTTCGCTGAGCAACTGTCCCGCCTGCAAGCCTTTCTCGATGCCGATGACCTGCATGAGGAAGCGCTGGACTACATCGCCGCCCACGGCTACCTGACCGCCCTGAGCATCTGCCCCGAGCAGGTGCCGGAACGCGAGTGGATCGACGCGCTGTTCGCCGAGCCGCCGCACTACCGCAGCGACATCGAGCGCGAAGAAGTGGAAATCACCCTGCACCTGCTCAAGTCGCACATCGCTCGCCAGCTGGCCAGCGATGACGAGCCGGAAATCCCCTGCGAGCTGGACCTGGGTGAAAACCCGGACGACTCCGAGCTGCGCGGCTGGTGCATCGGCTTCATGGAAGGCGTGTTCCTGCGCGAGGCCGTGTGGTTCGAGGACGCCGAGGACGAAGTCAGTGAGCTGCTGCTGCCGATCATGGTTGCCTCCGGCCTGTTCGACGAGCAGCCGGAATTCGCCGAAATCGCCCGCGACCAGCAACTGGTGGACAGCATGGTCGACCAGATTCCAGACGTGCTCACCGCCCTGTTCCTGCTGTGCCAGGCTCCGGAAGAAAAACCCGCACTGCTCAAGCCCCGTCACCACTAAGGTGCGCCCATGGCGCACGCCGACATCCAGCAGAGTCGCCACCGCAGCGTGCGTTACGTGCTGCTGGTGCTCGGCTGGCTGAGCGTTGCGCTGGGGGTGATCGGCATTTTCGTGCCGGTATTGCCGACTACGCCCTTCCTGCTGCTGGCCGCAGCCTGCTTCGTGCGCAGCTCGCGGCGCTTCTATCTCTGGCTGGTCAACCACAAGCATCTCGGCCCGTGGATCCGTGACTACCTGGAAGGCAACGGCATTCCGCTCAAGGGCAAGGTCTACGCCATCGGTCTGATGTGGCTCAGCATTGGCCTGTCCTGCTACCTGGTGCCGCTGTTCTGGGCCCGAGCCTTCATGCTCGGCAGCGCGGTACTGGTCAGCTGCTACATTCTGCGCCAGAAGACCCTGCCAAGCCGCTGATCGCCTGACCGGGCGAAACCGGCAAAGTCATAGCTCCTTGCCTACACTCTCCTGACTTCCCATGGAGAGGTCCTTCATGAAGCAACCCAGCACTCAGGGACGAGCCCAGCGCCTGCCGGCGATCTGGCTCATGCTGGGCACCCTACTGATTGCCGCTGCTTCCTGGGCCAACTGGAACTTCGAGCTGATCATCGGCAATGCGGAGAAGCGCTACGGCAACCTGGGCAATGCAAAAACCCGTATCCAGGCCTGGGACGAGCTGATCCGCGCCAGCCAAAGCCTCTCCGAAAAAGACAAGCTGACCAGCGTCAATCGCTTCTTCAATCGCCAGTTCCGCTTCTCCGACGATATCCGCAACTGGCGTCAGAACGACTATTGGGCAACGCCTATCGAGGCGCTGGTCAAGGGCGCCGGCGACTGCGAAGACTATTCCATCGCCAAATACTTCACCCTGCGTCGCCTCGGCGTGCCCTCGGAAAAACTGCGCATCACCTACGTCAAAGCCTTGCAGTACAACCAGGCGCACATGGTGCTGACCTACTACGCCAGCCCCAGTGCCGAGCCACTGGTGCTGGACAACCTGATCGGCGAAATCCGCCCCGCCTCCCAGCGCAAGGATCTGCTGCCGGTCTACGCCTTCAATGCCGAGGGGCTCTACCTGCCCGGCCAGACCGGCAAGAAGAGCGACACTAAGAAACTCTCGCGCTGGCAGGACCTGCTGAAAAAGATGCGCGCCGAAGGCTTCGATATCGGCGAGGGTTAGGAGAAGACCATGTCCCTGTTGAAACAGCTATTTCTCGCCATCTGCCTGTTCCTCGTGGTGGCCTTCACCGGTAGCTTCATTTCCGGCGTGGAGAGCTCCCGGGAACAATTGCTCGGTCAGTTGCGCTCCCACGCGCAGGACGCCGCCACCGCCCTCGGCCTGTCGATGACCCCGCATGTGGACGACCCGGCAATGATCGAGCTGATGGTCAGCTCGATCTTCGACAGCGGCTATTTCGCTACCATCCGCGTAGTGCGTATTCCCGGCGACGAGGTGATTGTGGAGCGCCGCACCACCACGACCTCCGACAAAGTTCCGTCCTGGTTCGTCGACTTGGTGCACCTCGAACCGCAAGGGGGCGATGCCCTTATCATGCGCGGCTGGGAGCAGGCGGCACGGGTCGAAGTGCTCAGCCATCCCCAGTTCGCCCTGGCCAAGCTATGGGACAGCGCCGTCGGCAGCCTGCTCTGGCTACTGCTCTGCGGGGTGGTCAGCGCCATCCTTGGCGGCTGGCTGCTACGCACCCAGCTGCGTCCGCTGGACAACATGGTGCAACAGGCCCAGGCCATCACCCGCCGCGAGTTCCTCACCCTACCCCGCGTGCCGCGTACACCCGAGCTGAAGCGCGTGGTACTGGCGATGAACCAGATGGTCGAAAAACTCAAGCAGCTGTTCGCCGAGGAGGCTGCGCGCAGCGAGAAACTGCGCGAGGAGGCCTACCAGGACACCCTCACCGGCCTGGCCAACCGCCGTCTGTTCGATATCCAGTTGGCCAGTCAGCTGGACGCCAACGAGCAGAACGCCGAGGGCTACGTG
Source organism: Pseudomonas sp. zbq_18 (assembly GCF_043102245.1). Classification (NCBI taxonomy): domain Bacteria; kingdom Pseudomonadati; phylum Pseudomonadota; class Gammaproteobacteria; order Pseudomonadales; family Pseudomonadaceae; genus Pseudomonas; species Pseudomonas sp. zbq_18. Next base: position 224,135 of record NZ_JBICIT010000001.1, on the reverse strand, counting down.
ATGTTCCTGCGGGTCAATGACCTCGGCGGTCTCAACCAGCGCCTGGGCGGACAGAAGACCGACGAGCTGATCGGCGCCATCGGCGAAATCCTCAAGCGCCTGCTCGCAGAACGCGGCAGCCCGGACTGGCTGGCCTCACGCAGCCGCGGCGGCGAGTTCACCCTGCTGGCACCCGGCCTGGCCGGCGAGGATGCCGACCGCCTGGCCATGAGCCTGACCGAAAGCCTGGAAAGCCTGCGCCAGACCGGCGCCAGCGACTGCACGCCGGTCACCCACCTGGGCATCGCCGCCTTCAAGCCTGGTGAAGAGGCCAGCACGGTGATCGCCCGCGCCGACCAGGCGCTGGCCCAGGCCCAGGCTCACCCCGGCAAGCCCTGGGAGCGGGTGGACGATTTCAATGCCCTGGCCGGGCAGGGGCAGCATGACTGGCGCAAGTGGATCGATGAAGCGCTCAATCAAGCCAAGCTGCAGCTGTACTTTCAGCCGGTGGTCAACTGCACCGAGCGCGGCCAGGTCATTCATCAGAAGGTACTGGCGCGCCTGCTCGACCCCCAGGGTGAAGCCATCGCCGCCGGCCGCTTCCTGCCCTGGATCGAACGCCTGGGTTGGACCGCGCGCTTCGACCTGGCCATGCTCGAACACAGTCTGGCCCACCTGAGCAGCCATCCGCAGCCCCTGGCACTGAGCCTGTCCGCTGCAACCCTGCGCGAGCCCGACCACTTGAACAAGCTGCTGGAGATGCTCAGGGCACACCCGGAGCAAGGTGAGTTGATGACTCTGGAACTGGACGAACGCCACCTGCCTCCGGCTGCCGAGCTGGAAAAACTCAGCCAGCAGGTGCGCGAAACCGGCTTCAGTCTGGGCCTGCAGCACTTCGGTGGGCGCTTCAGCCTGATCGGCAACCTCACTCACTTGGGCCTGGCCTACCTGAAGATCGATGGCAGCTACATCCGCGCCATCGACCAGGAAGATGACAAGCGGGTATTCATCGAAGCAATCTTCCGCGCCACCAACAGCATCGATCTGCCATTGATCGCCGAGATGGTCGAAACCGAAGGCGAGCTGGCGGTAATCAAGGAGCTGGGTATCGATGGCGCCATGGGCCGTCTGATTGGTGCACCCGCGCCCTGGCAGGGTTAACTGCGGAACAACTTATCCAGCTCGGGTAGCGCCGCGCCCTCTTCGGCGCAGGCGCGCACCTGATCGATCAGCGGAGCCAAGCCATACCCCTGGCCACTCAGCCAGACGTCGTCGTAATAGGTGGTGGCGTAGCGCTCGCCGCCATCGCAGAGAATGGCCACCACCGAGCCACGCTCTCCCGCCTCGACCATGCGCTGCGCCACCAACAAAGCACCAACCAGATTGGTACCGCTGGAGGCACCGACTCGCCGCCCCAGGCGTTGCGCCAGGTAGTGCATGGCGGCCAGGGACAGGGCATCGGGCACCTTGCACATGGCGTCCAGCACATCCGGCATGAACGAAGGCTCGACCCGTGGCCGGCCGATGCCCTCGATGCGCGAACCGCAATCCAGAGTCAGATTGCGATCACCACTGACATAGCTGTCGAAAAACACCGAGCGCTCGGCATCGGCGCAGAGCACGCGGGTGCTGTGCTGGCGATAGCGCACATAGCGCCCCAGGGTCGCCAGGGTGCCACCGGTGCCGGGGCTGGAGACCAGCCAGTGTGGCACCGGGTGCGACTCATGACGCATCTGCTGGAAGATCGACTCGGCGATGTTGTTGTTCGCCCGCCAGTCGGTAGCGCGCTCGGCGTAGGTGAACTGATCCATGAAGTGGCCGCCGGTCTCCCGAGCCAGCCGCACGGATTCGGCATGAATCTGCGTGGGGTCGTCCACCAGATGGGCTCGACCGCCGTAGAAGGCGATCTGCGCCAGCTTTTCTTTGGCGGTGGAAGCCGGCACCACGGCAATGAACGGCAGTCCCAGCAGCCGCGCGAAATAAGCCTCGGAAATCGCCGTGGAGCCGCTGGAAGCCTCGATCACCGGCGCCCCGGGCTTGAGCCAGCCATTGCACAGGGCATACAGAAACAACGAACGCGCCAGGCGGTGCTTGAGGCTGCCGGTGGGGTGGCTGGACTCGTCCTTGAAATACAGCTCGACGCCCGGCAGCCCCGGCAACGCCAGGGGGATCAGGTGGGTATCGGCGCTGCGCTGAAAGTCCGCCTCGATGATGCGTATCGCCTCGCGGGCCCACTGGCGTAGATAGGTCATGGATGTGTCCTCAATCGAGAATACCGGCCGGCACCGGGGTGCTGCCGCGCCACTGGCTGAGTGCAACCCCTGCGAAGACCAGGGCGGCTGCGGCGTACTGCCACGAGCTCAGGCTTTCGCCGAGCAACAACGCAGCAAACAGCAAGGTGAACACCGGCAGCAGATTGGTGAAGCCGGAGGCCTGGCTGACCGGCAGGCGGCTGACACCGAAGTTGTACAGGCCATAGGCTCCCACCGTAACCAGCAGTCCCAGATAGGCCACTGCAGCAATGCCCTGGAAACTCAGTTCAGCGGGTAACGACTGCCCCGCCAGCGCCAATGGCAAAAAGAACAGCGTGCCGATAAAAGCTTGCATGGCGGTCAGCACAAAGGGCGAGTAGCGCTCGCATAGACGCTTGAGCAACAGGGAATAGGCCGTGGCGCAGAGCACGGCAAGAAATTCGTAGAAGTTGCCCAGCAGCGGAGCCGGCGCGCTGGCATCGGCTTCACCGATCAGGCTCAGCCACAGCGCCCCGATCAGCGCCAGGAGAAAGCCTGCCCAGGTAGTCGCAGCGATGCGCTCACGCAGAAAGAAGAAGGCGCCCACTGCCACCAACATGGGTAGCAAGGCGGTGATCATCCCCGCCTGAGATGCGCTGGTGTGCTGCAGCGCGAGGGCTTCGAAGATGAAGTACAGGCAGGGCTCGCAAGCCGCGAGTAACAGCAGGTAGCGCCAGTCGCCAGGGCGGTACTCGACACGCCCTCGCCAGCGCCAGGCCAGCAGGAACACCAGACTGCCGATGGCCATGCGTCCGAATACCACCCACATCGGCGGCAGCTCGGCAAAGGCCAGCTTGAGGGCAATGAAGGAACTGCCCCACAGCGCCATGGCCAGCACCAGGCAAAGCGTTGCAAATGTCCGCCCCGGCATGACTGCCTCTCCAGAAAACCGACAGTCTAGAAGCCGTGGTGGAACCCGGACAGGCACAGCCAGCCAGGAAAACTGTGCTCCCGCCTGGTCACTCTTCCCAGGGTTTGCCGCGGGTGGCCGAGTCAATCGGCAGCTTTTGCTGCAAGGCGGCCTTGGCCAGCATGTGCGCGCTGACCGGCGCGGTGATGAAGAGGAACAGGGTGATCAGCAGTTCGTGCAGGCTGATGCCCTCCTCCCCCGCGCCGAAGAACAACATGGAAGCGACCACCAGCCCCCCCACGCCCAGCGTAGTGGCCTTGGTGGGGCTGTGCAGGCGGGTGAAAAAATCGGGAAAACGCACCAGACCAACTGCGCCGACCAGGGTAAACAAGCTGCCAGCCAGCAGGAAAAACGCGACCAAGGCTTCAATCCAGATATTCATGCGTCGCTCCTACTCGATGATGTCGCCGCGCAGCAGGTACTTGGTCACCGCCACCGTGCCAATAAAACCCATCACCGCAATCAGCAGAGCCGCCTCGAAGTACAGGTCGGAGCCCTCCCAGATACCCAGCAGCACGATCAGGGCAATCGCATTGATGTACAGCGTATCCAGAGCCAGGATGCGATCCGGCATGCTCGGCCCGCGGATCAGCCGTACCAGGGTCAACAGCAGCGCCAGTCCAACCAGGGCGACGCACAGGGGGATCACGTAGGCGAGCATGCGAACACCTCCAGCAGCGGGCGCTCGTAGCGCTGTTTGATCTGCGCCACCAGCGCGGCCTCATCGTCGATATCCAGGCAATGCAGTAGCAGGGTGCGGCGATCGGCACTGAGGTTGGCGGACACTGTGCCCGGCGTCAGGCAGATGATGCTGGCCAGCATGGTCAGCGCCAGTTCGTCGGTCAGTTCCAGGGGGACCTCGACGAAGGCCGGGCGTGGCCGGGTGAACGGGTTGAGCACCAGGCGCGCCACCTGCAGGTTGGCGACGATAATGTCGAACAGCACCAGCAGCAGGAAACGACACAACTGCCAGGGCTTGGCAATCTGCGGCGGGTTGATCCAGAACAGCTGTGACACCAGCGGGATCACCCAGCCCAGAAAAGCGCCCAGCAACATATGGCCGAAGCTGAAGTCGTTGACCAGCAGCAACCAGAGCAGCAGCAGGAACAGGCTCAGCAGTGGATGCGGTAGCCAGCGCCAGGTTCTCATTGGCCACCTCCGAGCAGCAGATAGGTATTCACATCCAGCAATTGCAACGCCGCGGCACTCAGGTACTCCAGCACGGGAGCAGCCAGCAGGGTCAGCAATGGGCTGAGCAGGAATAGGCCCACACAGGCCAGCAGACGGCCACGATCGAGTTCAGAACTATCCAGCTGATCCTGGCCGACACGCCAGAAAATGGTGCTTCCCGCGCGACTCAAAGCCACCAGCATGCCCAGACCGCCGACCAGCAGCAGCGGCCACAGCCACAGGGCGTACTGCCAGTCGCTGGCGGCACGCAACAGCAACAGCTTGCCGATAAAGCCCGACAGCGGCGGCAAACCGGCAATGGCGATGGCACCAAGGAAAAACAGCCCGCCAAGCAGGCGTGGGTGCTGGAGTGCCGGGCCCTGGACCAGATCGCCCGTTTTGTCGCCACGCTGGCGCGAAACCAGGTCGACCAGCAGGAACATGGCCGCCGACACCCAGGTGGTGTGTAGCCAGTAATACAGCGCCGCCTGCAGCGAGGCAGGGGTGCCGATGGCCATGCCAGCCAGCAGGGTTCCCACCGAGACAACCAGCAGATAGGCGATCAAACGCTGCAGGCTGCTGGCGGACAGGGCACCGAGCACGCCCGCGGCCAGGGTCAGCAGGGCCAGTGGCCAGAGCCACTCCTGGGCCAGATTGGCCAGGCTGCCGGCCTCGCTGCCAAACACCAGGGTGTAAACCCGCAGAATCGAATACAGACCCACCTTGGTCATGATGGCGAACAGCGCCGCCACCGGAGCACTGGCCGAGGCATAGGCGCTCGGCAACCAGAAATACAGCGGCAGGAAGGCCGCCTTGAGGCCGAACACCAGCAACAGCAGCAGACCGGCAGCCCCCAGGATTGGTGCCTGGTCCGCAGAGGCAGCAGCCACTTTCACTGCCAGATCGGCGATGTTCAGCGTGCCGGTAATACCGTACAGGGTACCCACGGCGATCAGAAACAGCGCCGAACCCAGCAGGTTGAGCACCACGTAGTGCAACCCTGCCCTCACCCGCTCGCGACCACCGCCATGCAGTAGCAGCGCATAGGAAGCAATCAGCAGGATCTCGAAGAACACGAACAGGTTGAACAGATCGCCGGTAAGGAAGGCGCCATTGATCCCCAGCAACTGAAACTGGAACAGCGCATGGAAACTGCTGCCACGTTCGTCATCGCCACGCATCGCATACAGCAGGGCGAACAGTGCCAGCACCGCGGTCAGCAGCAGCATCAGGGCACTGAGGCGATCCAGCAACAGCACGATACCGAACGGTGCGGCCCAGTTGCCGAGGGTGTACTGCTGCAGCTCACCCAGCCCGGCCAGGTGCACCAGCCACAGGCTGACCGGCAACAACGCCAGAGTGGCCAGCAGCGACAGAGAGCGCTGCGCCGCCATGCGAACACGCCCGCCCAGCAGTAACAGGCCGCCGGCGAACAGCGGAATAAGGACCGGCAGGATCAGCGCATGATTCATCGGCGCGGTTCTCCACCATCCACATGGTCGGTATCGTGCTCACCCAGGCTACGCAGAGCCAGCACCACAACAAAGGCGGTCATGGCGAACCCGATGACGATGGCAGTCAGCACCAAGGCCTGGGGCAATGGGTCGGTATAGCTCGCGCCCTCACGAATAACCGCAGGTACGCCACTGTGCAGGCGGCCCATGGAAAATAAGAACAGGTTGACCGCGTAGGACAACAGGGTCAGGCCCATGACCACGGGAAAGGTGCGGGCACGCAGCAGCAAATACACGCCGCTGGCGGTCAGCACACCGAGTACCAGAGCGAACAGGGCTTCCATCTCAGAGCAACTCCTCGGTGCTATTGCCACGGGTCAGCTTGCCCAGGCTGGCGAGAATCGTCAGGGTGGCGCCGACCACGGCGAGGTAGACGCCGAGATCGAACAACATGGCGGTGGCCAGCTCGAACTCTCCCACCAGCGGCAGGTGGAAGTGGCCGAACGAAGTGGTCAGGTAGGGATAACCGAACAACCAGCTACCCAGCCCGGTCAAGCCGGCAAGCAATACACCGGCACCGGCCACGCGCTGGTAGTCCAGCGGCAGGCGGCTCTGCGTCCAGCTCACGCCATTGGCGACATACTGCAGGATCAGCGCCACGGCGGTGATCAGGCCGGCAATGAAACCGCCGCCCGGCAGGTTATGACCGCGCAGGAAGATGAACACCGACACCAGCAGCGCCAGCGGCAGCAGCACCCGCGACAGGGTGGACAGGAACAGCGGATGACGGTCGCGGGCCCAGTGGTGCCCGGCGCTGTCGGCCTGCGGCTGATACAGGCGCAGGCCTTCGAGCAGAGCGAAGATGCCCACGGCGGCGATGGCCAGCACAGTGACCTCGCCCAGGGTATCGAAGCCACGGAAGTCCACCAGGATCACGTTGACCACGTTGGTACCGCCGCCGCCCGACACACTGTTGTCCAGGAAGAAACCGGAGATGCTCTGTAGCGGGCGCGTCAGCACGGCATACGCCAGCAACGCCACCACCCCACCGCAGCCCACCGCCACGATGAAGTCACGCAAGCCACGCAGACTGCTGCTCTCGGCTGGCGTGTGCGACGGCATGAAGTACAGCGCCAGCATCAGCAGGATGATGGTCACCACCTCCACCGATAGCTGGGTCAGGGCCAGATCCGGCGCCGAATAACGGGCAAACACCAAGGAGACCAGCAGACCGACCACACTGAGCATAAGCAGCGCCACCAGACGCTGGCGATGGAAGATCACCGTCAGCAGCGCCGCCACGCACAGCACCGTAGCGCCCATCAGCCCCGGCCCGTCCAGAGGTGACAAGCCCAATGAACCGGTAAAGCGTGGCAGGCCGGTCAGACTGCTGACCACCACCGCCAGCGCAGCGAGCAGCATCAGCGCCAGATAACGCTGCAGCGAACCGTTCTCCAGCAGCGCGGTAATCCGCCGGCTGAGTGCCACCACGGCGCGTACGCCACGCTCGAACACATCCTTGGCGTCCACCTCGGGCAGGCCGGCATACCAGCGGAACAGCGGCTGGCGGAACAGGTACACCAGAATGCCGCCCAGCGTGGCAGCAAAACTCATGGCCAACGGCAGGTTGAAGCCATGCCAGATGGCCAGGTTGTACTCCGGCAGCGGACCATTGAGGCTGGCCTGGGCCGCCACCGACAGCAGCGGCGCCACGGTATAGCCCGGCAGCATGCCCACCAGCAGGCAGAGGAAGACCAGCACCTCCACCGGCACCTTCATATAGCGTGGCGGCTCGTGGGGCGGGAACTTGGGCAGGTTGACCGGCTCGCCGTTGAAGAACACGTCATGGATGAAACGCAGCGAATAGGCCACCGAGAACACTCCGGCCAGGGTCGCAGCAGCCGGAATCACCCAGTTGAAGCTGCCCAGCAGATCCTGCTGCAGGGTCTCGCCAAAGAACATTTCCTTGCTCAGGAAGCCGTTGAGCAACGGCACGCCGGCCATCGCCGAAGACGCCACCATCGCCAGCACCGCCGTGTGCGGCAGGTACTTCCACATGCCATTGATGCGACGCATGTCGCGACTGCCGGTCTCGTGATCGATGATCCCCGCAGCCATGAACAGCGAAGCCTTGAAGGTCGCGTGGTTGATAATGTGGAACACCGCCGCCACCGTCGCCATGCGCGAGTCGAGGCCGAACAGCAGAGTGATCAATCCCAGGTGGCTGATGGTCGAGTAGGCCAGCAGACCCTTGAGATCGTGCTGAAACAGGGCCATGCCGGCGCCCACCAGCAAGGTCGCCAGGCCGGTCAGGCTGACCAGGTAGAACCACAGGTCGGAGCCGCTCAGTACCGGGTACAGGCGCGCCAGCAAAAAGACCCCGGCCTTGACCATGGTCGCCGAGTGCAGATAGGCCGACACCGGCGTCGGCGCCGCCATGGCATGTGGCAGCCAGAAGTGGAACGGGAACTGCGCCGACTTGGTGAACACACCCAGCAGCACCAGCACCAGCATCAGCGGATACAGCGCATGGGCACGCACCTGATCGCCGGCCGCCAGCACTTCGCTGAGCTGGAAGCTGCCGGCCATCTGCCCCAGCAGCAGCACCCCGGCCAGTAACGCCAGGCCACCGCCACCGGTTACCGCCAGCGCCATGCGCGCGCCTTTGCGGGCATCGCCTCGATTACCCCAGAAGCCGATCAGCAGGAAGGACGACAGGCTGGTCAGCTCCCAGAACACCATCATCAACAGCAGGTTTTCCGACAGCACCACGCCGAGCATGGCGCCCATGAACAGCAGCAGGTAGGAGAAGAAACGCCCGACCGGCTCGCGCTCGGACAGGTAGTAGCGGGCATAAAGGATGACCAGCAGGCCGATACCGAGGATCAGCAGGGCGAACAGAAAGCCCAGGCCGTCCAGGCGCAGCGAGAGATTCAGTCCCAGCTCGGGCAACCAGTTGTACGACACCAGCAGGCGCTCGCCAGCGAATACCCGCGGGGCCAGCCAGAGCAGCCAGGCCAGGCCCAGCAGGGGTGCGACGGCGGCGGCCAGCGTAGTCTGCACGCGGCCGAAACGATCAAACAGGATGGGCAGGAGAGCGCCGAAAAACGGCAAGCCGACAATGAGCAGCAGCTCCATGAATCTCCCCTTTCCTCAAGCCCCATGCCGCTGCACAGCTGGGGCGAATCAGACTTTCCATTGCGCCGCTAAGTCGTTGTCAGCGCAGGACTAGCGGGCGATTATCCATGACTGGGAGAAGCAAGTCATGGCTGAATTATTACCAGAACTTATCTAACCAGCACGCCCGATAGACGCACAAAGGAAAAGCCCGGCAAATGCCGGGCTGGTCAGATCAGTGAGCGACGCGACTGGTGCCATCCACCGTCATGATGCGTACCCGGTCACCCACGCGGAAGATCTCGTTCTCCTGCACTTCCTGCACGTAAGCGCGCAGCGTACCGTCATCCTCGCGCACGGTGATCTCCACACCCTGAGTGCGGGTCAGCCCCTCCTCGGTGGCGGCGCCCAGCAAACCACCGGCGACAGCACCGATCACCGCTGCCACGGCGGAACCACGACCACCGCCAATGGTGCTACCGCCAATGCCACCGACCACCGCACCGGCACCCGCACCGATGGGCGTCTTGGTGCCCTCGATCTTCACCGGGCGCAGCATCTCGACAGTGCCCAGACGCACGGTTTGCACCTTGCGCGCCTCGTCGCGACTGTAGCTATCGCCGCTCAGATTGGAAGCACAACCACCCAGGGTCAGACCCAGGGCAACCACGGAAACAGTCAGTAGATTGGATTTGCGCATTAGGTTCTCTCCAAGTAAGGCAGTTATTAGACAGCGGCAACTGCTGCCTGTCACCCGCTCCATGGCAGTCACTCACAGTGTAGAAGCCGGGTGCGACATCGGGTCAGGTTTCCTGGCGCTTCGAGCTGGCGCAGGATGGCGGGACTCTTGGAGAAATCCCTGCATGGACTATTTCATCGTCGCCGTCGCCACCCTCGCCGGCCTGATCTTTCACGGGTGGCTGTATCGGCTCATTCGCCGCTGGATGGACCGCGACCTGGCGCTGTCAATCGCTGCTGGCGACCCGGCCATGCAGGCCCACCTGCTGGAGTGCCTGGAACAGGCCAAGCGCCAGGGTATACCACGGCGCCAGCTGGAAGACTGGCTGCACCAGGCGGCCAAGGACTATCTACAGCAAGGCCACTAGGCGCGGGCCATACGCCACACCCGCGCCAGATCACAGGCGCGCGCCTCCAGCGCCGCCGCCGCCCCGGCCATGGCCTGCTCCAGGCTTTGCGGCCCGGCGCTGAGGCTGAAGGCCGCATCGATACCCGCCTCATACGCCGCCTGATAGCCCTCTCCCAGGCTACCTGCCAGCGCGATGACCGGCACCCCGGCGGCACTGGCGACCCGCGCCACGCCCACTGGAGTCTTGCCATGCAGGCTCTGTGAATCCAGCCGCCCCTCCCCGGTGATCAGCAGATCCGCGCCTTGCACCGCAGCAGCCAGTTCGGAGAGCTCGGCCACCAGTTCGATGCCGGGACGGAACCTGGCGTGCAGGAACGCCCGCGCGGCAAAGCCCAGGCCGCCGGCAGCACCGACACCGGGAAAACCGCTGTGATCCTTGCCCAGCGTGGCGGCGACTACCTGAGCGAAGTGACCGAGCGCCGCATCCAGCGCCAGCACCTGCGCGGCACTGGCGCCCTTCTGCGGACCAAAGACATGAGACGCACCGCGCGGCCCGCACAGCGGGTTGTCGACATCCGCGGCGACCTCCACCTGCACGCCGAGCAAGCGCGCGTCCAGACCACTCACATCGATGCGCGCCAGACGCGCCAGCGCCAGGCCGCCCGGCTCCAGCTCCTCATCCCGGGCGTCGAGAAAACGCACGCCCAGCGCCCGCAGCAAACCGGCCCCACCGTCGTTGGTCGCACTGCCGCCGAGACCGAGAATGATGCGCCGTGCGCCAGCCTCCAGCGCCGCGCGAATCAGCTCGCCGGTGCCATAGCTGCTGGCCCGCGTGGCATCGCGCTGCTGCGCCGGAACCCAGTGCAGACCGCTGGCCGCGGCCATTTCCAGCACCGCCGTAGCATCGCCCAGCCAGCCCCAGTGCGCCTGAACCGGCTCGCCCAACGGGCCACTGACGCGTAGCTCGCGGCGCTCCCCCCCACAGGCCGCCAGCACGGCATCCACCGTGCCTTCGCCACCATCGGCCATCGGCCGCAGCAGCACTTCGGCCTCGGGAAACACCCGCAACCAGCCACGGGCGATGGCCTCGGCCACCTCCGGCGCACTGAGGCTTTCCTTGAAGGAATCGGGGGCAACGACAATCTTCATCAACAGCGACCTTGCAGAGAATTACAACAACACCAGGCTGAGCAGCCAGACCGTGACGATACCGGCAATACCCTGCACCAGCGTGGCCATGGTTTGTGCGCGGTAGGCCACCGCCACCGGCATGCGGCTGAACTGGGTCACTACCCAGAAGAAGCTGTCGTTGGCGTGGGACACGGTCATGGCGCCGGCACCGATGGCCATCACGGTGAGCACGCGACCCATCTCGCTATCCAGGCCCAGCTGCCCGAGCAGCGGCGCCACCAGTGCGGAGGTGGTGACCAGCGCCACGGTGGACGAGCCCTGGGCGCTCTTCAGCGCGGCGGCGACCACGAACGGCATGAACAGACCGATACCCAGCGACGACAGGGTGCTGCCCAGGTAATCACCCAGCGGCGTGGCCTTGAGCACGGCACCAAAGGCACCGCCGGCACCGGTAATCAGCAGGATCGGCGCCGAAGCCATCAGGCCCTCGGCCACACGGTCATGCAGTTCCTTGCGCTTGTCTTCGCTCTTGAGCAGGGTGCAGGCCAGCGCCAAGCCGACCAGCAGCGCCACCACCGGCTGACCGAGGAAGCTCAGCACGCTCAGCAGCGCGCCCTCGCCCAGCGGCTTGCTGGGGAACGCGGCAATCGAGCCCAGGCAGATCAGCAGGATCGGCACGAAGATCGGTGCGAAGGCCTGGAAGGCGCTCGGCAGTTCACCATAGCGCGCCTTGAGCACGGCGAAGTCTTCAGCGGCCGGCAATGGCTGGCCATCGTCTTCCAGCGCGATGTCCTTGCCGATGAAACGGTTGGCCCAGAGCATGCCGGCCAGGGCCGTGACCATGGCCACCAACAAACCGACGCCGATCACAAGACCCAGGCTGGACTCCAGCCCCAGGTTACCGGCAGCCGCGATCGGGCCTGGGGTCGGCGGCACGAAGGTGTGGGTGGCGTAGAGCCCCGTGGCCAGGGCCACGCTCATGGCCACCACGGAGACCTTCATTCGTGCGGCCAAAGCGTTCTTCAGCGAATTGAGGATGACGTAGCCGGAATCGCAGAACACCGGGATCGACACCAGGTAGCCGATGATCGACATGGTCAGGGTCGGGAAACGCTCGCCGAGCAGCCTGATCACCGTCTCGGCCATGGTGATCGCCGCGCCGCTGCGCTCAAGGATCACCCCGATGATGGTGCCGAGCACGATGACGATACCGATATAGCCGAGGATGCCGCCAAAGCCGGCCGTGATGGTCTTGACGATTTCGCCGCTGGGCAACTGGTAGGCGAAGCCGGCGACGAAGGCGGCAGCCAGCAACGCCAGGAAGGGATGCAGCTTGAGACGGGTAGTGGACAGGACGATGAACGCGATCAGCGCCACCAGGATCAGGACCAGAGTCATGGCCGATTCCTCTTGTTGTTATGGGTATGGGTGCCACGAGGCACGCCATTGTCACCCAGCCTCTACCGACGAAACCCCATGCAGCCGCACCAATACCCCTACCGGAAAAGCCCCAAAACTGTGCAAACGCACAAGCGGGGTTACTCCTCCAACAGCTCCAGCCCCAGCGTAAACAACAGCCGCTGATCACGCCGGGCCAGATCCAGCCCACTCAACTCGGCAATCCGTTCGAGTCGATAGCGTAGTGTATTGCGGTGAATACCGAGCGCCTCGGCACAGGCCTGTGGATGACCGTCGTGTTGGCACCAGGCCTGCAGGGTCTGGCGCAACTGGCCCTGGGCATCCTGGGCCAGTACCCGGCGCAACGGCGCCAACCAGCGCTGCAGCGACCAACTGTGGCGCTGGCCATGCAGCAGTGCCTGCAAGCGGTGCTGTTCCAGCCGCAGCAGGCGCGCCTCCGGCTTGTGGGCGCAGGCATACGCTTGCAGCTCGCGCAGGGCCAGCGCGGCCTCACGCAGCTCGGCCAGGTTCTCCAGCGTATCGCTGAGCAGCAGACGCCGCACACCCCAGCCACGGCTGTCGGCTTGCTCCAGCCAGGCCTGCTCATCACGCCCGGTCTGCAAGGGCCGGCACCAGAGCAACTCCTGCGCCGCCACAGGCCCGCACTGCTCGCCCTTGCCGCTCAGGGCGCCCAGTAGCCGCGTCGGCTCACCCGCCTCGGCCAGTTCCAGCAGTACCAGCTGCCGTGGCCAGCTGAGTGGCACGCCGATGCGCTCGGCCTCTGCGCTCAACTGGGACAGGCTCACCCCTGGATCGAACAGCTGGCGCAGCCAGGCCTCCAGCTGGTGACGCTGCCAGTGTCGCTCGGCTTGTAACTGACGCTGCTCAACCAGCATCTCGGCCGCCATGCGCACCAGCTCGGCATAAGGCCGCACCGTCTCCGGCGCGCCGGTGATGCCGAGCACGCCGATCAACTGGTCGGCATGCAGCAACGGCAGGTTAACCCCGGGGCGCACACCGCGCAGGCAGGCGGCGGCCTGGTCGTCGATCTCCACCACCCGCCGGTTGGCCAGCACCAGCTGCGCCCCCTCGTGACGCGTGTGCAGACGTTGCGGGTCGCCACTGCCGATGATCATGCCCTGGGCATCCATGACATTGATGTTGTGCGGCAGGATGGCCATGGCGCGGTCAACGATGTGCTGCGCCAGGGTGGAATCGAGTTCGAGCATCAGAGGCCTCCATCAGGAGGCCAGAGTTTAGGGGGCGAGGCGCTCGCGCAGCCAGTCGCCATCCACCAGGCGGTAGTTGAGACGATCATGCAGCCGGCTGGCGCGCCCCTGCCAGAACTCGATGCGTTCGGGCAACAGGCGATAGCCACCCCAGTGCGGCGGGCAATGTGGCGCGGTATCGAGGAAGCGCCGCTCGGTCTCGGCCAGGTAGCCTTCCAGTTCGGCGCGATCACGGATTACCCGGCTCTGCGGTGAAGCCCAGGCGCCCAGGCGGCTGCCCAGCGGGCGTACCTGGAAATAGGCGTCGGAGTCCTCGAAGGAGACCTTCTCCACCTTCCCCTCGATACGCACCTGACGCTCCAGGCTCGGCCAGAAGAAGGTCATCGCCGCATAGGGACATACCGCCAGCTGTTCACCTTTGGCGCTTTCGTAGTTGCTGAAGAAGGTAAAGCCACGCTCATCCAGGCCCTTGAGCAGTAGCACCCGGCAATGTGGACGGCCCTCGCCATCCACGGTCGCCAGAGTCATGGCATTGGGCTCCACCGGCAGCTGCTCGGTTTGCACCGCATCAGCAAACCACTGGCGGAACAGGGCGAAAGGCTCGCCCGGGGCCTGGGCTTCGCTAAGGCCGTCGCGCACATAGTCGCGACGCATATCGGCAATGGACTGAGACATACAAGGACTCCGGGTTCAGAATCCCTCTAGCTTACTGCGCCTTGGCCGGTTTTCCTTGATCTGCAACAGCTTGCGACAGCGGCACCGACGCAGGTTGGCTGTACTGGGCCAGCAGTGCGACCAGGGTCGGTTGCGGGGTCAGGACGATCTCCACCCGGCGGTTGAGCGCACGACCCGGGGCACTGTCATTGGCTGCGCGCGGCATGTCGGAACCTACGCCCTTGAGCAGCAGGCGATCACGCTGCAGGCCGCTGAGGCGGAAGATGGAAGCTACCGCCTTGGCGCGATCCTCGCTGAGCTTGCGATTGGCTTCGACCTGGCCGCTGCTATCAGCATGCCCAAGGATCAGCACGGCGGTTTTCGGGTCTTTTTCGAGAATCTTGGCCACACGAGTAAATGGGCCCAGCACGGCCGGCATCAGCATGGTGGGGCGATCCGGATTGAACGAGCTCTCCACCGGCGCAGTCACCACCAGTACGTTTTCACGACGCTCAAGCTCCATGCGGGTGTTCTTCAAGGCTTCCTTCAAGCGCGGCTCGTACTCGTCGAGCCAGGCATTAGTCAGCTGATGGTCGACCTTGGGTACAACCTTGGCCACGGGCTTGGAGTCATCGGCCTGGGATAGAAAGGAGCCGGAACAGGCGGCCAGGCTGATGCAGCTGAGCAGAACGAGGGCTTGAGTTCTCATTATTGGTCTTCCAAGTGGCGGGTCATAAACATTGATCCAGCACACGCGCCAGTTTTTGCGTGCGCGGGTCCATCAAAACGTAGGGGCCGAGGCTGTTGGTGACGAAGCCAAAAGCGACTTCGCGCTCGGGGTCGGCAAAGCCTACCGAACCACCAGCGCCCGGGTGGCCGAAAGCCTTGCTGCCCAGGCCGTAGGTGGCATTCGCTACGCTTGACTGATCGAGCATGCAGCCCAGGCCAAAACGGGTTGGCGTCAGCAGGGTGAGATCGTCACCGCAGGCATGCTCGCGGGTCATCTCGTTCAGCATTTCTGCCTCCAGCAAACGGCCATCGAGCAGTGCGGCGTAGAAGCCCGCCAAGGCACGGGCATTGCCATGGCCATTCGCCGCCGGTTGCTGCGTGCGCCGCCATTCCGGCTTGTTGGTGCTGGTCAGAATAGACGGTGGATTGGCAAAAGCGCGCGTGCTCAGCGCATTCGGTTCGCTCATCATGCATTTGAACAAACGCTGTGCGGCGGCATCGCCCAGCTCACCTTTCTTGCGGGCGATATGGGCGACGCGAGGAAATTCTTCTTCGGCCAGGCCGACATGGAAATCCAGCCCCAGCGGCTTGGCGATGCGCGCAACAATCGACTCACCCGGGCCACGGCCGTCGACGCGGCGCAGCAACTCGCCGATCAGCCAACCATAGGTAATGGGGCAATAGCCATGGGCCTCGCCGGGCGTCCACCAGGGCTGCTCGGCGGCCAGGGCAGTGGTCATCTGCTGCCAGTCATAGAGCGCTTCGGCCGGCAGCATCTGGCGCAGAGCCGGCAAGCCGGCTTTATGACTGAGCAGTTGGCGCAAGGTAATGCGCGCCTTGCCCGCAGCAGCGAATTCAGGCCACCAACGCGCCACAGGCGCATCCAGCTCCAGCTTGCCCTGTTCCACCAACTGCAAGGCGGCAACGGCGGCGAAGGTCTTGGTACAGGAGAACAGGTTGAGAATGGTGTCGCTGTGCCAGGCCTCGGCGCTATCCTTATCGGCGGTGCCTGCCCAGATATCGACGACAGTTTCGCCACCGATCTGCACGCAGAGTGCGGCTCCGCGCTCCTGTGGATCAGCGAACAATTCGGCGAACGCTTCTTTGAGCGCCTCGAAACGCAGGTCGTAATAGCCCTGGATCAGCAACCCCATACTCCTCGGTCTGATTGCCGCGCATTGTTCCAGCCCAGGCGGCACATGGGAATCCTGGCCATCTGCCCAAGCGGCTTCCTCAGACCAACGGTGCGGGTTGGCCTGAGAAACCGGGCATGGCTCACGGTTTAGCCGCAGCCACAGGAGCTGCCAGCAATTTCTCGGGCACCGCCAGGTTGGCCGCCCGCACGGCTTCGACGAAGCCCTGCCAGGGACGATCGGTGATGGCCACCAGCCCCAGGTGGCCGTTCTCGCCGTCGAGCAAACGACCGCTGGCAGGCTGATCCAGGTACTGGAACCAATGCACGCCAACGATCACCGGCTCGTCCAGTGCGCGTTTGAGGAAGCGGGCATAAGCCGGGCCACGCTCCTCCTCGCGCGCCACCTCGCTGACACCACCCCAGAAAGGCCCACGATCGCGCGAGCCAAAGTGGAATTCGCTGATCAATAACGGCTTGTCCAGCGCCTGCAAGGCGGCGAAGTCATAGCCCTGCTGCGGCTCGGCGGTATAGAGGTTGAAGCTGAGCACATCACAGAACTGCGCGCAGGCGGCCACCGCTTCCGGCGTGGAAATGGCGAAACGCCCGCCCAGCAGCAGGTGGTTGGGGTCATGCCACTTCAGGGAGTCGGCGATGGTCTTGAAATAGGTCTCCGCAAACAGGCGCTGGAATGCCTGCAGATCGGCCTCGATCTGCGGATAAGCGGCACTCGGCAAAGGTGCTTCGAAACCCGGATCCTCCATCAGCTCCCAGGCCTTGAGTTGAATGCCCCAGGCTTTCGACAGCCCCGCCTCGTTGCGGTACTTGTCACGCAACTGCTTGAGGAAGGCGCGCTTGGCCGGCACATCCGTGCTCAGGCGCAAGGTGCCGTAGGCCAGGGCATAACGGGCACGAGGCCCGTCACCCGGTGCCGCCCAGGCCAGTTCGTTATCGGCGAAATAACCCAGCAGCCAGGGATCGTCACGGCGGTCACGGGTGGCGATGGCGATGGCGCGCTCGGCGGCCATGGCAAAACGCGGATCGAAGGGATCGGGCATGCCGCCCCACCAGTCGTGCCCGGTGCTGATGGTCGCGTAGTCGCCGGAAATCGACAGCGGAATGCTGTAGGGGATGCGCTTGGTCGCCACCAGACTGTCGTCGCTCCAGTTACCCAGGCTGTTGAAGCCCCAGGCTTGCAGACGATCGACGGCATGCTGCGCCCAGCGCACCTCGTCAAACCCGGCTGGCGGGCAAGGAGTCGGCTCCGCCGGGGCCGGTGTCGCGGCCAGCGGAGGCGCTACCACCGGGCAAGGTTCGGCGTAGCTGCGCTGCAGGTTGGCGCGGTAGAAATCGAACCAGCGACCATGGTCGAAGGCCCTGCCGCGATTGGCACCGTTGGTGCTGCGACTATCCCGCGTGCCGTAATAAGTCGCGAGTGGCTCGCCGTCCTTGGGCAGGTTGGTGAACAGGCTCTCGCGACCCTCTACATAGGTCTGGCTCTGCCAGGCGCTGACGGCGTTGACACCCAGCGAGTAGAACGGATTGCCCTCCGGACTGACCAGGAACCAGCGACCGTCACGCTTCTCGACACGGAAAAAGCCCGCCGCCTCGAAGCGTGTCGCAGCGCCCAGCCAACCGCCGAACTTGTCCTGCTGCGGACGCTGGCCCAACCAGGCCTTGAGTTGTTCGCGCTCGCCCTGAGCACCTTCACGCAACTGCTGATCCCGCTCGATCTTGCCCGGCCACTGGCCATGGGCATACTGCCCCCAGCCATCGATCAGGCCGTTATAGGCCTGCGCTTGCAGATCATCGGTACTAACGCCAAAGCGGCCCAAAAGGATACTGTGCGGCGAGTCCGGATTGTCGAGATAAAAGGTTACAGCGCTGACCTTGTCGCGACTCAGCTCGCCACTGACGTTTTCAGCCAGGAGTACGCGCTGGTCGCCCAGGCTCATCGGCATCGGTGGGCCGGCGCGCATGCCGCGCGCGAGCGGCGAAGTTGCCGTCAACGGTACCAGCAGGGTTTGCGCCGGCCCGGCTGGCAGCGCGATGCGGCTGTACAACGCTTTGCCATCGCGGCTTTCGATGCGCACATGCAAGGTCAGCGCCCAGTCCATGGCGTTCTGCAGGCGCAGGCTCATGGCCCCCTGCTGCGACCAGTCCCAATCGCCCTTCTGCGGCGACAGGCGCAGGCTCGGCTGCTTGGCTGCCGTGAACGTAAAGCGGCGCAGCACTTCACCTTCGGGCGTGGGTTCGGCAGTCAGTTCGGGAAAACTGGCGGCGCTGCTATCGACGCTTACGACATCGGTAGGTTTTACGAAACTGAGCAGAGTGGTCTGGTTCGCGGCGACCGCGCCCACTGGCGCGGCACAGATAAGGCTGAAAATTAAGGGCAAGGAACGGCGAATCATCAAGCGTGCTCTCCGGAAGATGCCCAAGTAGACAACAGCCGGGACAGTAGATGCCACCCCGCTTCAGGCAATCTCGCGGCGAAACGGAGGCAGCGCGTTGAGGATGGCCTTGCCGTAGCGCTGAGTCACCACTCGCCGATCCAGCAGGGTGATGGTGCCGCGATCCGCCTCGGTACGCAGCAGGCGACCGCAGGCCTGGATCAGGCGCAGCGAGGCATCGGGCACGGCAATCTCCATGAACGGGTTGCCGCCGCGCGCTTCGATCCACTCGGCCAGAGCCGCCTCCACCGGGTCGTCCGGCACGGCGAAGGGAATCTTGGCGATCACCACATGTTCGCAGTAGGCGCCGGGCAGGTCGACACCCTCGGCGAAACTGGCCAGACCGAACAGCACACTCTCCTCGCCGTCGTCGACCCGCGCCTTGTGCTTGTTCAGGGTTTCCTGTTTGGACAGGTTGCCCTGGATCAGTACACGCTTGCGCCAGTCGCGATCGAGGCCGTCGAACACGTCCTGCATCTGCTTGCGCGAGGAGAACAGCACCAGGGTGCCACGTGCGCCTTTCACCAGTTCCGGCAGGTCGCGAATGATGGCTGCGGTGTGGGCGGCGGCGTCACGCGGGTCGGCCTTGAGGTCCGGCACCCGCAGCAGGCCGGCGTCGGCATGGTGGAACGGACTGGGCACTACGGCGGTCACGGCCGCCTTGGGCAAGCCGGAGCGCATGCGGAAGCGGTCGAAGGTGCCCAGCGCGGTCAGGGTGGCCGAGGTCACCAGGGCACCGTAGGCAACGTTCCACAGATTGCGACGCAAGGTCTCGGCGGCCAGGATCGGGCTGGCGTTGACCTCGATATCGAAAGCCGCACCGCTTTCGGCCAGGGTCAACCAGCGTGCCATGGGCGGGCTGTCCTCAGGGTCCTCGACGGTAAAGGCGGTCCACAGCTCCCAGTTGCCCTGAGCGCGAGCCAGCAGGCTGCCGAACAGTGGGTACCACTCCTCGGCCTGGTGGCTGGCCAGGCCGAGGCTGGTGCCCTCGTCGTCCATGGCCTGCTTGAGCAGTTCGGTGAGGCGGGTGAACACGTCGGTGAGTTTGGCGAAGCCTTTCTTCAGCTCGATGCCCAGCTCGCGCAGGTGCTCCGGCACCAGGCCGCCCTCGAAGCGATGGCGCGGCCGCTCACGACCCTCCATGTCCTCGCCGGCGCGGAAATCGGCCAGCTGTTCGCAGGCGCTGAACATGAACTGCTGCTGGGTACGCAACTCGCGCGCCTGCTCGGGCACCTGCTCGATAAGGCGGCCGAGGTCACCAGGCAGCGGATGCTGGGCCAGCAACTTGGTCAGGTTCTTCTCCACCTGGCCGAGCCAGTCGGCAGTGCTGCGCAAGCGGGTGAAGTGGGCGAAGTGACCGATGGCCTTGTCCGGCAGATGGTGGCCTTCGTCGAACACGTAGAGGGTTTCGCGCGGGTCAGGCAGCACGGCGCCGCCGCCCAGGGCCAGGTCGGCCAGGACCATGTCGTGGTTGGTGACGATCACGTCGACCTTGGTCATGCCCTCGCGCGCCTTGTAGAAGGCGCATTGCTGGAAGTTCGGGCAGTGGCGATTGGTGCATTGACTGTGGTCGGTGGTCAGGGTGCTCCAGATCTGATCTTCCAGCTCCTCGGGCCAGCTGTCGCGGTCGCCGTCCCAGCGGTTGCCCGCGAGCTTCTCGATCATCTTGCTGTAGAGCTTCTGGCTCTGCTCGTCGACGTCGATGCGGAAGCCTTCCTCCTCGAACATCTGCGCGGTGGCACTCTGTGCCTGGCCTTCCTGCAGCAGCATGTCCAGTTTGGACAGGCACAGGTAGCGGCCCCGGCCTTTGGCCAAGGCGAAGCTGAACTGCAGGCCAGCGTTGCGCATCAGGTCCGGCAGGTCCTTGTGCACGATCTGCTCCTGCAGCGCCACAGTCGCAGTAGCGATCACCAGGCGCTTGCCGGCGGCCTTGGCGGAAGGAATAGCAGCCAAGCTGTAAGCCACCGTCTTTCCGGTACCAGTACCCGCCTCCACCGCCACCACGGCCGGCTCGCCGTCACGCTGACCTTCCTCGTTGGCCTTGATCGTGCCGAGCACCTTCGCCACCTCGGCGATCATCAGGCGCTGGCCATAACGGGCCTTGAGCCCCTTGGCTTCGAGAAAACGGCTATAGGCGCCCTGGATCTGGGACTTGAGTTCGGTGCTGAGCATGGGCGCGAAAGGCTGGATAAATTTTCAGTAGTTTACCGATAGGTTATGCTCGCGCGCCATCGTTAACCGGAGCCTGCCGATGACCGTATTCGCTGCCCTTTACTCCCTACACACCCTGGCCGCCCTGATCTGGGTTGGCGGCATGTTCTTCGCCTGGATGATTCTGCGTCCGGCCGCGATGGCCAAACTGCAGGCTCCGGAACGCTTGAGCCTGTGGCAGGAAGGTTCCGTCGCTTCTTCCTTTGGGTGTGGATCGCCGTGCTGGTCCTGCCGATTTCCGGCATGGGCATGCTGCATCTGCGCTTCGCCGGCTTCGAAGCCGCCCCGCGTTATGTGCAGATCATGATGGGGCTGTACCTGGTGATGCTGGCACTGTTCCTGCGAATCCAGTTGCTGCAATACCCTCAACTCAAGCGTGCAGTTGAGTCTCAGCAATGGCCGCAAGGTGGCGAAATATTGGGGCGCATTCGCCGCCTGGTAGGCAGCAACCTGTTGGTGGGACTGGCTCTGGTTGCCATTGCGGCAGCCCGACCGGGCTTCTGATCAAAAGCTCCTGCGCTACCGAGCAAGGGTAGCGCAGGAGTAACTTGCACTAACAAACGTGGCGACTCATGGCTGCGCCTCGACCGCCGCCTCCACTCGGCGATTGACCGCTCGACCCTCGTCGGTTTCATTGTCGGCAACCGGCCTGGACTCGCCATAACCCACCGACGACACCCGGTCACCCTCCACGCCATACTGGTTGACCAGTACGTCACGCACCGCATTGGCACGGCGCTCGGAGAGTCCTTGGTTGTAGGCATCTGAGCCTACGGAGTCGGTATGGCCTTCGACCACGGTAGAGGTCTGCGGGTACTGCTTCATGAAGTCAGCCAGGCTCTGGATATCGGCCATGCTGTCTTCCTTGACCACAGACTTGTCGAAGTCGAATTTGACATCCAACTCGACACGTACCGCGTCAGTCGCTTCGACAATCGGCTCCATGGGCGCCGCAGTATCCGGATATTCCGGCAGCGGACAGCCGTTATGACGCACTTCAGTGTTGGGAGGCGTTTCGGGGCAACGATCACGACGGTCATGTACACCATCGCCATCCTCGTCACCATCCTGGGCATAGCAAACCAGAGTGCCGATAATGGCACCAGCCACTGCACCTCCAGCTGCCCAGGTAGAACTTTCGATTGCACCAAGACCACCGCCGGCTAAGCCGCCCAGCACGGTGCAAATAGGCCAGTTCCCTTGGTTGAGTGGCGCGTCTCCCGTACTGGAAGTCGTGGTACAACCAGAAAGAACACTGCTGACCAAGAGAAGGGGTACTGCAGCCCTTGAGAGTCTTGTTCTCATGGCGGGGATCTCCTGTGTCACCGGTTAACTACCGGTAACACAGGAGTAAAGACCCGTCCCCCAAAGTGTACAAGCCAACGCCCGGTTGACGACCTATCGACAGTCGTCATTCCGGGCCTCGGTTACTTAGGGGCGAGCTTCTACTTCGGCCTCAACGCGACGGTTGATGGCACGACCCTCTGCAGTGGCGTTGTCAGCCACCGGACGGCTTTCGCCATAGCCCACCGAGCTCACACGATCGGCACCTACGCCATACTGATCGACCAGTACGTCGCGCACGGCGTTGGCACGGCGCTCGGACAGGCCCTGGTTGTAGGCATCGGTACCGACGGAGTCAGTGTGACCTTCAACCACGGTAGTGGTTTGCGGGTACTGGCTCATGAAGTCGGCCAGGGACTTGATGTCGCCTTGGCTTTCTTCCTTGACCACTGCCTTGTCGAAGTCGAACTTGACGTCCAGCTCGACACGTACCGGCTCGGCAGGCTCTGGAACGACTTCTTCAACCACTACTTCCTCGACAACAACCTGCTCCTCGGCGCCATGCACCCAGCAATAGGCTGCGGCCAGGCCAGCACCCAACAGGGCACCACCACCCGCCCATTCGGAACTTTCAATAGCGCCCAGCGCTGCGCCTGTCACACCGCCAACGGCGGCGCAGGTTGGCCAATCGGTTTTCTGAATACCGGCACAACCGGTCAACAGGCCGCTTGCCAGGATCAGAGGTACTGCTTTCCTTGTGATACTCATTTCTTAGGTCTCCTGAGGGAAATCGGCATGGAACCGACAGCAAAGAAGTAAAGATCGCTTCCTTACTATCCGCTAGTTATAGGCAGTTTCCGGGCCTACTTCCACAGCTAGGCCAAATTTTCTCGACGCGATAGGCTTGCTGTTCGCTCTAGGGAACCCGTCGATGAGTCAGAATCTATCCCCCCGCACCCCCCAACAGTCACTTGCAGCGCTGCTCGATCACCACGTGCCGCAGCGCATGCTACTGGTAGGCGCCAGCCAATTGCCTGCCCTGGAAGCATTTCACCAGGCTCACCCAGGGTCCGTACTGGCCCATGCCGATGCCGGCGCATTGCCGGCTGAACTGGCAGCCCAGCGCTACGACCTAGCACTGATCGTGGATTGTCTGGAGCACCTGCCCAAACGCACCGCATTGGAACTGCTGGGTGGTATTCGCAACCTCAATGCCAGCAGGCTGGCCGTGCTGGTTGACCTGGACGCCTGCGACTGGGAAGAAACCGATTTCTTCGCCCTGGCCCTGCAGGACAGCGAGCGCTTCAAGCGGGACGAGCAGGTGCTGCACCTGTTCACCTACGACCTGCATGATTACAAACAGGTACCCGACTGGCTGAATGCCAAGTTCTGGGCCAACCCGGAAAACTTCGGCAAATACTGGTGGTAACTCCATGAACCAGACGTGCCACTGCGGTAGCGGCGACCCGCTGGAAGCCTGTTGCGACAAATATCACCAGGGCACTCCCGCTCCCAGCGCAGAGGCCCTGATGCGCTCACGCTACAGCGCCTATGTACTGGGCCTGATTGACTATCTGCGCGACACCACCCTCCCCGCCCAGCAGAGCGGTCTGGATCTGGCCGGCATTCGCGCCTGGAGCCTGGGCAGTACCTGGCTCGGGCTGGAGGTGGAAAGCAGCGAGGTGATTGGCGCACAACCAGAGCACGCCTTCGTGACGTTCACCGCCAGCTGGCACGACGGCACCAGCCAGCACAGTCATCGCGAACGCTCAGCCTTCGTGCAGCGCAACGGGCGCTGGTATTTCATTGATCCAACCGTCGCCCTCAAGGTGGGCCGCAATGACGCCTGCCCCTGCGGCAGCGGGCAGAAATTCAAGAAGTGCTGCAGCGCGTATATGAGCTAGAAGAAACGCCTTCGGTAAACAACGGAGAGAAGCGTATGCGCCAGCAACGGCAGATGGCCGCGGTGCACGCCGACATAGACCAGAACCTGCCATCGCCCCTCAACAGAGGCTGTACAGCGCCGCCAATAGTCGGTTACCAGACCTGCATGCCGCTCCGGGAGTGCAATCTGGCCCAGATCAGGCACAGACCAAACCACGCCATAGCACGAGGCCCGCATCAGCGGGCCTCGGTGTTTATTCCTGCAGCTTGAGGTGCGAAGTATCCGGTGGAGGCGCTGGCGGAGCATTCTTGGCCTGCCCCATATCACTGCCGACCGGTGCCAGACTGAACTGCGACATATCAACCTGCGGCGCCTGCGCTGGTGGCCTGGCATCCTGCAAATCGGCGCCGACCGGGGCAATGCCGAAATCCGGCGCTTCGACTTCGCTAAAAGCCGCCATGTATTCATCGCGCGGGATTACCCGAGTACTGCCACTCGTCGAAGCAGGAGCAGGGGCGGGAGCAGTTGCAGGCTCCGGCACGGCAGGTGGCGGCGCCATATCCACCTCCTCCACCTGCAGCGCCTGAACCAGGGCTATTGCACCGGCGCGCTCCATGGTCGAGCGATACTTCTCGGCACCCGCGGCATCCAGCCCGCTTTTGATCACGATGCGCCGTCCGGAGAACAGCAAGGCAATGCGCTGCTCGTCAGCCTGGAACAGACGCGCCAGGTTCGCCTTCACCTGCTCCACGGCAGCTCCGGGCACCAACTGCCCGGAGAAGGCAATCTCGTACAGACTCATGGTCACACTCCCGTCCAATTCGGGCTTCAGTATGGCGCAGTTTTTCCCTGCACTGCAGCTAGCCAGCCAGTACACGCTTGTTACACTGCGGCAACCATTGGAGTTTCTCGATGCTTATACGGGCGCCACATACAACAACTATCGCCCTGACATTGCTGATGCTTCTGGCAACCAGCCTGAGTGGCTGTGCCAGTTGGTTTGCCAGCGATTTTCAGGATCCTCACGTCCATCTGGTCAAGGTCGACGTGATTAAAGCGCGCCTGCACGAGCAACGCTTCAGCCTGCGCTTTCGCATCGACAACCCCAACGACACGGCGCTGGTTATTCGCGGCCTGATCTACGACATACAGCTCAACGGTGTACCACTAGCAAACGGCGAGTCCAGCCGCTCCATCGAGGTACCTGCGCATGGCCGCAGCGACTACGAGGTGGCGGTGCGCACCAATCTCTGGCGTCACCTCAAAAAACTGGTCAAGTCCCTGGAAAACCCCGAACAAGCCATCCGCTACCAGCTGCGCGGTGAGGTCAAGGCCGGCAGCTGGCTGTTCGGTCGCAACGTGCATCTGCAGCGCAATGGCGAGATAATCCCCGGCGATTACATCCCGGAGTGAGCGTCATGACTCAGCAACCCCACGTCCACGGCCCCGACTGCAACCACGACCACGATCATCATCATGACGACGGTCACGTGCACGGCCCGCACTGCAACCATCACCACCAGGAGCCGGTGCGCAATCCGCTGAAGGAAGTCGGTCGCAACGATCCTTGCCCCTGTGGCAGCCAGAAGAAGTTCAAGAAGTGCCACGGCGCCTGATCTGAACTGATGGTCGACAGGGCTTACCGCCCTGTCCGCCCCTACTCTGCTTCACGTTCGCCCTCTACAATTCGCACCCATCATCCGTCTCCCGCGCCAGGAGCCAGTCATGGGTTCGCGCTTCCTTCGTCTTACCGTCCTCGCCACCCTGGGTAGCAGCCTGCTGCTCGGCGGCTGCCAGTCATTTCTCAACAGTCGTTATGCCGACAGCGTGCACCCCGACCAGGGCATCGTCCGCGTCCAGGGTCTGGCGCAGAGCGTGGTGGTACGGCGCAACGCGCTGGGCATGCCGCTGATCGAGACCACCACCTTCCATGACGCCCTGTTCACCCTGGGCTACGTGCATGCTGCCGACCGCCTGAGCCAGATGGTCGGCATGCGCCTGCTGGCCGAGGGCCGCCTGGCGGAGATGAACGGCCCGGGCGTGCTGGAAATCGACCGTTTCATGCGCACGGTCAACCTGCGTGCCCAGTCCGAGTTGCTGTACAAAAATGCCTCACCGCGGATCAAGAAGTTCTTCGAGGTCTACGCCCGCGGCGTCAACGCCTACCTGTTCCGCTACCGGGACAAGTTGCCGATGGACCTGGCCGAGAGCGGCTACCGCCCGGCCTACTGGAAGCCGGAAGACTCGGTGCTGCTGTTCAGCCTGCTCAACTTCGGTCTGTCAGTGAACCTGCAGGAAGAAATCGCCGCCCTCACCCTGGCAGGCAAGGTCGGCGCCGACAAACTGGCCTGGCTGCTGCCCACCTACCCCGACGAGCCGCTGCCCTTCGAGGAAGCCGAAAAACTGCGCGGCCTGAGCCTGGCCGGCAAGATTCCGGGACTGGCCGCAGTGAATGACGCCGCCGGCCAGGTCGCGGCACTGAACATGCTCGGCGTCGCCGCTTCCAACAACTGGGCCATCGCCCCGCAGAACAGCCACAGCGGCAAGAGCCTGCTGGCCAACGATACCCACCTGCCGCTGTCGATGCCCTCGGTGTGGAATTTCGTGCAGATCCGCTCGCCGAAATTCCAGGCCGCCGGCGTCTCCATCGCCGGGGTGCCGGCCGTGGTCGCCGGCTTCAACGGCAAGCTCGCCTGGGGCATGACCATGGTCATGAGCGACAACCAGGACCTGTACCTGGAAAAGGTCAAACAGGAAGGTGGCCGTCTCTATTACCTGGCAGACGGCAAATGGCAGCCGGCGCGCGAACGTCAGGAGACCTTCTTCATCCGTGGCCAGCGACCGATCCGCGAGACCATCTGGGAAACCCGCCACGGCCCGCTGCTCAACTCCGCCCTGGGCGAACGCAAGATGCCGCTGCAACCGTTGCCGTTCACCAGCGGTTACGGCCTGGCGCTGCGCACCATTCAAAACGAGGCGGATCGCTCGATCGACGCCTTCTTCGACCTGTCCCGCGCGCAGTCGGTGGAGCAGGCCTTCGAAGCCACCCGCGACGTGCGCGCCATGGCCCTGAACATCGTGTTCGCCGACGTCCGGCACATCGGCTGGCAGGTCACCGGCCGCTACCCCAACCGCAAGCAGGGCACCGGCCTGGTGCCTTCGCCCGGCTGGGACGGCGCCTACGAATGGGACGGTTACGCCGACCCCATGCTGCACCCTTACGATCAGGACCCTATGCAGGGCTGGCTGGGCACCGCCAACCACCGCACCGTGCCGCGTGGCTATGGCATGCAGCTGTCCAACTCCTGGTTCTACCCGGAGCGCGCCGAGCGCATCGCGCAACTGGCCGGGGCCGGCAGACATGACCAGAAAAGCATGATCGCCATGCAGTACGACCAGACCACGCCTTTCGCCGGCAAGCTGCAGGCGATGCTCGACGCTCCGAACATGGCCGCGCCACTGAAGCAGGCCATCGCCGCCCTGCCCGCCGCCGAGCGCGCCAAGGCCGAAGAAGCCTACCAGCGCCTGATGGCCTTCGACGGGCGCATGGCCGCCACCTCGGCCGACGCAGCGCTGTATAGCGCCTTCCTGCAGGAAAGCGCGCGGCAGACTTTCCTCGATGAACTGGGCCCGGAAACCTCGCCGGCCTGGCAAGCCCTGGTGGACACCGCCAACAACAGCTACTCAGCCCAGGCCGACCATCTGCTCGGCCGCGACGACAGTCCGTTCTGGGACGATGTAAAGACCGCGCAGAGGGAAGACAAGCCGACAATCATGGCGCGCAGCCTGGCCGCTGCCGTCACCTACCTGGAAGGCAAACTCGGCACCAACCGCAGCACCTGGCAGTGGGGCGCGCTGCACCAGTACCGCTGGACCAGCAACGCGACCAAGATGGCGCCCTACCTGAGCGCCAGCCAGCGCAGCGCGATCGGCTCGATCAAGGGCTACCTGGACCGCGGCCCCTACCCGGCCGGCGGCGACCACGGCACCCTCAACGTAGCCGCCTACGAATGGGGCAACAACTTTGACGTATGGCTGATCCCCGCCATGCGCATCATCGTCGACTTCGGCCTGCCCGAGCCGATGATCGGCGTCAACAGCTCCGGCCAGTCCGGCAACCCGGCCAGCCCGCACTACGCCGACGGCATCGAGGCCTGGCTCAAGGGCGGCTACATGAGCTTCCCCTTCCAGAGCGGTAACCTCGACAAGGTCTACGGCAGCAAGCGGCTCATGTTGATGCCAGGGCGCTGAGCCAACCCGCGAGATTGATCGCAGCAGCGCATCGCCGCTGCGATCAACTACCAAGTGCCCGGGCCGTGGCTATCCGACGGTCGGCCAGGCAACTGAAGGCAGCGCAAAGCCGGCGCCAGTGTGCAGCAAACATCGGCAACAACACCAAAGCCGGCGCTGTGGCCTTCCCTACCTGAAGGCCGAACCCATCAAGTCCCTCATACCCAACAGGGGGCTAGCCCTTATGCAAAACACGGCTCACTAATCACTAGCCGGTATATAAGCCTCAACCAAAAGCCTTAAACAGTTTAAAAACAGCCCTTTACAACCGGTTTGTAGCACTACACTTCAAATCGAGCGGCTAACCCCGCTCCCGGTGGGGCCTTTATTAGAATCAAGAACAGCTGCCAGGCACTGGCCCCACCGGAACCCTAAGCGAGGGGATTATGGGAATTGCCGCCAGCGAACTACGCCAACACGTCATCCGCCCTACCCTGCTCTATCTAGGGCGCCACTCAGCCAGCGCCGAAGCCCTCCTGCTTGGCAGTGCCGCAAGCCAGTCGGCGCTTGGTCATGCCCTCAGTGACCCGCACGGACACGGCCTCTACCACATCAGCGAAACACGCCATCACCGGCTCTGGGACCAACACCTGGCGCACGACCCGGATCTGGCCAGCTTGGTACGTGGCCTGGCCAGTCAGCACGCCTTTCTCGCCGCCCCCCACCTGGAACTGGCCGTCAACCTGCGTTACGCCACCGCCATCGCCTGGCTGCTGATCGAAACCGAGCAGGCTCCACTGCCAGCCGCCGATGATCTGCATGGCATGGCCCGGGTCTGGCGCCAGGTCTTTCGTCCGCATGGCCGCTTGCGCGACTTCATTCAGGCCTGGCAGCACTGCGTTGCCGAACAGTACCGCGCCGCCTGAACGACCACTGACTAAGCGGTCAACAAAAAGACCGAAAGCACACCCCCAATACGATTACGAATCTTCACGAAAAAGGCATTCCAGAGCGGTTGGCAAGCCATGGCAAAACCTATAGTTTGCCGCCCCTTGTTCCAGCCGTTCGTGAGCACCCTAATGAAAAACCTCTGGTTGAAGACCTCTCTCGCCCTGACCGTCAGTGCGATCTCCACTCACAGCCTGGGCAACGGAATTGCCATCAACGAACAAAGCGTCAGCGGTATGGGCACCTCCTTCGCCGGTCGTGCGTCCTCCGCCAACGACGCCTCCGTGCTGTACGGAAACCCGGCCGGCCTGAGCAAATTGGACCGCGCCCAAGTCACGGGTGGCCTGGCCGTGATCGACGCCAAAATCGATATCGATGACGCCAGCGACGAAACAGCCGAAGGCGACATGGTGCCCTTCGCCGCCGTGCCGTTCGGCTACTACGCCAGCCCGATTGACGACAAGTGGAGCTGGGGCCTGGGCTTCTACGTGCCCTATGCACTCGTCAGCGATTACGAGAAGAGCTTCGGCGGCCGCTACAAGGGCCTGACCAGCAAGGTGGAAGTGCTTACCCTGCAACCGACCCTGAGTTACCGCATCAATGACCGCGTATCTGTCGGCTTCGGCCCGACCATCAACAAGATCAAGGGCACCCTGATCAACCGCCTGGACAACACGGCCGTGGGCGGCACCGGCGAAGCCAAGCTGGGCATCAAGGGTGACGACGTCGGCTACGGCTTCAACGCTGGCGTGATGGTCGATGTCACCGACCAGCTGACCTGGGGCCTGACCTACCACTCCAAGGTCGACTACACCCTCGAAGGCCGTACCAAGGTCAGCGGCGGCAACGGCCTGATTGGTCTGTTCAATGGCCGCTATGACGCCACTCTGGACTTCACCACACCGGAAAGCGTCGACACCTCCTTTGCCTACCAGCTGGATGACCGCTGGACCCTGTTCGCCGGCGCCACCTGGACGCGCTGGAGCCGTCTGGACGCCATCGTCGTGGAAAACGAGGGCACTCCGGCCAATCTGTTGGGTGAAGTCACCGAAGAGCTGAAGTGGCACGACACCTGGTCCTACGCCATCGGCGCTTCCTACCAGCTGAATCCGCAGTGGGTCCTGCGTACCGGCCTGGCTCTGGACCCGTCTCCGGCCGAAAACGCCCACCGTACCGTGCGCATCCCAGTGGGCAACCGCAAGGTGTTCTCCATCGGCGCCGGCTGGTCGCCCAGCGACGACCTGACCGTCGACGTGGCCTACTCCTACCTCAAGGAAAACCCGGCCAAGGTCAACCAGGAAGCCACCGAACTGGCTGGCGTGGACATCGCTCCAGGCTTCAGCGCCGAGTACAACAACAGCGCCCACGGCCTGGGTGTGCAGGCCACCTACCGCTTCTAAGTGCGGTTCGCGGCCACAAAAAAGCCGGGCAGTAGCCCGGCTTTTTCTTGCCTGAGCATTACTGCGTCGCCGGCACCTGCGGCTGAGCGATGGCCTGTTCCACCGCGGCGATCAGATCCTCGTCGTCCGGCTTGGTCAGGCTGGAGAAGCTGGCGACTACCTTGCCGTCGCGGCCCACCACGTACTTGTAGAAATTCCAGCGTGGCGCGCTGCTCTGTTCGGCCAGTTCGCGGAACAGCGGAACCGCGTTCGCACCGCTGACAGGCTGCGGCTCGCTCATGGCGAAGGTCACGCCGTAGTTGATGAAACACACCTTGGCGGTTTCCTCGGTGGTGTCGGCCTCCTGGCGGAAATCATCGGAAGGCACGCCCAACACTTCCAAGCCTTGATCCTTGTAGCGCTGGTAAAGCGCTTCGAGCCCTTTGAACTGCGGCGTGAAACCACAGTGGCTGGCGGTATTGACCACCACCAGCGGCTTGCCGGCAAAACGCTGGCACAAGTCGATCTGCTCCTTGCTGCGCAAATGCTGCAGTGGCGCCTGATCCTTCAGCAAGGGCGGGCACTCGGCCGCCCACAGCGGCATGGCAGACAGAGATAGAGCAAGCGCGGCGAATCGCGTCATCATCGGAACAACCTCCAAGGCAGCAAGACCTCCACGCTACTCGCCCAGGCGCTCACGGGCAATCCTCAGCACAGGCTCATGCCTATCTGCAGCAAGGCCAGGCCACCTTGGCTCCAGCCCCACCAGGCCAGCGCCAGCAGGGCGGCGAACAGAAGCAGGCCGCCACTGGCAAGGGCCTTGCGACTCACACCAGCTCCCCGGCGCGCAGGCGCGCCACCGGCTGCTCACGCACCGGCCAGTTGAGCGCCGCCGCCAGCAGCCCGAAGAGAATCGCCAACTGCCAGACCACGTCGTAGCTGCCGGTGTGGTCGTACAGATAGCCACCCAGCCAGCCGCCAAGGAAGGAGCCCAGTTGGTGGAACAGGAAGACGATGCCACCGAGCATCGACAGGTTGCGCACGCCGAACAGGGTGGCCACCGTGCCATTGGTCAGCGGAACGGTCGATAGCCAGAGGAAACCCATGGCCATGCCGAAGGCATAGGCGCTCCACTCGGTCAGCGGCAAGTAGACGAAGGCGACAATCACCAGCGTGCGCAACAGGTACAAGCCGCTGAGCAGGCGCGGCTTGGACATCCGCCCGCCGAGCCAGCCGGCCACGTAGGTGCCGAAGATATTGAACAGCCCCACCAGCGCCAGCACCGTGGTGCCGACGGTTGCCGGCAGATGCTGATCGACCAGATAGGACGGCAGGTGCACGCCGATGAACACCACCTGGAAGCCGCAAACGAAGAAGCCCAGCGCCAGCAGCCAGAAGCCCGAGTGACTGCAAGCCTCGCGCAGCGCCTGGCCCAGGCTTTGCTCGGTGCCGCTGGCTGCCGGAAGCGGCTGATCGCGAATCATCAGCGCCAGCGGCGCGATCAGGGCCACCAGAAGGCCCAGCGCCAACAGCGCCGAGGACCAGCCCAGCCAACCGATCAGCCCCAGGCTGCCCGGCAGCATGGCGAACTGGCCGAAAGAGCCGGCCGCCGCGGCGATGCCCATGCCCAGGCTGCGCTTCTCTGGCGGCAGTGCGCGGCCGACCACGCCGAGCAGCACGGAGAACGAAGTGCCGGACAGGCCGATACCGATCAGCAGGCCGGCACTGAGCGACAGCGACCAGGCCGAGTCGGAACCGGCCATCAGCCCCAGGCCGACGGCGTACAGCAGGCCACCCACGACGATCACCCGCCGCGCGCCGAAACGGTCGGCGATGGCGCCGGTCACCGGCTGAGCCAGGCCCCAGATCAGGTTCTGCAGGGCGATGGCAAAGGCGAAGGTTTCGCGGCCCCAACCGTATTCGCTGCTCATCGGCGCCAGGAACAGGCCGAAGCCGTGGCGGATGCCCAGGGACAAGGCCAACACCAGCGATGCGCCGAGGAGCACCCAGCCCGCCGTGCGCCAGGATGCGCCGTGCGTGGAATCATTCATCTGCGTCGTCTCCGCGGGCCGCGCCCGTCAATCGATGGTTTCCAGATCATCGAGCAGCAGCATCAGCTGCGCCCGCTTGTCCGCGCCCAGGCGCTTCGCCAGTGCCTGTTGAGCCTGCTCCCACAGCGGCGCGCCTTGCTCCAGCAACCGCTGGCCAGCCTCGCTCAGCGCCACCTGTCGGCTGCGCTGGTCGCTTCCTTCGCCAAAATCCACCAGGCCCATGCCCTGCACCACCTTGAGGTTGCGCCCCAGGGTGCTGCGATCCAGGCCCATGGCCTCGGCCAGGGTTGTGATGCTTGGCTTCCCGAGGCGCTGCAGATTGCGCAACAGGGAAAACTGCGCGGCATTCAGCCCGACCGGCGCCAGGGCGTCGTCGTACAGGCGGGTCACACCACGACTGGCGCGGCGCAATTTGGTGCAGAGGCAGTGGGTCGGCAACATGGATACAGGTATATACCCGCATCAAGCGAGCAGACAGATACAGTTGCCGGGCAAGCCGGCAGCACAGCTGAACGGATGGCGCGCGGGAAGGGCTTACACCAGCGCCAGGGCCAGCAGCACGGCACACTCCACCAGTTCCAGCAGAGCCCCCGCCGTATCACCCGTGGTGCCGCCCAGGCGAGCGATAAAGGCCCGACGCAGCCGCCAGAACACCAGGGCAGCCACCAGCAGGGCGAGCACAGCACCCCAGCCTAGCAACAGCATGGCCAGAGCGTGCGCAGCCAGCACCCAGGGCAGGCGCTCACGCGGCAGATGCTCGCTCAGCGCCGCGCCCAGGCCGCCGGCGCGCACATAGGGCGTGGTCAGCAACAGCAGCGGCAACAGGGCCCGCCCCAGCCAGGGCGCCAACAGCAACCCGGCCCAGGCTCCCTGCTCCAGCAGCACCACCAGCGCGGCGAACTTGAGCAGCAACACCAGCACCAGCAGCACCACGGCAATCGGCCCGCTGCGCGGGTCCTTCATGATCGCCAGGGTGCGCTCACGGTCGCCATAGCCGCCCACCCAGGCATCCGCCATGTCGGCCAGACCATCGAGATGCAGGCCACCGGAGAGTCCGACCCAGACCGCCAGCAGAATCGCCGCCTGCAGCAAGGTCGGTGTCGTGCCGAGCACGGCGTGCAACCCCAGCAGCAGTGCGCCAATCAGCACCCCGACCGCCGGATACCAGAGCAGCGAGCGGCCGATCTGCTCGGGCGCAGGCATGCCCGGCAGGCTTACCGGCAGGCGGGTAAGAAACTGCAGGGCAATGAGCGCCGGCAGCGGCAACATCAGGCTTCGCTCAACGCCAGGCCCGCACCGACCTGCAGGCGATGCAACGCGCCATAACCGACTTCCACCTGTAGCAGCTGGTTTTCCGGCAGGCCACGGACACGCGCCAGCAGCAGACGCATCACCCCGCCATGGGTCACCAGCAGCACCCGCTGGCCCGCCAGCTCAGCCTGCAGACGCTCGACAGCGCCGAGTACGCGGTTGGCGAAGTCACGCACCGGCTCGGCTTCGGGCGGTGTGAAACCATAGGGATCGTTCCAGAACTGGCCCAGGGCCTCGGGATCTTCCAGCAGGATTTCCGCCGAGTTGCGCCCTTCCCAGGCGCCGAAATGCAGCTCGCGCAAGTCCGCCTCGATGCGCAGCGGCAGACTATTGGCTTCGGCATATTGCGCGGCGAAGACGGCGCAGCGCTGCAGCGGCGAGCTGATCACCAGGTCCCAGCCAGCCTGGCCGGCCAACGCATCGTGCATTTGTTGGTAACCCTGCTCGCTGAGGGCATCGTCGCTGCTGCCGCGAAAACCGGGGCCTGCCACGGTGGTGCCATGACGCAGCATATCCAGGAAAAGAGTCATGAACGGTCCTCGACCAGTGCTTCGGAAAAGGTTGCCATGCTGCCGTGCAGCGCACAGGCCAGCTTGATCAGCGGCAGCGCCAGGGCCGCGCCACTGCCCTCACCCAGGCGCAAGCCAAGGTCGAGCAACGGCTCGGCGCCCAGCTCGGCCAGCACGGCGGCATGGCCCGGCTCGGCGCCGGCATGGGCGAACAGCAGCCAGGGTTGCACGCTGGGGTTCAGGCGTAGCGCGCAGAGCGCCGCCGCCGAGCAGATAAAGCCATCGACCACGGCCACGATGCCGAGCTGGGCGCAGGTCAGGTAGGCTCCAGCCAGGGCCGCCAGCTCGAAGCCGCCAACCCGGCGCAAGGCTTCGAACGGCTCACCCAGCTGCGCGCCATGCAGGACCAGGGCGCGCTCGATGACCGCCTGCTTGTGACGCACGCCGGCGCCATCCAGTCCGGTGCCGGGGCCGGTCAGCTGCATCGGCGTCAGATCACTCAGGGCGCAAGCCAACGCCGTGGCGGCGCTGGTATTGCCGATGCCCATCTCGCCGGCGAGGAACAGGTCGCAGCCGGCGGCCTGGGCCTCCAGCACGCTATCGCGACCGGCCTGCAGCGCGGCCCTGCATTGCTCGGCAGTCATCGCCGCTTCGACGGCGAAGTTGGCGGTGCCGGCGCCCAGGCGCAGGTGGCGCACACCGGGCAGCGCCAGCTCGGGGTCGATGGTGCCCAGATCGATCAGGCGCAGCGGCATGCCCTGCTCGCGCGCCAGCACGCTGACGGCCGCACCGCCGCTGACAAAGTTGGCCAACATCTGCGCGGTGACCGCCTGCGGGTAGGCAGACACGCCCTCGGCCACCACCCCGTGGTCGCCGGCGAACAGCGCCAGCTGCGGGTTGTTGATCACCGGCTTCTCCCGCCCCTGCAACGCGGCCAGGCGCACCGCCAGCGTCTCCATCGCACCGAGGGCGCCGGTCGGTTTGGTCAGCTGCGCCTGGCGCGCCAGGGCGGCGGCCTCGGCTCTGGCATCAGGCTGGCGGCAAGGCTCTAGCCACCAGAGTGCAGCGGTCATAGCGGCTCTCCCTTGAGCAACATCGGCAGGCCGGCCACGCAGAACTGTACGCGCTCGGCCCGTTCGGCCACGGCCTGGTGCAGCCAACCGGCCTCGTCGACATAGCGGCGGGTCAGCTCGCCCAGCGGCACCACGCCCAGGCCGGTCTCGTTGCTGACCAGGATAATGCGTCCCGGCAGCTCGCCCAGGCTCTCCAGAAAGGCATCGCGCTGCATGGCCAGGCGGGTGTCGTCGTCCAGCATCAACAGGTTGGTCAGCCACAGGGTCAGGCAGTCGACCAGCAGGCAGCGCTCCGGGGCAGCCTGTTCGCGCAGCACCCGGCCCAGTTCGACGGGCTCCTCGACCAGTGCCCACTCGGCCGGACGCCGCTCGCGATGATGAGCGATGCGTGCGCTCATTTCGCCATCCAGCGCCTGGCTGGTGGCGATATAGGTGACGGCCAGTCCGCTGTGCCGGGCCAGTTGTTCGGCCAGCCGGCTCTTGCCGGAGCGGGCGCCACCGAGGATCAGATCAAGCATGAAGAGCCCTCTCGGAAAACAGCGGGGGCGGGTTCAGCCCGCATCGCGGCTGAAGCCGCTCCCACAACAGCTACAGCCCGCATAGCTCGCGGAGCTTGCGGGTGTCCAGATGCGCCTCGACCAGGTCGGCCAGGCGCTCGATATCGCGTTCGCGGCGGGCATGGTAATCCACCTGCCGCGCCTCGCGCAGGCCAGCCCAGCGCAGCAGTGCGGCGCAGGCGGCCGGTTGCTCGAACAGGCCATGCAGGTAGGTGACCATGATCTGGCCGTCGGCGCTGATGGCGCCATCACGGCGGCCATCATCCAGCTGCACCGCAGGCGAAGCGAGCGCCGGGCCATGGCTGACCCCGGCATGAATCTCGTAGCCGCTGACCTCCAGCTCGCCCAGGCTCAGGCGCCCACGCACATTGCGCAGCTGCTTCTCCGGTTCCAGCACCGTGGCGTAGTCGAGCAGGCCGAGACCAGTGCTGCTGCCGGCCTCGCCTTCCAGGCCATGGGGGTCGTCGATGCGCATGCCAAGCATCTGCAGGCCACCGCAGATGCCGAGGACCTTGCCGCCGTAACGCAGGTGGCGGGCGATGGCGGCGTCCCAGCCATGCTCGCGCAGGCGTGCCAGGTCGGCACGCACGCTCTTCGAGCCGGGCAGGATGATCAGGTCGGCCGGTGGCATGGCCTGACCGGGGCCAATGAACTGCAGATCCACCTGCGGGTGCAGGCGCAGCGGGTCGAAGTCGGTGTGGTTGCTGATCCGCGGCAGCACCGGCACGGCCACGCGCAGTACCTCGCGCTCCTTGTCCGGCTGCAGCACCTGCACCGCGTCCTCGGCCTCCAGGTGGAAGTCCATCAGGTAAGGCAGCACGCCGAGCACCGGCTTGCCGGTGCGCTGCTCCAGCCAGTCCAGCCCGGGCTGCAGCAGGGCGATGTCGCCGCGAAAGCGGTTGATGACGAAGCCCTTGATCCGCGCCTGCTCACTCGGCGAGAGCAGGTCCAGGGTGCCGACCAGGTGGGCGAACACGCCGCCCTTGTCGATATCGGCGATCAGCAGCACCGGGCAATCCACCGCCTCGGCGAAGCCCATGTTGGCGATATCGCCTTCGCGCAGATTGATCTCGGCCGGCGAGCCGGCGCCCTCCACCATTACCACCGGGTACTGCGCAGCCAGGCGCGCGTGGGAGGCCAGCACCGCCTCGCGAGCGACGCGCTTGTAGTCGTGGTAGGCCACGGCGTGCATGTTGCCGACGGCGCGGCCCTGGATGATCACCTGGGCGCCGGTGTCGGAATTGGGCTTGAGCAACACCGGGTTCATGTCGGTATGCGGTGCCAGCCCGGCGGCCTGGGCCTGCACCGCCTGGGCACGGCCGATCTCGCCGCCATCGGCGGTCACCGCACTGTTCAGCGCCATATTCTGTGGCTTGAACGGCACCACGCTGACGCCCTGGCGCTTGAGCCAG
Organism: Pseudomonas sp. zbq_18; assembly: GCF_043102245.1. NCBI lineage: Bacteria > Pseudomonadati > Pseudomonadota > Gammaproteobacteria > Pseudomonadales > Pseudomonadaceae > Pseudomonas > Pseudomonas sp. zbq_18. The sequence continues at coordinate 186,554 of NZ_JBICIT010000001.1, read as the reverse complement.
CGGCACAGGGCGGTCACCAGGGTGCTCTTGCCGGCATCGGAGGTGGTGCCCTGGACCATGAGCGTCGCGGTCACGAACGGTACTCCTTGAGCGCCTGCTCCAGCCGTGCCCAGCCCGCCTCGTCGCCCGGCAGACCGAAACGCAGCCCTGGCGGCGCAGTGATCAGCCGCACCAGGATGCCGCGCCGGGCGAGGAATTCGTGCAGTTCGGGCGGCCGCTCGTGCAGCACCAGCTGGAACAGTGAGGTGCCGCCGGCCGGTGGCAGGCCGTACTGGCTGAGCAGCACCGCCAGGCGCAGCCCGTCGGCTTGCAGGCGCTGGCGCTGGTACTCCTGCTGCACAACGTCGAGCAGCGCTGCGCGCGCCACCTCGCGGGTCGGCCCTGCCACGGCCCAGGGGCCGAGTTGTTCATCCAAACGATCCAGCAGCGCCTGTTCGGCCAGCACGAAGCCCAGGCGCATGCCGGCCAGGCCGAAGAACTTGCCGAACGAGCGCAGCACGATCAGCCCCGGCAGCGGGCTATGGGCAGCCAGGCTCAGCTCGGGTGTACAGTCGATGAAGGCTTCGTCCACCACCAGCCAGCCACCGCGCGCGGCCAGCTGCGCCTGCCAGCTCAGCAAGAGCTCCGTCTCGATCCGCCGCCCAGTAGGGTTGCCGGGGTTGACCACGACAAGCACATCCAGACGCTCCAGCGCACGATGCACGGAGCCCTCGCTGATCTCCTGCAGGCGATGGCCCTCGCGGCGCCAGGCCTGGGCATGTTCGGCATAGGCCGGTGCGACGATGCCGACCCGCGACTCGCCACGCAGCCGCGGCAGCACCTGGATGGCCGCCTGCGAGCCGGCGACCGGCAGCAGCGCCTGCACGCCGTAGTAGTCGCGCGCGGCGGCTTCCAGGCCATCGTCCAGTTCCGGCAGGCGATTCCAGGCGCCCACCGAGATCGTCGGCAGCGGCCAGGGATAGGGCGCGATGCCGGTGGACAGGTCCAGCCACTGGTTCAGTTCGATGCCGAATTGCTGCGCCGCCAGGCGCAAACGACCTCCATGCTCAAGCAAGCCAGACTCCTCCCACGCTCAATACCAACAGCCACAGGCCCACGCCGGCATACACCAGATTCAGTGCCCGCTCGATATCCCGCGCCTGCGCCTCGCTGCCCTCGCCCAGCTGCGGGCGCTGCTCCTCGACGCCGTGGTAGATCGCCGCGCCGCCCAGGCACACGCCCAACGCACCGGCACCGGCGGCCATCACGGGGCCGGCGTTGGGGCTGTCCCAGTGCGGCGCCTGCGCGCTCCAGCAGCGGATGGCGCGGTGCGTCTGGCCGAGCAGCGCATAGGTCAGCGCCACCAGGCGCGCCGGCACATAGTTGAGTGCATCGTCGATCTTCGCCGCCGCCCAGCCGAAACGCTCGAAACGCTCGTTGCGATAGCCCCACATGGCGTCCAGGGTATTGCTCAGGCGATACAGCACCACGCCCGGCGCACCGAGCAGGCAGAACCAGAACAGCGCGGCGAAGACGGCATCGGAGCCGTTCTCCAGCACCGACTCGGTGCCGGCGCGGGCCACGGCGGTGGCGTCCAGCTCGCGGGTGCGACGGCTGACCAGGTAGCCGACGCGTCGACGCGCCTCGTCCAGCTGTCCCAGGCGCAAGGCCTGGGCCACCGGCTGGGCATGCTGGGCCAGGCTCTTCAAGCCAAGGGCGAAGTACAGGGCAAGAATCTCGACCAGCCAGCCCAGACTGGAAAGCGCCAGCAGCCAGACCAGGAGGACCGCCGGCAGCACCGCCAGGCACCAGCCGGTGACGCCGTGGCTGCGCCAGCCACGCCCGCCGGAATTGAGCCGCTGTTCAATGCGTTGGGCCAGGTTGCCGAAGCCCACCAGCGGGTGCCAGCGCCGTGGCTCGCCGAGCCAGGCATCCAGGCCCAGCCCGGCCAGTACCGCCAGCACCAGGCTCATCGCTGCCCCCAGTGGTCGGTGAACAGCAGCTCCGCCAGCGGCCGCTCGTGGGCCCAGCCCTCCTCCACCAGCATCGGCCGTTCGTAGAACTCATGCACAGGCCCCAGGCACAGTACCGCCACCGGCTGACTGCCCGGCGGCATGCCGAGCAGCTCGGCCAGGGCCTCGGGCTCGAACAGCGATACCCAGCCCATGCCCAGGCCCTCGGCGCGCGCCGCTAGCCAGAGGTTCTGGATGGCGCAGCTGAGCGAGGCCAGGTCCATCTGCGGCAGGGTGCGGCGGCCGAACACATAGGCCTCGCGACCGTCCATCAGCGCCGCCACCAGCAGTTCGGCACAATCGCGGATGCCCTCGACCTTGAGCCGCATGAACGCGTCGCTGCGCTCGCCCAGGGCCTCGGCGGTACGCACCCGCTCAGCCTCGACCAGGCCATGAATGGCCTCGCGCAGCTGCGGCCGGGTAATGCGAATGAAGCGCCAGGGCTGCATCAGGCCGACGCTGGGCGCCTGGTGCGCCGCCGCCAGCAGACGCTGCAGCAGCTCCGGCGCCACCTTGCCACCAGCGAAGTGGCGCATGTCGCGGCGCTCGGCAATGGCGCGGTAAACGGCGGCGCGGTCCTCGGGGCGGTAGGCGTGATCGGTCATGGCAGCAATAGCTCGGCCGCCGCCCGCGGGTTGGACGGCAGATAGAAGTGGATGTAGGACGCCGTGAGGCGCCCTATCTGGTAGACCGCTTCGGCTGTGCGTCGCTGATTGGGGCAGGCGCCCCGCGCGCGGGGCTGCAATGGGCAGTCCAGCGTCGAATGGTGGTAAGTATGCCCGCGCAGGCGGCCCTGCGGCAGCTCTACGTGCTGCAGCGCCAACGCCGCCAGACGCGGCTGCATCGTCGCTTCCCCCGGCAACAGCCCGGCCAGTTCGGCACGCTCGCCCTGCTGGTCGGTCAGCGCCTGCAGCAGATAGAGCATGCCGCCGCATTCGGCGAGGATCGGCTTGCCTGCCGCGTGATGGGCACGGATCGCCGCCAGCATCGGCTGATTGCCGGCCAACTGATGCAGATGCAGTTCCGGGTAGCCGCCGGGCAGGTACAGACTATCCACCGCCGGCAGGGTGGCGTCCGTCAGCGGCGAGAAGCACACCAGTTCGGCGCCGAGCGCCTGCAGCAGGTCGAGGTTGGCCTGGTAGAGGAAGGCGAAACTGCTGTCGCGCGCCACGCCGATGCGCACACCGCGCAGCCAGGGTTCAAGCGGTGCGGCGGATGGCGCGGCAAAGTTCACCGGCGCCGGCAGCACGGCCCCGGCGCTGGCCAGTAGGGCGTCGGCGGCGGCATCCAGACGCGCATCCAGATCAGGCAGCTCCTCGGCCTGCACCAGGCCCAGGTGGCGGCTGGGCAGTTCCATCTCGCCGCTGCGCGGCAAGGCGCCATACCAGGACAGCACCTCTGGCAGACAGACACGCAGCAGCTCGGCATGCGTGGCGCTGCCGGTGCGATTGGCCAGCACGCCGGCAAAGGGCAGGTCCGGCTGGAAACTGGCCAGACCGTGGGCCACGGCGGCGAAAGTCTGCGCCATGGCGCTGGCGTCGATCACGCCGAGTACCGGCACGCCGAAACGCCGCGCCAGGTCGGCTGCCGAGGGCTGACCGTCGAACAGTCCCATCACGCCTTCGATCAGGATCAGGTCGGCCTCCCCCGCCGCCTGCCAGAGCAGACGCCGCGACTCGGCCTCGCCGACCATCCACAGGTCGAGCTGGTACACCGGCGCGCCGCTGGCGCGCTGCAGGATCATCGGGTCGAGAAAATCCGGGCCGCACTTGAACACCCGCACCCGCCGCCCGGCCCGCACATGCAGACGCGCCAGTGCGGCGGTGACGGTGGTCTTGCCCTGCCCGGATGCCGGGGCGGCAATCAGCAGGGCCGGGCACGCGCGCACCGCCATCAGCCGACGACTCGTGGCTTCACGCCGCCAGCCGCGCGCCAGCCGACATACAGCAGGCTCGCCATGCCGACATACAGCGCCATGTTGCCGAGAAAGCGCGGGTAGTAATGGCCAATGCGCGGCAGGAAGCCTGCCAGGCTCGGCTCCGGGTAACGCCCGGAGAGGAAGTAGAAGCCGCCGCTGGACAGCAGGTGGCAGATGAAGGCGGCCACCAGCACGGTCACCGCCAATACCACCAGACTGGCGGCCTGCTCGCGATGCCAGCCGGCATACAGCCGGCCGCCCAGCCATAACGCGGCGTAGGCCGGCACCAGCATCCAGTAGGCGGGCGAGGTGCACCAGTCACTGACGCTGCCGCTGGCGACCATGCCGAAGTCCAGCAGCGTCGCCAGGGCGAACAGCGCCGGGAACACCCAGCGCGGGCGCAGCAGGACGCCGGCAAGGAAGAACACCGCCCAGCTGGCGCTGGGCAGGTTCAGCGTGGCGAAGTGCTGACCGCGAGTGACGATCATCAGCAGGGCCAGCAGCAGGCCAATCAGCAGCTGGTTGCGAGTGGAAAGTACCGGCATGACGGATCTCCTAACTTAGAGCGCCTGGTAGCGCAGGGTGACATAGAAGGCACGACCGGGCTGTTCGTAGGTCTGCGCGGTTTCGTAGTCGCGGTCGAACAGGTTGCTGACCTTGGCCTGCAGGCGCCATTCGGCATCGATGTGGTATTCGCCACGCAGGTCCACCAAGGCATAGCCCGGCAGGCGCGATTCCTCGTCGTTGCTGGCGGAGTCGAAGCGCTGGCTGGCGGCGAACAGGGTCGCGCCGACGCCGAAGTCACCCAAACGGCGATCCGCATCCAGGTTGAAGGTGCGCTTGGCCCGCCGCGCCAACTGGTGGCCGTGGTTCTGCGCGCTGCGGTCCTGCGGGTCGAGCAGGGTCAGGGTTGCACTCAGGTCCCAGTCCGCCAGTTGCGTACGCGCCAGCGATTCTAGGCCACGAATGCGCGCGGACTCGACATTCTCTGGGCGCATCGGGCTGCTGCCAGCCCAGACGATCAGGTCGTCGATCTGGTTCTCGAAGGCGTTCAGGCTCCACTCGCCCCACCCTGCGGTACCTCGCAGGCCGATCTCATAGTTTTCCGACTCCTCCGGTTTGAGCTCCGGGTTGCCGGCGGTATAGCTGCTGGCCGGGTAATAGAGGTCGTTGAAGGTCGGTGCACGGAAGGCCGTGCCATAGGCGGCGCTGAGGGTCAGGCTGTCGCTGAGGTCGTAGCTCCAGCCGAGGTTGCCGGTATCGTGGTCGCCGTACTGCTGGTTGTCGTCGCGACGCAGGCCGAAAGTCAGGCCATGGCGACCAAAACGGCCCTGATACTGGGTGTAATAACCGCGATTGAAGCGCGAATCTTCGGCATAGACGTCCGAGGTGTCGATGCGGTCCTGCTGGTAGTCGAAGCCCAGGGTCAGCAGCTGATCGTCGCCCAGGCTGAAATCGTTCTGCCAGCCCAGCGAGTCGCGCTCGCTATCGAAGCGCGAGTAGAAACGGCCATCCTGGTAGTTGTCGCTGCGCTCTTCGCTATGCCCGGCCTGCAAGGTGACCTTCCAGGCGTCCAGGGGGTTGAAGCGGGCACGCCCGCCGAGCACCTGTTGCTCGCCATCTGAGTATGCGTCGCGACCGCTGGTGCCGCGCGAACTGCGACTGTCGAAGTCGCTGTGGGTATCGCCCTGCAACCAGTTGCCGTCCAGCTCCAGGCCGTTGTCAAAGCGCAAGCCGCCACGCAGTGAGGCAGAAAACTGGCGGTAGCCATCGTTGTCCGCCTCGTAGGCGTTAGGCGCTGCGGATCGATAGGCACGGGCGTTGATGCCTGCGGTATCGTCGCTACTGACCCCCAGGTCGAACCAGCCACGGCCATTCCCCCCGGCCACGCCGGCAGTACCGCTATAACTGGAGCGGCTGCCCGCACCCAGCGAAAGGTAGGGTTTGAAACCCTCGCCCTGACCACGCCGGGTGAAAAGCTGGATCACCCCACCCAGCGCCTCTGAACCATAGAGTGCCGAGCGCGGGCCGCGCACCACTTCGATACGCTCGATCAGTCCCAGGGGAATGTCCTGCAATGCAGCACTGCCGGAAGTAGCAGAGCCGATCCTGACGCCATCGACCAGCACCAGCAGTTGTTTGTCGCTGGCGCCACGCAGGTATAGCGAGGTGCTCTTGCCGCGCCCGCCATTGCTGGCGATCTGCACACCAGCCAGGCCACGCAGCACTTCGGGCACCGAGGTGGCCTGGCTGCGCTCGATGTCGTCACGAGTGATCACGCTGCTGGAAGCAATTGCCACCAGCGGGGTCGCGGTACGGGTAGCAGTGACCACCTGCCGATCGAGATTGAGAGGGTTCGCCTGCACGGCAAAGGGGGCAAGGCTGAACAGCGCGCACGCCGCCAGCCGCAAATCGGACTTGCTCAAGTTGTCGTTCTCCGTCGCGCCACCCGCGCGACACTGCGGGATAAGGCGTTGGGAGAACGAACGGAAACGCGGCAGCCGCGCCCGGCGCCGCCCTCCGCAATGCCGTGGATTGCGACAGGCCGGTCTCCGGGCTCGTGAGCCAAGCCATGCGGCTTGCGGGCCGCGCCTTCCCATGCCGGAGCACAGTGGCGGGATGCGACCTTTGACTCACCTACCGTTGCGGGGGCAGCGCCGGCATGGTGTTGCGATTACGCAGCACGCACCGGCTTCCCTGTTTCACCCCTCGACCGCATGCGGCGGGGGCACCTGAAGCAGGCGCGCAGCTTAGTGGCCGAGCCTGGCGCGGTCAATGCGCCAGCTCTAGAACGAGCCTCAGGGTCGCGGGGTAAAGCCGGCAGGTTTGCTGGCCAGCCAGTCGACGAAGGTGCGCAGGCGCTCATCGCCCAGTAGCGCCTCACGGCTGTTGTAGGTCAGCGCCAGCTCCTTCTCACTGAAAAGCTTGTGGATCTGGTTGTGGCAGGCGCGACAGACCCACAGGGTGGCGGTGATGCGCTCGCTCTTGGCATAGCGTTTCTGCACGTAGGGCTTGTCGTGCAACGCCTTGGGGATCAGGTGGTGACGGGTCAGCGGCAGCGCTCTTTGGCACAGCTCGCAGACATCCGGCTGGGGAGGAAGGCGGATCACCGTCAGCGCTTGCGGCAGAGGCTCAGACCATCGCCCAGCGGCAACAGGCTGAGATCGACGCGACTGTCGCGCTTGAGCGCCCGGTTGAGCGACTGGATGGCACGGGTGTCCTGGCTGTCCGGACTCTGCTCCAGCACCCGCCCGCTCCACAGGGTGTTGTCGAACAGAATCAGGCCGCCCTGACGCGCCAGCACCAGGGCGTGCTCCAGGTACACCGGGTAGTTGGCCTTGTCGGCGTCGATGAAGATCAGGTCGAAGCTCTCGCCCTGCCCACCGCGCTCCAGCGCGTTGAGGGTTTCCAGGGCCGGCGCCAGGCGCAGCTCGATGCGCTCGCTAACCCCGGCCTCGTACCAGTAGCGCTCGGCGATGCTGTTGTACTCGCCAGGCAGATCGCAGCAGATCAAGCGGCCATCGGCTGGCATGGCCTGGGCCATGCACAGCGCGCTGTAGCCGGTGAAGGTGCCGATTTCGAGAATCCTGCGCGCACCACTGATCTGTACCAGCAGGGCCATGAACTGCCCCTGCTCCGGAGCGATCTGCCAGTGCGCCGTGGACAGCTGGGCGGTTTCCTCGCGCAGGCGCTTGAGCAGCGCCGACTCGCGCAGCGAGACGTCCAGCAGGTACTGGTACAGCGCGTCGTCGAGAGTGAGCGTGCGATTGGTCATGGCTGCTGGGCCAGATGGCTCGGCGCCAGGACCCGCTTGGCCCCCAGGTAGCTCTTCTGCCAGTAGGTCTGGCTCAGATAATCCAGACGTACCGTACCGCCACTGGAGGGGGCATGCACGAAGCGCCCTTCGCCGACATAAATGCCGGCATGACTGACCTGGCCGCCACCACTGGTGGCGAAGAACACCAGGTCGCCACTCTGCAGCTGATCGCGCCCCACGTTGGGCGCACGCAGCTTGATCATCTCGCGGGTCGAGCGCGGCAGGCTGATGCCCGCCGAATTACGATAGACGTAGCCGATCAGACCGCTGCAGTCGAAACCGCTGTCCGGCGTGTTGCCGCCATAGCGATAGGGCGTTCCCACCAGCCCGATGGCACTGATCAGCACATCGTTGGCGCTGGCGTCGACGACGGGTGGGGGGCTGTAATCTGGGGCGGAGGGGGGGCTGCTGGCGCAGGCGCTCAACAGCGCGACGAAGGCAAGCAGGGTGAGGCGAGCCGTAGAGTGCATGGGCGGGCGTCCTGGCCGGGATGCGCCCTACTCTGCCGGCTCACTGCCGCGGGCGCAAGCCCGCGAGAAGCTCAGCGGGACTGAGTGGTGGCTACGCTCTGCTCAGGCGCCAGGGCCAGTACGCGCTTGGCTTCCATGTAGCTGCGCTTCCAGTAGCTGTCTTCCAGGCTGTCCACCCGTACACCGCCGCTGCGGCTGCTGCTGGAGTGAATGAACTGATCATCGCCCAGGTAAATACCGGCATGGCTGACGCGGCCACGGCCACGGTTGTTGAAGAAGATCACATCGCCCGGCTCAAGCTCGTCGCGCGCCACCAGCGGCGCATCGAGGTTGATCATCTCGCGGGTCGAGCGCGGCAGCTGCATGCCCGCCTCTTCCTTGAACAGGTAACCGATGAAGCCGCTGCAGTCGAAGCCGGTCTTGATCGAGGTGCCGCCGAAACGGTAGCGGGTGCCGACCAGGGACAGGCCTTCGCTGAGGATGCTGTCCGCCAGCTGCGGCAGCTCGTAGGGCTGGTCGTCGGTCACATCGCTGAAGTCTTCTTCAGGCAGGTACTCGACCGGGGATTGCGGCTCCACCACGCTGACTTGTGGCTGCGGAGCCTGGCTGGCGCAGGCCGCCAGCAGGACTGTAAGTGCAATGGGCACGAGGGGTGCGAAGCGCTTGAGCATGGGCACGACCGTGTCTAATGGTTATCTGATGGCGGGGGAATATGCCGTCTGCTTCGATGAATTGCAAATTCAATGCCCAGAAATGTGACCCAATAGTTCCGGCAAAACGTCTGAGGCTCTCGCCAATAGCCGGGCGTCAACCCAACGACTTACATCGGTCTGCTGCGGGTTCACTTCGACCGTGAACCCGCCGTTCCTACGGGCTTCGGCCAGGGGCTCTACGATGTAGGGGAAGCTCGCCGTAGTCCCTACGGCCATCACCACCTCGAAGCCTTGCCGCACCTGATCATAAAGCCGACCAATGGCATCTTCCGGCAGCATTTCCTCGAACAGCACCACCGGTGGGCGCAGCACGCCCCCACAGCGGGCACAGAGTGGTGGCAAGGGTCGCTGCAGATGCGCGGCCAACTCCGCGTCCTCGGCACCGCAGGACTGGCAATACAGCGGTGCCAGCTCGCCATGGATCTCGATCAGCCGCTCCACCGGCGAGCCGGCCTGGCGGTGATAACCGTCGATGTTCTGGGTCAGCACCCAGCATTCGGGTTTGAGGCGCTGCAACTCGGCGATGGCGAAGTGCCCGGCATTGGGCTGCGCGCCCAGGCAAGCCTCGCCGAGCTGGGCCAGGTATTTCCAGCACAGCGCCGGATTGCGCTGCAGCATGGGCCCGGACAGCGCCGCCTCGATCGGTAGTCCCTCGGCAGTCAGGCCGTTGTACAAACCACCGAGACCACGATAGGTCGGCAGGCCGGAATCGGCAGAAAGCCCGGCGCCGGTGATGATCAGGATGCGTTCGGCACGCTGAATGGCCTGGGCGACGCGGAGAATATCGCTCACCATGGCGTAGCCTCCTGCTGGCTCAATGGTTGACGGTGTAGGCCAGCATCATCGACAGCTGGCAGAGAGGTCGCCCGCTCTGTTCGTGCCAGTGGTTGAAGGCAGCCTGCACGGCGGCCAGCTCTCTCAGGCTGGTCGGCGCCTTGTCGAGGATCTGCTGGGCCTTGAGCGCGGCGACCATGTCCTCGGTGGCAATGAAGGTGTCCTTGCCGGCCATGCGCAGCAGGCGCGGCGCCGATTGCCCGCCGAGCTGGCTGCCGTGCTTGGCCAGGTACTTCCACAGCCCGACGATATCGCTCTCCGGCCAGTCGGCGATCAGGGCGCCAAAGCTGCCCCTCTCCTTCTGCACATCGAGCACGAACTGGGCATTGCGCGGCACGCTTTTGAGCTTGCCCAGGTGACGGATCAGTCGCGCATCCTGCATCAGTCGCTCCAGGTGCTCGGCGCCCATCAGCACGACTTTTTCCGGATCGAAGCCGAAGAAGGCCTGTTCGAACGCCGGCCACTTGGCATCGACCAGACTGTGCTTGAGGCCGGCACGGAAGATGCGCAGCGAGATCAGCGACAGGTAACGGTCATCGCTCAGGTCGCGCAGCTCCTGCGCGCTCCTCGGCTGCGGCAGACGCGCTTCCAGGGCTTCGACCGAGCCGAAACGGTTCAGGCAGTACTCGTAAATCCACTGGTAGTCGCGCATGTCTCGTCCTTGAAGATGCGGGTCAGAGGCTCATCACATCGAGGAAACGCGGTGTGGCGCTGTCGTCGATCTTCAGGCTCTGGAAGTCGAACAGGTTGCGGTCGGCCAGTTGCGACGGCACCACATTCTGCAGGGCGCGGAACATGATCTCGGTGCGGCCCGGGCTCTTGCGTTCCCAGTCGTTGAGCATCTCCTTGACCACCTGGCGCTGCAGGTTCTCCTGCGAGCCGCACAGGTTGCACGGGATGATCGGGAACTCCTTCATCACCGAGTAGGCCTCGATGTCCCTCTCCTGGCAGTAGGCCAGAGGGCGGATCACCACGTTGCGGCCGTCGTCGGACAGCAGCTTGGGCGGCATGGCCTTCAGCGTGCCGCCGTAGAACATATTGAGGAAGAAGGTTTCCAGGATGTCGTCGCGGTGGTGCCCCAGCGCCATCTTGGTCGCGCCGATCTCGTCGGCGTAGGTGTACAGGGTGCCGCGGCGCAGGCGCGAGCACAGCGAGCAGGTGGTCTTGCCCTCCGGGATCTTCTCCTTGACCACCGAGTAGGTGTCCTTCTCGATGATGTGGTATTGCACGCCGATGGACTCCAGGTAGGCCGGCAGCACGTGCTCGGGGAAGCCGGGCTGCTTCTGGTCCATGTTGACCGCGACGATCTCGAACTGGATCGGCGCGACCTTCTGCAGGTACAGCAGGATGTCCAGCAGGGTGTAGCTGTCCTTGCCGCCGGACAGGCAGACCATCACCTTGTCGCCGTCCTCGATCATGTTGAAATCGGCGATGGCCTCGCCGACCTGGCGACGCAGGCGCTTCTGCAGTTTGTTCTGGTTGACCGAGAGGGTGCTGGGCATGGTGCGGGAAAATCCGGGAGGTGAAGGCGAAAAGCTGGCTATTTTACGCACAAAGGCCGGCCACGACAGCCCGTGTTAGGCTCAGCCGATGAACAACGACCTAGACCCTGCACTCGACCTGGCCGAGCAACTTCACCAACTGCTGCGAGCAGAACCCGCCGGCATCAGCGAATTCCAGCTGATCCAGCAGCTCAAGGCCCGCCATTGCACGCACATTCCCAGCCTGGGCCTGGACGACAAGCTGGTGCTGTTTCGCACCCATTTCCTGCTGTTCAACGCCCTGTACCGGCTACGCGATCACCTGTGGCATAGCCAGGTCGCGCACCTGGATATCAACCCGCTCTGCGTGCGCTTGCAACCCTGGCAGCCCGGATGCCAGGGCCTGGCCGAGCATGACCCGCTGCGAGACTACTACCTCGATCTGCAGCAGTTGCGCGACACCAGCGCAGACGACGTGGAAAAGCTGCTGGCCAGCTTCTGGACGCGCATGCAGGGCGGTGACGAGAAGCGCGCGGCGCTGGAGTTGTTCGAATTGAACGACGGGCAACCGCTCAAGCTGGCCACCATCAAACAACGCTATCGCCAACTGGTGAGCCAGCATCATCCGGATCGGGGCGGCAGTACCAGCCGCCTGCAATCGATCAACCTGGCGATGGAAATACTTGAGCGTTATTACGGCTGAGCTGTAGAGAGCGATTCACTCTAAAGCCACGACTCACGCGGGCTGCAGCCTTCTCCTATACTGCGGCATACGGTCGCACTTAACTCGGCCCGCACCCGGCGACGCTGCTCACGCACACCGGGCGCCACCGCGGGGCGATCGACAATAAAAAGAGGAGGTGTCTGCATGATCCACCATGTTTGGGGGCTCTTCACCCATCCCGACCAAGAGTGGCAGGAAATCCGTGGCGAGGAAGAAACCATCAGCCACATGTACCTGACCCACGTCCTGATTCTCGCAGCCATACCGGCCATCTGCGCCTACTTCGGCACTACCGAAGTGGGGTGGCGCATCGGCGACGGCGAGGCGGTCAAACTCACCGCAACCAGCGCACTACAGATGACGATCATGTCCTACCTGGCAATGCTCGCCGGCGTAGCCGTGATGGGGGCGTTCATCCACTGGATGGCGCGCACCTATGACTCCAACCCGAGCCTGACCCAGTGCGTGGTATTCGCCGCGTACTGCGCCACCCCCCTGTTCGTCGGCGGTGTCGCGGCGCTGTATCCCAGCCTGTGGCTGGGCATGTTCGTCGGTACGGCAGCAATCTGCTACACGGTCTACCTGCTCTATGCGGGCATTCCGACCTTCATGAACATCCCTTCCGATGAGGGCTTCATGTTCTCCAGCTCGGTACTGGCCGTTGGCCTGGTCGTGCTGGTGGCAATGATTGCCTGCTCGGTCATCCTCTGGGGCTTCGGTGTAGGGCCTGTCTACACCAACTGAGTGTTCTCCGGCCTGCCGCCACAGGGAGCCGCCTTCGGGCGGCTTCGTGTTTTATCGGGCGCAGCGGCCCGGCATAATCCGCACATGCCCGAATTGCTCCATGCCCGCGTCGAAGCCTGCTACCAGCTGGCCGAGGACTTTTTCAAACGTACCTTCCCGCGCCCTGAGATCAGCTTCAAGCTGCGTGGGCAGAAGGCTGGTGTCGCGCATCTGCAGGAAAACCTGCTGCGCTTCAATCCCAAGCTGTATGCGGAGAACCGCGAGCACTTCCTCAAGCAGACCGTGGCCCACGAAGTCGCCCACCTGGTCGCGCACCAGCTGTTCGGCCCACGCATCCAGCCGCATGGCGAGGAGTGGCAGCTGATCATGCGCGGGGTCTACGAGCTGCCACCGGATCGTTGCCACAGCTACGACGTTGGCCGGCGCAAGGTCACCCGCTACCTCTACCTGTGCCAGTGCCCGGACGGCGAGTTCCCCTTCTCCGCACAACGCCACGGCTTGGTAAGCAAGGGCCGGCGCTACTTCTGCCGGCGTTGCCGCGCGACGCTGGTGTTTAGCGGCGAGCAGCGGGTGGAGTGACCCGCCGGGTCAATAGCCCACTTCGAGCATGTGCTTGATCGATTGAGTGCGCCTGCGCGCCTCGTCGGCCATGCACTCAGCCTCCCAGAAGCCGGTCCAGCTGCTGCCCTCCACCCGGTCGCGGGCGTACACGCTGCAGTACTGCTCGCGAAAGCGGATCCAGGTGCGCTGAGCCTGCACAAGGTCCGACACCAGATGAGGACTCTGCTCCTTTAGACGAGCCACCTGCTGATCATAACTGGCCTGCAACTCCTGCTCAGCGGCTTTCCACTTGGGCCCTTGGCATCCACTGGTGGCCATCGCACTACCCAGGGCGCAAGGGTCTTCCTCCGCAAAGGCAAGCGTGCTTATAAGCAGTAGCAGAGACATCCAAATCGACCTGACCATAGCTCGCCTCCTTGGCAAAAGGAGGCAAGGCTAGTGCAGTGGGTGAAGGTCGTCGAGCCCCTATGCCAGCGCTTTGCTCGCCCTGAGCGCGGAGATCTGCTCGGCGTCATAGCCCAGCTCGCGCAGCACCTCGTCACCGTGTGCACCGACCGCCACGCCGATATGCCGTGGCGGCTCCAGCCCTGCGGAGAAACGGATCGGGCAGGCCAGCTGGCGTTGCGCTGCCCTACCCTCGCGCGGCACCTCGGTGACCACGCCACGGGCCTTGAGCTGCGGGTGCTCGACCGCCTCGGACAGCTTGAGCACCGGCTCGACGCAGGCATCCAGGGCGGCGAAACGCTGCTGCCAGTCGGCCAGGTCGTGCTTCTCGATCTCGATCTCGATCTCGCGCTTGAGCGCCTTCTGATCCTTGGGCGACATGCCCAGGGCGGCCAGTTCCGGGCGGCCGATGGCGGCACAGAACTGCTGCATGAACTGCGGCTCCAGGCTGCCCACCGACAACCAGCGGCCGTCGCGGGTACGGTAGTAGTCATAGAAACTGCCGCCGTTGAGCGCCTGGTTCTCCATGTCCGGCTCCTGGCCGGCGGCGAGGAAGCCGGCGCCGGCCATGGCGTGTAGGCTGAAGGCGCAGTCGGTCATGCTGATGTCGACGTACTGCCCCAGCCCCGTACTTTGCCGGGCGATGACCGCGGCAAGCAGGCCGATCACCCCATGCAGCGAGCCACCGGCGATATCCGCCACCTGCACACCCAGCGGCAGTGGCCCCGTCTCGCGGCGCCCGGTGTAACTGGCCAGGCCGCTCAGCGCCAGGTAATTAAGGTCGTGTCCGGCGCGGTCCTTGTACGGCCCGGTCTGGCCGTAGCCGGTGATGGAGACATAGATCAGCCGCGGGTTGATGGCCTTCAGTGCCTCGTAACCGAGACCGAGCTTGTCCATCACCCCCGGGCGAAACTGCTCCAGCACGATGTCGTACTCGGCCACCAGGCGCCGCACCACTTTCAGCGCCTCGGGCTGCTTCAGGTCCAGCGCCAGCGAGCGCTTGTTGCGGTTTAGGTAGGCATGACTGGCGGACACGCCGTCGACATGCGGCGGCAGCACGCGCACCAGGTCCATGCGCGTCGGCGATTCGATGCGCAGCACCTCGGCACCCATATCGGCCAGCAACAACGAGGCGAACGGCCCCGGCAGCAGGGTGGAGAAATCCAGGACTTTGAGCGAAGACAGCGGGCCTTTCATCGTCAGCTTCCAGTGCAGTGAGTCTCTGGCAGGTTAGCCTCGCGCTTCGCACGTACTCAATGACCCCTACGCTCGGCACCATTGACCCAATCGACCATCAGGCACATGCAACTGTATGGTCCATTTGAAAACCATCTGCGGATTGCGCCGCTCGACCGGCGGCGTAATCTGGCGGCTCCCACCCGGAGCCCCCGCATGAGACCCGCTGACCTGCTTCGCCTACTGCTGCTCGCCGCCATCTGGGGCGCCAGCTTCCTGTTCATGCGCATCGCCGTGCCGGAACTGGGCAGCCTGCCCACCGCCTTCCTGCGCGCCTCACTTGGCGCCCTCGGCCTGCTAGTGTTTCTCCTGGTGCTGCGCCCGGCCTGGCAATTCCACGGCAAGTTCAGGGCCTGCCTGCTACTGGGCGTGATCAACGCCGGTCTGCCGTCGGTGATGTACTGCCTGGCCGCTCTTGTGCTGCAGGCCGGCTACTCGTCGATCTTCAACGCCACCACGCCACTGATGGGCGTACTGATCGGCGCGCTGTTCTTCAGCGAAAAAATGACCACCAGCAAAGCCGCCGGCGTGGCCATCGGCCTGTTCGGCGTGGCCGTGCTGACCCGCACCGGCCCGGTCGCCTTCGACCTGCCCCTGCTGCTTGGCGCGGCCGCCTGTCTGGTAGCCACCACCTGCTACGGCTTCGCGGGCTTCCTCACCCGCAACTGGATCGGCCCACTGGGCCTGGACAACCGCTTGGTGGCCTTTGCCAGCCTGCTCGGTGCCAGCCTGTTCCAGCTGCCATTGTTCGCCGGCAGCCTGGCCTGGCAGCCGCCGGCCAATTGGGGCGGGCCGGCACTCTGGTTATCGCTGGCCGGCCTCGGCCTGGTCTGCACTGCCTTCGCCTACGTCCTGTACTTCCGCTTGCTGGCCGACATTGGTCCGATCAAGGCCAGCACCACCACCTTCCTGATACCGCCGTTCGGCGTACTCTGGGGCGCCCTGCTGCTCGGCGAACCGCTGTCCTGGGACTATCTGCCGGGCTGCGCACTGATCGGCGTGGCGCTGTGGCTGGTGGTGCGACAGCCGCGAACGCTCGTCAGCCGGCATACCGCCTGAGGTGCAATCCAAACCCTTTAAATGCAATATTTTTGATTGAAAGAGGCAAAATTATTAGCTTGTCTTGATCAAGAGCGATCTTCACACTTCGCCAGCCCGTTAAATGCCCCAATAAGAGGCATTTTACAGGCCGGATGCGCGCTTTTCGTGCAGCAGCCGAACCCGCGCAATGTTTGGTCGATGATGAATCCCTCTGCCTCCCTGCTCAACCGGCTTGCGAGCCTTGCCCCAGGCGCGTCGCCGACTCGCCCTCGCGAGTGGCTGCGCATTTCCTTTGGCGTCGCCTTGGGTCTTTCGCTGAGCCTGCTGCTCAGCCTGCAACTGTTCCCGGAACAGACGCTTATCCACCTGCTTGGCCCGCTGGCAGCCACCGCCGTGCTGCTGTTCGCGGTGCCCTCTGGCGCCCTGGCACAACCCTGGTCGGTGCTGGTCAGTTACCTCAGCGTATCGGCCCTGGCGATTGTCGTGCAGCAACAGCTGGGCTATTCCCTGCTGGCCTGCGCCCTGACCCTGGGCTTGAGCGCCCTGACCATGAACGTGCTGCGCTGTCTGCATCCGCCGGCAGGCGCCCTGTCACTGTGCGTGCTGCTCAGCGATGAACTGATCCGCCAGCAGGGCTTCCTGTTGCTGCTGCCGATTTTCGGTACGGTCACCTGCCTGCTGGTGTGTGCGCTGATCTACAACAACCTCACCGGCGTGCGCTACCCAAAACGCGCCGAGCGCACTGAGCTGCACCACACTCGCGATCCCCTGCCGGATTATCGGGTTGGTATCTCCGACGCCGACCTGGATCAGGCCCTGGAAGACTTCGGCGAGTTCGTCGACATCACCCGCGATGATCTGGCCCAGTTGATCCACGCCACTGAACGCCACGCCCTCAAACGCGGCATGGGCACCCTGCTGGCCGGGCAGATCATGTCCCGCGACCTGCGCTGGGTGTCACCCGAGGCCACACGCGAACAGGCGCTGGAGATGCTGCGCCACCACCGTCTGCGCAGCCTGCCGGTGCTCGACGCGCTGCAGCAGCTGGTCGGCATCCTCAGCCTGGTGGATCTGGTCGAAACGGCACCACGCGCCCGCCTGTTGCGATGGCGACCAGGGCGCAGCGTCAAGGTGGCGGAGCTGATGAGCAGCCCGGTGCGCCATGTCGACAGCCAGGCCCATGTGGCCGAGCTGATTCCCCTGCTCTCCAGCCAGGGCCTGCATTGCCTGCCGGTGCTGGAGAATGGCGTGCTGGTCGGCATCATCACCCAGACCGACCTGATCGCCGCCCTGCAGCGCGATGTGCTCGAGCGCCTTGGCTGACTAAATCATCGGGTTC
Source organism: Pseudomonas sp. zbq_18 (assembly GCF_043102245.1). Lineage (NCBI taxonomy): Bacteria > Pseudomonadati > Pseudomonadota > Gammaproteobacteria > Pseudomonadales > Pseudomonadaceae > Pseudomonas > Pseudomonas sp. zbq_18. The sequence continues at coordinate 169,241 of NZ_JBICIT010000001.1, read as the reverse complement.
CAGCGCTGCGACCAGTCGCTGTCGGAGATGGCCACCCGGCGCAGGCACTCGAACGCCTGCTGCAACGCAGGTGAAGCCCGCTCGCGGGCGTAGACCAGATACACCGGATACATGAACTCCGGAGCCTGCTCCACCAGCTCCAGCAGGCCATGGTCCAGGTAGCTCTGCACCACGCGACGACGGAAGTAGCCGCTGCCGCCGACATCCAGAATGTACTGCAGCGCCAGCGGGCCAAGATTGAAGCTGACTGACGCCTGCGCATGGCCCGGCAGCGCCGCGTTGTGGCGCTGACGAAACTCCTCGCCCCAATCGACATAGACGTAGGGCGCGGGCTGACGCGGATTGCGCACCTGTACCAGGCGCTCCTCCATCAACAACTCCACCTGCAGGCCCGGCCAATACTGCGCCTGGTAGACCAGAATGGCGTCCAGCCCGCCCTGCTCCAGACGCTGCAACAGGTTGCCACCATCGCCGATATGGCTGTGTACGGCATGCTTGGTCAGAGTCTGGCGCAGTTCACACACCCATTTGAGCATCAGCGGGTTGCACAGGCTCGGTTCGGCGCCGATGTGCAGAATCTCCGCGCAGTCCTCCGGCAGCGGCAGCTCCTGCTGCGCCGCTTCCCAGGCCTGCACCATGCGGTTGGCGAAATCGACGAAGGCCTCGCCATTGGACGTCAACTTGGCACCGGAGCGATTGCGCAAGAACAGGCTGCAGTTGAGTTGGCTTTCCAGGCTCTGGATGCGCGCGGTGACAGCAGTCTGGGTCAGATGCAGGCGCTCCGCCGCGCCAACGAAGCTGCCGCAGCGGACGATTTCAAGAAAGGTACGGGCCAGGTCGACGGACATCGCAATTACCGAGCTGCACGGGGGGCGCGAGTATAGCGCCCGTGCTCCCCTGCCCAGCGCTGTCGTGACCTTATTGCTGCAGCTCCTGCTCGGTGAACAGATCGCTGAACAGCATGCTCGACAGGTAGCGTTCGCCCGAGTCCGGCAGCACCACGACGATGGTCTTGCCCTGCATTTCCGGCTTCTCGGCCAGGCGCACGGCGACGGCCATCGCCGCGCCGCAGGAAATGCCGCAGAGAATGCCCTCCTCCTGCATCAGGCGCAGGGCCATGGCCTTTGCCTCGTCGTCGGTCACCTGTTCAACCTTGTCGACCAGGGACAGGTCGAGGTTCTTCGGCACGAAGCCGGCGCCGATGCCCTGAATCTTGTGCGGGCTCGGCTTGACCTCGTCGCCGGCCAGGGTCTGGCTGATGACCGGCGACGACACCGGCTCCACCGCCACCGAGAGAATCGGCTTGTGCCGGGTGTTCTTGATGTAGCGCGAAACGCCGGTGATGGTGCCGCCGGTGCCAACACCCGCCACCAGCACATCGATGGCGCCGTCGGTGTCGTTCCAGATTTCCGGGCCGGTGGTCTTCTCGTGAATGGCCGGGTTGGCCGGGTTGTCGAACTGCGCCGGCATGAAGTGGGTCGTGGGGTTGGCCGCCACCAGGGCCTCGGCCTCCGCAATGGCGCCCTTCATGCCCTTGGCCGGCTCGGTCAGCACCAGCTCGGCACCCAGGGCCTTGAGCACCTTGCGCCGCTCCAGACTCATGGAGGCCGGCATGGTCAGCACCAGCTTGTAGCCACGCGCGGCGGCGACGAAGGCCAGGCCGATGCCGGTGTTGCCCGAGGTCGGCTCGACCAGGGTCATGCCCGGCTTGAGTACACCGCGCGACTCGGCGTCCCAGATCATGTTGGCGCCAATCCGGCATTTGACCGAATAGCCCGGGTTGCGCCCCTCGATCTTGGCCAGGATGGTCACGCCCTTGGGGCCCAGACGGTTGATCTGCACCAGCGGCGTGTTACCGATGGACTGGGCGTTGTCGGAAAAGATGCGACTCATGACAGGATCCTTGTGCGGGCAGAAGCGAGACCGCCAAGCCTATGCCCGGCCCATGTCGGCGTCCAGCCTGGCATGCCGCATGAGCAATTGACTCGTGACCCGCCATTCAGTGACTGAATAGCGCGTATTCGTTCACAGTCCGCCAGGGTGCGGGGTATAGTCGGGCTTTCCGTTTTCGCCGTGACGGGCACTGCCCGCGCGTTACCGTTCGAGGAACACAAGATGAAGTTCGAAGGCACTCAGTCCTACGTCGCCACCGACGATCTCAAGCTCGCGGTCAACGCCGCCATCACCCTGCAGCGCCCGTTGCTGGTCAAGGGCGAGCCTGGCACCGGCAAGACCATGCTCGCCGAGCAGCTGTCGGAAGCCTTCGGCGCCAAGCTGATCACCTGGCACATCAAGTCCACTACCAAGGCCCACCAGGGCCTGTACGAGTACGACGCGGTCAGCCGCCTGCGCGATTCGCAGCTGAACTCGGAGAAGGTTCACGACGTTCGCAACTACATCAAGAAAGGCAAGCTGTGGGAGGCCTTCGAGGCCGAAGAGCGGGTGATCCTGCTGATCGACGAGATCGACAAAGCCGACATCGAGTTCCCCAACGACCTGCTGCAAGAACTCGACAAGATGGAGTTCTACGTTTACGAGACCGACGAGACGATCAAGGCCAAGCAGCGCCCGATCATCATCATCACCTCGAACAACGAGAAGGAACTGCCGGACGCCTTCCTGCGCCGCTGCTTCTTCCACTACATCGCCTTCCCGGATCGCGACACCCTGAAAAAGATCGTCGACGTGCACTACCCGAACATCAGCGGTGAGCTGGTGGCCGAGGCGCTCGACGTGTTCTTCGACGTGCGCAAGGTGCCGGGCCTGAAGAAGAAGCCGTCCACCAGCGAGCTGGTCGACTGGCTCAAGCTGCTGATGGCCGACAACATCGGCGAAGCCGTGCTACGCGAGCGCGATCCGACCAAAGCCATCCCGCCGCTGGCCGGTGCCCTGGTGAAGAACGAGCAGGACGTGCAGCTGCTCGAGCGCCTGGCCTTTATGGCGCGCCGCGCCGGGCGCTGAGGCTTATCTCCCCTCTCCTGCCGGGAGAGGGGCCGGGGGTGAGGGATCAGCGGGCCGCTGCGAGTTGTCTGTTAGCCCCTCACCCTAACCCTCTCCCAGTGGGAGAGGGGATTGTCCGTACATCCCGAGAGGTCCGCAGCCATGCTGCTCAACCTGTTCAATGAAATGCGCGCGGCCAAGGTGCCGGTGTCGGTGCGCGAACTGCTCGACCTGATCAACGCGCTCAAGCACAACGTCGTGTTCGCCGACATGGACGAGTTCTACTTCCTCGCCCGGGCGATCCTGGTCAAGGACGAGCGTCACTTCGACAAGTTCGACCGGGCCTTCGGCGCCTACTTCAAGGGCCTGGAGAATCTCAACGAGCACATCGAAGCGCTGATTCCCGAGGACTGGCTGCGCAAGGAATTCGAGCGCCTGCTGACCGACGAGGAGCGTGCGCAGATCCAGTCCCTCGGCGGCCTGGACAAGCTGATCGAAGAATTCAAGAAACGCCTCGAAGAGCAGAAGGAACGCCACGCAGGTGGTAACAAGTGGATCGGCACCGGCGGCACCAGCCCGTTCGGCTCCGGCGGTTACAACCCCGAGGGCATCCGTGTCGGCGATGCCGGCAAGCGCCAGGGCAAGGCCGTGAAGGTGTGGGACCAGCGCGAGTACAAGAACCTCGACGACCAGGTCGAGCTGGGTACGCGCAACATCAAGGTGGCCCTGCGCCGCCTGCGCAAGTTCGCCCGCGAAGGTGCGGCGGAAGAATTCGATCTGGGCGGCACCATCGACCACACGGCCAAAGATGGTGGCCTGCTCAATATCCAGATGCGTCCGGAACGCCGGAATACGGTAAAGCTGCTGATCCTGTTCGACATCGGCGGCTCGATGGATGCGCATGTGAAGGTGTGCGAAGAGCTGTTCTCGGCCTGCAAGACCGAGTTCAAGCATCTGGAGTACTTCTACTTCCACAACTTCATCTACGAGAGCGTGTGGAAGAACAACCTGCGCCGTACCAGCGAACGCTTCTCCACCAACGACCTGCTGCACAAGTACGGTCCGGACTGGAAAGTGGTGTTCGTTGGCGATGCGGCCATGGCGCCCTACGAAATCACCCAGCCCGGCGGCAGCGTCGAGCACTGGAACGAGGAAGCCGGCTACGTCTGGATGAAGCGCTTCATGGACAAGTACAAGAAGCTCATCTGGATCAATCCCTACCCCAAGGACGCCTGGAACTACACGGCCTCCACCAACATCGTCCGCGAGCTGATCAACGATCAGATGCACCCGCTGACGCTGCGCGGGCTGGAGGAAGGCATGCGCTTCCTGTCCAAGTAAGCCGCCAACGGGCCCCTCGGGGCCCGTTGTGTCATTCGGCGCTAGCCGTGGACGGCTCGCTCTCGCCGACCTCCCGCCAGCTGCTGTCCGGGTCGAAACGCTGCATGGCGGTGGCGATCTGGCCGCCATCCGGGCCCAGGTCTTTCTCGAACACCTGGCCGTCATGGCTGATCATGAAGCTCATCACCCCGCTGTCGGCATACTCCGCCGGCCAGGCTACCAGGGCGAACCCCCGGCTCATGTTGTCGCCAAGCCGATAATCGTAGGAGCCGCCCGGCGCCGAGGGCCCCTGTGCAGCAAGGATGCGGTAGTGATAGCCATGCCACTGGCCGTCGGGCAGCTCGTCACCGAACAATGGGCCCAGCGGGCTCTGCTCGGTATCGGGGGCGTCCGGCCAGTAGAGGCCATCATGCAGACCATCGCTGCTGACGAACTGTTGCGCATATTCGAGCACCCCGTCGCCATCGCGGTCGATTTCGGCGTAATCCATCTGTGCGTCGTGATAGGCACGTACCGCCTGGATGGCTGACGCTTCGTTGCGACCGATACGGCGTACGCGAATTTCCTCGGCAGCGGCCTGGGTATCGAAGTGCCAGCCACCCGCCTCCTTCTGCAAGGGTAACGGCAACACCCAGCCCACCTCCCCCACCAACAGGTGGGCCTGGCCCTGTCCGTCCTCCTGGATGTGGTGCGCCTCGCGATAGAGGGCGAGAAAGGCCTCGACATCCTTGCGCTCGATGGCATCGGTGGGGATGTATTGCTGCCAGTCGGCGCCCAACAGTTGCTCCAGCTTGGTCGCATCGGCCTTGTCGGCGCCCAACGCGTCAATCAGCGCTTCGGCAGCACTTTGCGGGCTGGAAAAGAGTTGCTGCGCCTGGGCGCCAGACAGCACAGAGGTCAACAGCAACGCCAGCAGGGTACGGGGCAGGAACGTCATGAGGATTCTCCTGTCAGCGCCGACGCATGCCGCCGCCGGCATGTGCCCGAGGCGCACGCTGCACCTGCTGGCCGGCAGCACGCGCAGTTTGTGGCCGGCTGGCTGCTGCACGACTGACCTGACCACGGTTTATTTGTTGTTTGGCCTGAGTGGGACTGCGCGCACCGGCAAAGGCGTTGTCGCGGGTACGCGGAACCGACGCCCGTGCCTGGCGCACCTGCTGGCGAACCTGCGCATTGTTCTGCAGTTTCTGTCCTGCCTGGGGATTGTTGTTCAGTTCGCGGCGGGCGTTTTCGAGCCGCGGCCGAGCCTCGCTACCATTGGCTGGGCGCTGCTCCAGGCGCTGCCGGGCCTGGTCACGGTCGATCTCCTGAACCCGTTCGCGGGCTTCTCGATTGTTGCTGGCGGGCGCTGAGATACCCCGCTCGTTGAGCGCCTGGCGTGCCCGCTCGCGCTCGGCGAGGCGATCTGGCTCATGCCCGCGCAGCGCATCGCGTTGCTGCGCTCCATCCAGGCGCCGGGAGAACTGCTCGCGGCTGGCCCGGTCGCGGTAGGGCACGCCATTGCGATTGAGCGAATTGTGCTGCCACTTGTTCTGGTTGATCTCCAGCTTGCGGTTGATATTCAGATCGTTGTAGCGATGCACGTCGATATCGATATCGTGGTCGCTCCAGTCGCAGTCGCCCCACAACGAATTGACGATCGCCACCCCGGCGCCGAAGGCCAATCCGGCGGCCAATGCATGACCGACGTAATAGCCCGGCGGCGGCGGGTAATAGACTGGAGGGTAAGAGGGGTAAGACCAGGTGCCGTAGACCACGCTGGGGTTGTAGCTGGGCACATAGACCACCTGCGGATCGGCCGGCTCGATGATGATGGTCTGTGCCGGTGCCTGCTGCACATCGGCCGCCGAAGCGGTGCTGTCGGCTGGAGCGGGCTGCATGCTGACCTTCTGCTGCTCGTTGGACTCCAGATTGCCGGCAGCCTTGGCCTTGCTGCGCAGGCGCTGCACCGAATCCATGACCGCATCCGGTTGGGCCAGGAAGGCATCGCCCACCCGCTGTACCCAGGCCGGGTCCTGCCCCAGGGTAGCCAGGACGGCCGGGAAGGCCACCAGCGATTGCACACTGGGATCCCAGGGCTGGTCCGCTACCTGGCGTACGGCTTCATCGCCGCTGGCATCCGGGTGTTCCATCGACCAGGACGCCGCATCGGCGACATTGCCCGGGTAAGTGGCCGCCATCAACACCTGGGCCAGCAGACTGTCCGGATACAAGGCCAGCGGCGCCAGCATCTGGTCGAGTTCCTCCGTGCTGAACACGGCCTCGCCGGGCTGCGTGGGGGGCGGCGCAGCAGAGGCCGTATCGCTGGGTGCGGCAGCCTGGTTGGCCGGGCTGCTGGTAGCCGGCGCATTGTCCTCTTCGGAGCAGCCGGCAAGAATCAGCAGGGCAAGAAACCAGGAGCCGAATCGATGATGAGCAGGCATGACGCTTCTCCCTGCAGGGCAGGTCAGAACGGGTCAGCTTAGCCTAGCCAAACCACCGGACTTTGCCGTGTGCATTATCAGACGGGAGGTAAAGCGTTAGGCTGGCCAGGTCATTTCCGGAGTTTCCTGATCATGCACAACCTTTCCCTGCAGGACGCCGCCGCACCGGACGGCGTCTGCTACGGCTGCGGCAGCCGCAACCCGCATGGCCTGCACGTCAAGAGCCGCTGGCACGAGGACGGCATTCACGTCATCGCCGAACATCTGCCAGACCCCATGCACTGCGGCTGGCCGGAGCTGGTCTACGGAGGCCTGATCGCCATGCTGGTGGACTGTCACTCGAACTGGACGGCCATGGCCTACCACTACCGCGCCGAAGGTCGCGAGCCGGGCAGCCTGCCACGCATCGACTGCGTCACCGGCAACCTCGGCATCAAGTTCATCAAGCCCACGCCCATGGGCGTGCCGCTGCGGCTGCGCGCCCGCATCGAAGGTGATGTGGGGCGCAAGACCCAGGTCATCTGCGAGATCTACGCGGGCGACCAGCTGACGGCAATCGGCGACTCCACCTTTGTCAGGGTCGATACCAGCCAGCTGGCGGCCGCCGCCCATGGCCGCGGGGACTGATCAGCTCTCCAGCCGCTGCACTGCGCCCGGGTCGATATCGGCACTGCCCTGCTCGACCCGCTCGCGCGCCAGTCGTGCCCCTTCGGCGGCGGTCAGGGCGAACAGCCGCTCCGGATCGGCCGCGCGCAGTTGCAGGGCCATTTTCTCGGTGCCTTCGGCCACGTCGATGGTGCGCTGGCCCGCCGCCAGACCGGCAATGATGCGCTGCGCGGCTTCCTCGGCGGGCATGCCGTTGTCGATATTCACATCGCTACGACCACGCTTCTGGCCATCGCCACCGAGCGCATTGGTCGCCACCCCGGTGCGCACCGAGCCCGGCAGAATCACACTGACGCCAATGCCGTGGGCCTGCTCGACCTCGGCACGCAGCGCTTCGAAATAGCCGATCACTGCATGCTTGGCGCCGCAGTAGCCAGTACGCAGTGGCGCGCCGACCTTGCCGGCTACCGAGCTGACCACCGCCAGCTGACCGCTGCCACGGGCCACCATGCGCGGCAGCAGCGCCTGAGTCAGTGCCACCGGCGCCAGGTAGTCGACCTCCATGAGCTGGCGATAGACCTCGAAGCGGGTGTCCAGCGCCAGGCTGCGCTGGCTGATGCCGGCATTGTTGATCAGGCAGTCGATGTGCCCCTGCCAGGCCCAGGCCTGCTCGACCAGACCGGCCAGCGCGGCGTAATCGGTCGTTTCGAAGGGCAGCACCAGGCTACGCTGCGGCGCCAGGGCGGCCACCGCCTGCAGCGCCTCGGCACGTCGGCCAGACAGGATCACCAGGGCCCCCTGCTGCTGCAACCCGCGCGCCAGCGCCTCGCCGATCCCCGACGAGGCTCCGGTGATCCACACCACACGATTGGCAAACGTCATGTGCACACCCTCTTGTTGTTTCGCCTCAGGCTAGCCGCTCAGCACGAGGACGCCCATGACCGAGCGCGCCAAGCTGCTGGCTTCACTGCGAAACAAACAAGGGGTCAACGCCAGTGGCGTTTCTCGTAGGCAATTGGCTTGTGCCGACGGCCGACGCCAAAGGTCCAGCCAATGCCCAGAGCCAGCAGTTCGGCCAGCCAGGCCAGCATCAGGCCAGCCCCCAAGGCCCAGGCGATGGCCTGCGGCGCCAGCAGCACCTGGTAGCTGTAGGCATCCAGGGTTTCCTGTAGCAACACCGGGTCGGCGTTCGTGCTCAGGTGCAGCACCTGGGCATACCAGGGCCCCTGCATGGCCAGCCACTCGGCTTCCAGCAACTGCGAGCGACTCACCAGGTGATTGAGGCTCTCTGCATCGCTGCGCATCACCTCGTCCGTGCTGGCCCGGTAATGCGCAACCAGAGCCTTGAGATCGCCATTGAAGAATTTCGCGGCCGTCTCGCGAAAGCCCTGCAGGCTCTGCTCGGACTCGGCCAGGTGGGCGCTCACCCGCTTGGCGTAGTCGTCGATGAAGCCCGGTACCTGCACGCCGACCAGCAGGCCGAAGGCGAACACCAGCAGACGCAAGTAACCTCGAAACATCCTTACCCCTCCATCTGCCCATGGGCGATACGCTCGCCGCGCCGCCACAGGCTCCATTGCCCCGGCTGGAACAGGTTCCAGCTCTCATTCTCGGTCAAAGGCTCGGTGGCAATCACCGTCACCACATCATTCGGCGTGGTTTCCGCCTGGAAGTCCACCGTCAGGTCCGCATCCTTGAGCCGCGCCGGGCCGAAGGGCGCACGCCGGGTAATCTGCGCCAGCTTGGTCGAGCAGAAGCAGAACAACCAGTCGCCGTCGCTGAGCAGGCAATTGAACACGCCCTTACCACGGTATTCCTGCGCGGCCTGCACCAGCACCGGTAGCAGCACTTCGGCCGGCACCGGCTCGGGAAAGGCACCGCGCACGCGGTTGAGCAGGTCGCAGAAGGCCGCCTCGCTGTCGGTATCCCCCACCGGCCGATAGAAGCTGAACGCCGGTGCGAAGCCAGCCAACTGGCCGTTGTGGGCGAAGCACCAGTTGCGCCCCCACAGCTCGCGCACGAAGGGATGAGTGTTGGCCAGGCAGACCTTGCCGACGTTGGCCTGACGGATATGGCCGATTACCGTTTCACTCTTGATCGGATAGCGCTGCACCAGCCGCGCCACCTCGGAGTCGACGCTGGCCAGCGGGTCCTGGAACAGACGCAGCCCGCGCCCTTCATAGAAGGCAATGCCCCAGCCATCGCGGTGCGGGCCGCTGCCGCCACCGCGCTGCATCAGCCCGGTGAAACTGAAGACGATATCGGTCGGCACATTGGCGCTCATGCCAAGCAGCTCGCACATACTTCAGACCTCCTGCAACGCCGCGCGCAGGCAATCGGCCTCACGCGCCAGGCGGGCCTCCAGACGCTTGCGCCCCAGTGGCAGAAAGCGCGTGAGGATACGCCAGCAAAGCGCCGGCAAGTCGCCATGGCGGCGCGGGATCAGGTGCAGATGCAGGTGCGGCACATGCTGGTTGGCCACCGGGCCATCATTGAGCAGCAGGTTGATACCCAGCACACCGGGATCACTGCGGTACAGGGCCCTGGCCACTCGGTCGGCCAGATCCAGCAGGGCCTGCCTGGGTGGCTCAGGTAAGTCCGCGAGAAAGGGAGCGTGACCCTGGGCGACTATCAGCACATGGCTGGGGCGTAACGGGAAAATATCCAGCAGCACCAGAAAGTGCTGATCCTGATACAGGATATGCGCGGGCTGCCGGCCGTCGGCGATAGCGCAGAACACACAGGTCATGGGCTCTCCTTGGCATTTCACCGCAGGCTGAACATCCGCCCCAGCAGCCGAGGCTAAAGGCGCGGCTCGATGCGCAGACGCCGCTCGCCCTGGGCATCCATGCGCGTACCGACCTCGTCGTAGCGCTCATCACGACTCATCAGCTCACGCAGGGTCGGCTCGTCTTCCTCGGCCACCTGCGGCGCCGTGGCTGCGGTGCGCCGCCCTTGCCACCAGCGCTCGAGCGGCCAGCGCAGCGCACAGAAGGCCAGCCACACAGCGAAGGCGATGGCACCGTAGATCGCCAGGTCGGCCACTGCACGCCAGGCGTTGTTGCCGACCTTGAACAGCATGTCCAGGGCCGTGATGGCGATGGCCGGGGCGAACAGCTCCTTGGCGGGGTCGACGATGGTCGGGGTCAGCAGCAGCACGGCCACCAGCACGCGCAGCGGCTCGCGCAGCCAGCGCCACATCCAGCAGGTCATGCGGCACCACACCAGCAGGCAGCCAAGCGCGGCAACGGCGTAGGCGCCCCAGGCGAGCAGATAGTCTTGTTCGGTCATGGTGTGTCGTGGCCTGGCCGGCAAAGGGGGGCTTATGATAACGGCTTTTGCGCGACCTGCGCCTCCCCGTGGTCGCCCTGCAGCCGAGAACCCGCATGACCGACGCCCCGATTGCCCGCCGCGAGACCGGCACCGATCCCTACCGCTGGCTGGAACAGCGCGATGCCAGCGAGGTGCTCGACCACCTCAAGGCCGAGAACGCCTACCTCGAAGCCCAGCTGGCCGAGCAGGCCGCACTGCGCGAAAGCCTGTTCCAGGAAATCAAGGGGCGCATCCGCGAGACCGACCTGTCCCTGCCCGTGCCCTGGGGCCCCTGGCTGTACTACCAGCGCACCACCGCGGGCGATGAATACCCGCGCCACTACCGCTGCCCGCGCCCGGCCGACGGCTCGCTGAGCGTGGACGAACACGCCGAACAACTGCTGCTCGACCCCAACGCCCTGGCCGGTGACGGCTACCTGGCCCTCGGCGCCTACACCGTCAGTCCGGATCACCGCCTGCTCGGCTACAGCCTGGACACCGCCGGCGACGAAATATACCGCCTGTTCGTCAAGGATCTCGGCACTGGCGAGGTCAACGAACTGCCGTTCGACGACTGTGACGGCCAGATGACCTGGGCCAACGACAACCAGACCCTGTTCTTCGTCACCCTCGACGACACCCACCGGCCACACCGCCTGTACCGCCACCTGCTGGGTAGCGAAAGCGCCGAACCGGTGTTCGAAGAGGCCGACGGCCGCTTCTTCCTCAGCTGCTACCGCGCCAGCTCCGAGCGCCAACTGATCCTCAGCCTGGGCAGCAAGACTACCAGCGAGGCCTGGGTGCTCGACGCTGACACGCCGGCCGGCGAGTTCCGCTGCCTGGCACTGCGCCAGGAAGACCACGAGTACGACGTCGATCACGGCCTGCTGGACGGCCAATGGACCTGGTTCATCCGCAGCAACCAGGCCGGGATCAACTTCGCCCTGTATGTCGCCGACGAAGCCAAGCCCGGCCGCGCCCACTGGCGCGAGCTGATCGGCCACGACCCACAACGCATGCTCGAAGGCCTCAGCCTCAACCAGCAGGCGTTCGTCCTCAGCCTGCGCGAAGGCGGGCTGCCGATCATCGAAGTCCACCCGCAGGGCGCCGCGCCCTACCCCGTGCAGCTGCCGGATGCCGCCTACAGCCTGTACGTGCAGGACAGCCTGGAATTTCACAGCCCGGCCATCCGCCTGCGCTATGAAGCACTCAACCGCCCGGCCCAGGTGCGCCAGCTGGAACTGGCCACGGGTGAGCAACAGGTGCTCAAGCAGACGCCGGTAGAAGGCCCGTTCGATGCCGACGCCTACGAGAGCCGTCGCCTCTGGGCCACCGCCAGTGACGGCACCCAGGTGCCGGTCAGCCTGGTGGCACGCCGCGAGGTGTTCGCCGCCGGCAAACCCGCACCGCTGTACCTCTATGGCTACGGCGCCTACGGCGAGAGCCTCGACCCCTGGTTCAGCCACGCACGCCTGAGTCTGCTGGAGCGCGGCTTCGTCTTCGCCATCGCCCACGTGCGTGGCGGCGGCGAGCTGGGCGAAGCCTGGTACCGCGCCGGCAAGCTGGAGCACAAGCAAAATACCTTTGGCGACTTCATCGCCTGCGCCGAGCAGCTGATCGCCGACGGCCTGACCACCCCCGCGCAGCTGGCCATCAGCGGCGGCAGCGCCGGCGGCCTGCTGATCGGTGCCGTGCTCAACCAGCGCCCCGAGCTATTCGCCGCCGCCATCGCCGAGGTGCCCTTCGTCGACGTGCTCAACACCATGCAGAACCCCGACCTGCCGCTGACCGTGACCGAATACGACGAGTGGGGCGACCCCAGCCAGTCCGAGGTGTACGAGCGGATCAAGGCCTACGCCCCCTACGAAAACGTGCGTGCGCAAGGCTACCCGGCGATCCTCGCCGTGGCCGGCTACAACGACAGTCGCGTGCAGTACTGGGAAGCGGCGAAATGGGTAGCGCGCCTGCGTGAACTGAAAACCGACGCCAATCTGTTGTTGCTCAAGACCGACCTCGGCGCCGGTCACGGCGGCATGAGCGGCCGTTATCAGGCCCTGAAGGATGTGGCGCTGGAGTACGCCTTCCTGCTCAAGGTACTGCAGTAACTCAGCTTGGCAGCGCACGCCCCACTGTTTATGGTGCGTGCTGCACAGCAGTGCCCCCACATCTTGAAAAGGACTTCACAATGCCCAGCTACACATTGCTTCCCGCGCTCCTCCTGGGCCTGAGCCTGCCGCTGCAGGCTCAGGTCTACACCTGGGTGGACGAGAACGGCCAGAAGCATTTCGGCAGCCAGCCGCCTACGCCGCAACAACAGGTCGAAACGGTCAATATCCGCCAGGGCTACAGCAGCGACGGGCAACAGCCCGCCGTCGTGGAAGCCGCGCCCGACTTCGCCTCAGAGCCCGAAGCAGAAAAAAAACCGGCCAAAAGGTCTGCCTCCAATAAAGAGATGTGCAGTGAAGCGATGCGCTGGACAGCCATCGACATCCCCAACCTCAAGGAAATCGCCGGCGAGCGCAAGAAAGACGGCAAGATCACCGCAGATCAACACAGACAAGCCCTCAAAGGCCTGGACGAGGTCAAGAAACACATCACCCTGCAGAACTGCCTCGCCAGCAAGGGCGAGGACCGCGAACGCTTCGAATGCCTCTCCAAGGGTTTGGGCATCGCCGTCTGCTCCGGGGCGCTGGAAGCCGCCCTGAAGAACCTCTAAGCCACCATGCAAACGCTGCTCTATCGCTGGCTGCTTGCCGTGGCCCTGGGCCATGTGGCCTTGGGCATGGCCCTGGCCTTCGCCGTGCATACCTCGCTGACCCAAAGCTACTTTGACTACCTCTACGCCAGCGTCGCCCACAGCCCTCCCCCGGCCGAGTTCCAGGGCCTGCTGCGAACCATGGTTGGCCTGCTCGGCCCGACGGTGGCCAGCTGGGGGCTGTTGTTCTGCGCTCTGCTGATGCTTTACCGCCAACACGGGCATCGCCTGATCAAACCAGCGCTGTTCGCTGCGCTCTTGGTCTGGTGTGCGTTGGACAGCGGTATTTCCGCCTACTTCGGACTGTCCTGGCACGTCTATCTGAACCTGAGCGCCGCCCTGAGCCTTGCCCTGCCGTTACTGCTGCTGAAACCCATCAGGGCCTGTCGATAGACTCCGCAGGGTGGCTTTGCTGGCTGCGCCGCTGAGTCTCCAGTGCCGGTAACGGCTGATCCTTGGGCAAGGGTCGGGGAGCGGCCGCAGGCACCCGCGAGGAGGGCTGGCCGGGTTTGACCAGCAAGGGCGGGCTGCCCTGCGGCGTCATCGGCAGGCTGCGAATTTGCGGCTGGGCATAGGGCTGCGGCGTCGGCGTGCCAGGCATGCCGGGCTGCTGAGCCTGGGCGACCTGGCTCAGGCAAAGGAAAGGAATGATCCACAGGGCACGCATCGCAAGCTCCATTGGCGGCGGTTTGCCTTTATTCTGGCAGGGCCGCCACCCCGCAGCGGCCCAGCCGACCACAGGTAACGTCATGACCAGCAAGCTCGACCAGATCCTCGCCGAGGCCCAGCGCCGCCGCGAGACCAGCTACCGCGAAAAAGCCCTGCGCATGTACCCGCACATCTGCGGGCGCTGCGGCCGCGAATTCAGCGGCAAGCGCCTGAGTGAGCTGACCGTGCACCACCGCGACCACAACCACGACAACAACCCGGAAGACGGCTCCAACTGGGAGCTGCTGTGTCTGTATTGCCATGACAACGAGCACCAGCGCCAGGTCGACCTGCACTACCAGAAGGAAGAAGCGGCCACCGGCGGCAAGGGCAACAAGGTGACACACAAGGGCCTGGCCGGGCTGGCCGCGCTGCTCAACAAGGCCAACCCCGAGGGTTGACACAAAAACGCCCGCAGCAACGCGGGCGTTTCGGGCCATCAGGGCATCAGCGCAGCAGCTTGCTGTCGAGCACCTCGGAGCCCCGGCCCATGACGTTCTCGCTGATCTCGATGAAGTCCTGGGTACTGGCCTTGTCCAGGCGCATCAGCCCCCGGGTCACGTCGTCCAGCGAGCGCTGATTGTCGGTGGCCTTGCGGATTTCCCGGTCCAGCTCCTGCAACAGCAGCACCGCACGGGCGGTGACCGGGCCGCTGGAACGCTCGGTTCGCAGGCTGCCGACTTTCTTGCTCCACTTCATCAGCTTCTTGCGGATGATCTGGTAGCGATCCTCGCTCATGCCGCCGGCACGGCGTACCAACTCGATGGCGTAGTACTCGGCCAGGCCCTCGCTGATCCAGTCGCTTTTATCCTTGTCGCTGATGCGACTGAACACATGCACCAGCTCGTGCACCAGTGAGCTGGTGCCATTCTCGCTGACCAGTGGACGCTCGGCCTGGAAGTAGTAGGAGTTGGGGGCCGACAGGCCGCCCCGCCACATGGGGTCACCAGCACCGACGATCAGCAGCTTGGCCGGATCGCGCGGAAAAACCGCTTGCGCTTCGGGCCAGACGAAGGTCAACAGGGTGAGGATATCCATACGACGCATGCCCTCACCGACCGGCGCGGCTACCGTCACGTCGGTTTCGCCCAGCTGAGCGCGGCGGCTGCCGATCTTGCCGGCCAGAATCCAGCCGGTCGGGCGGTCGAACTTACGGCTGGGGTTGTCGATACGGAATTTGTTGTCGCCGATCTTCGGCCAGCCAGTCTCGACGCCGTTCCAGCCCTTGGGCAGCTCGAACTGCAGGCGTGCCACCAGCTCGTACTTTTCGTCGCTGTTCATGCGCGCGCTGGGCACCAGATCGTCGCCGCGCAGCAGAGCCCAGTCCGGGGTCATGCGTGCGTCGAAGGTTCCGTTGTCGCGTTCGTGGCTGACACGCACTTTGTAGCTGAGGCTGGCCTTACCTTTGGCCGGCTTCCAGATGGCGCTCTCAGGGCCGGCCTGCTGCCACTCACCGTCGGCCGTGAAATCACTGTAATAGCCCTTGCTGCCCAGGTTGAAGGCGAAGCTGTGCACCGCTTCACCCTTCTCCAGGGTCAGGCGCACCTCGGCCTGATCGCTCTCAGGCAAAAAACGTACGTGATAGTCCAGATCGACATGCTTGGCCGCCCATGACGGCGAACTCAAGCCCAGCAGAAAAGCAGCGGTCAACAGCTTGCGGGCAGGCATCGTAAAGCTCCATGCGGATGACAATGAATCGGTTTGGACACTGGACGAGGGTAAAGACTCAACCGGCGCGAAAAATCAGATGATCCTCCCAGTCTTCTTCGGCCACGCTGCCTTCGGCGAGCATGCGACCGGACTGGGAAATGCGTTCATGGTGCACGGCATCGGGGTCGCCGCTGACCAGGTGGTGCCACAAGGGAAGATCCTTGCCCTCGCTGACCAGGCGGTAGGCACAGGTCGGCGGCAGCCACTTGAATTGGTCGGCCTGGGCCGGGGTGAGCTGCACGCAGTCAGGCACGTGCTGGCGGCGATTGGGGTAATCGCTGCAGCGACAGGTTTTCAGGTCAAGCAATTTACAGGCGATGCGCGTGTAGTAGACGCTGCCGTCGTCCTCGTCTTCGAGCTTCTGCAGGCAGCACAGGCCGCAGCCGTCGCACAGGGACTCCCACTCGTCCTGATCGAGCTGGGCGAGTGTCTTGCGTTTCCAGAAGGGTTGAACGATAGCGGCCATGATCATGAGTACAGCGGGTAAAGGCGCGGCAGTCTAGCCCCAGGCCGCAATGCGGCCAAGCGCTGTCGGTCAGTAGCCGCGAGCGAAATTCACCTCGCCGCGCAGCGCCTGGTGGGTACGGTAACGCTGCAGGTTGTCGAGGAACAGCCTGGCCATGGCGGCCGGCTCGGTCGGCGCCGAGCTGTGCCCGGTCAGCAGCAGGCGCGGCGCCTCCCAGAACGGGTGCCCCGCCGGCAACGGCTCCTCGCGACAGACATCGATCACCGCGCCCGCCAACTGGCCTGCGATCAGGGCCTGCACCAGGTCGGTCTCGACCACCGCCGAGCCACGCCCGCTATTGATGAACAGCGCCTCGGGACGCATGCGCGCGAACAGCGCAGCATCGTAGATATCCCTGCTGGCCGGCGTATCCGGCAGCAGGTTGACCAGGCAATCGGCCCAGGCCGCCTGCTCGGGCAAATCCTGCAGGCCATGCACCTCAGCGAAGGGGGCGATCTTGCGCGGCTCGCGGGCAATGCCACGCAGCTCCACGCCAAAGGGCACCAACAGGCGCGCCACCTCGCTACCGATAGCGCCAGCCCCGACGATCAACACTCGGCAACCCCGCAGGCTGGGCGGCGCCTGGTTATCCCACTGCTGCGCCACCTGGCTGGCCAGACGTGGCAACAGGCGCCGACGGTGGGCCAGCAGGTAGGTCAGCACGTATTCGGCCATGACCTGACCGAAGATGCCCACCGCCCGGCTTAGCCGGTAATCGCGCGGCAGGTCATGAGCCAGCAACGGCGTGATGCCGGCCCAGGTGGATTGCAGCCAGACCGGGCGCAGGCCCTGACGCAGCAGTGGCACGGCCAGGTCCGGCTCGGCCAGCCACACCGGGCAGCTGGCGGCCTGCGCGGTGTCCGTGCACAACTCCAGCTCGGCATTCGCCGCCTGTAGTAGCGCCAGATACTGGGCCTGGTCACGCTCCAGCAGCAGGATGCGCATCAGACCGGGTCGTTGCGGCGCAGCAGTTCTTCCGGCAGGTGCTCGATGTAGTCGTCCTCGGGCGGCGGCATCTGCAGGTGGTAACCCTGCTTATCGAGGTTTTCCAGTACCTGGGTAATGTCCTCGCGGGCCAGTTGCTTCTCCGGCGTGAGGATCATCTCGAAGCACAGCTGCGGGGCGCCGAAGGCGGCCAGCAGGCCCTCCGGTACGCGCTTGAGGGCATCGGCCTTGAGCACATAGAGGTACATCTCGTTCTTGCGCGGGCTCTTGTAGATGGAGCAGATCTTCTTCATTGCAGTACGTCCAGCAGGGCTTGACCCATCAGTTCGCGGCGCCAGCCGCGCAGGTTGTCCGGCAGCGTCCATGGGCCGTTGGGGAAGCCGCTCTTGAGCAGGGCTTCCAGGGATTTCTTGCGCAGCATCAGCTCGGGGGCCATGTGCAGGCGCTCGGCCTCGCGCTGGCCGACAGCACGCAGCTTCTTCAGCAAAGCGCCGGCCTCGATCGGCAACGGCATAGGCAATGGCTCGGGCCATTGTTCGGGCGGCAGCGCGGCAGCTTCGCGGATCAGCTTGAGAATGGTCTCACCATCCTGGCGCACGGTGCGCGGGTGCATGTCCTCGATGCGCGCCAGGGCCACCGTGTTGTCCGGCTGGAAACGCGCCAGCGGCCACAGCGAATGCTCGCGCAGAATGCGATTGCGCGGCTGGTTGCGCGCCCGTGCCTGACGCTCACGCCAGGCGCACAGGGCGCGCAGCACGGCGAGTTGCTGGGGCGACAGCTTCCAGGCCAGCTTGGCTTCCAGATAGGCCTCGTCCGGGTCGATCTCGCGGCGCAGGTTGCTCACCAGCTCGGCGCCGTCTTCCAGCAGCCAAGCCAGCTTGTCGGCAGACAGCTGCGGCTGCAGCGCCTGGTACAGCTCGGCCAGGTGCACGGCATCCTCGGCCGCGTAGCTGACCTGGGTTTCGGAGAGCGGGCGCTGCAGCCAGTCGGAACGCGTCTCGCCCTTGGGCAGCTCGATGTTCAGCACGGCCTGCACCAGGCGCGAATAGCCCATGGAAAAGCCGATACCGAGGTAACCGGCCGCCAACTGGGTGTCGAACAGCGGCGCCGGCAGCGCGCCGGTTAGGCGCAGGAATACTTCCAGGTCCTCGCTGCAGGAATGCAGCACCTTGGTTACCGCCGGGTCTTCCAGCAGCTCGGCGAACGGCGTCCAATCCTTCACTTCGAGCGGGTCGATCAGGTAGGCGCGTTGGCCATCACCAACCTGCAGCAGGCCGGCAATCGGATAGAAGGTATCGACCCGCATGAATTCGGTATCGAGGGCAACGTAGGGCAGTTGTCGCCACTCGGCGCAGTGACGCGCCAGGCTGGCGTCGTCGAGGATCCATTGAATATCGATAGCCACGCGGCTCTCCTTCGGCAATGCCGCGCAGTATATATGCCCGGCGCTGATGCGGGGCATTCACGCCCCGCATGGCCGGCACGTGTACACTGCCGCCACCTCACCACAAGGAAGAACAACAATGAAGAAGCTCCTGGGTTTGCTGGCGCTGATCCTTGTCGCGGCCGCAGCCTATCTCGCAGTCACCCCCAGTCCCATCGAGCCGCTGGCCTGGCAGCCCGACCCTGCCCCGAAAATGACCGGTGTGCTGGAACCCAACGACACCCTGATGAAAGCCGAGCTGCTCGGCAAAGGGCAGATCCACGGCCCGGAAGATACCGCAGTAGACGCCCAGGGGCGGGTCTATGGCGGCCTGCATGACGGGCGGGTCATCCGCATCACCGACGGCCAGGTGGAAACCTTCGTCAGCACCGGTGGTCGCCCGCTGGGCATGGACTTCGACGCCCAGGGCAACCTGATCGTCGCCGATGCATACAAGGGCCTGCTCAGCATCGACCCGGCCGGCAAGATCAGCGTACTGGCCACCGAGGCCGAGGGCGTGCCCTTCGCCTTCACCGACGACCTCGACATCGCCAGCGACGGGCGCATCTACTTCACCGACGCCTCCAGCAAGTTCCAGCAGCCGGACTACCTGCTCGACCTGCTCGAAGGTCGCCCCTATGGGCGCCTGCTGGTGTTCGACCCGGCCAGCGGCAAGACACAAGTGCTGCTCAAGGACCTGTACTTCGCCAACGGCGTGGCGCTGTCGCAGAACGAGGACTTCGTGCTGGTCAACGAGACCTACCGCTACCGCATCCAGCGCTACTGGCTGAAGGGCGACAGGGCCGGCACCCACGAGATCTTCGCAGACAACCTGCCGGGCATGCCGGACAACCTGCAAGGCGACCGTGCCGGCACCTTCTGGGTGGCCCTGCCGACCCCGCGCAAGGGCGACGCCGACTTCCTGCAGAACCAGCCCTGGATCAAGGCCCAGCTGGCCAAGCTGCCACGTGCGCTGTGGCCGAAGCCGGCCTCCTATGGCCTGGCCATCGCCCTCAACGAGAAAGGTGAGATCGTGCAGAGCCTGCACGACACCAGCGGCACCCACCTGCGCATGGTCACTTCGGTCAAGCCGGTGGGCGATTACCTGTACCTGGGCAGCCTGGACAACGACCGTATCGGCAAGCTGAAGATTCGCTGACTGCCCCGCAACTGAAGAAGCCCGCCTTTCGGCGGGCTTCTTCGTTATAGGTGCAGCTTATCGTTCAGCCAGCTCCAGCAAGGCGTAAGGCTAATCCCGTAGGCGTAACCCGGATTGCATCCGGGCTCAGGCTGGCTGCTGAGTGAACGAAGGGCTGGGCGCCTGCTGGATCGTATCGCCCAGCAACTCCTGCATGCTCTGGCGGGTCTGTGCCATCAGCTCGGGCAACTGCTCAGGGCTGTAGCGACTGGTGTCGATCGGCCGGCCGATGTGGAGCTGCACCGGCTTGCCCAGATTGAAGCGCCAGGTACGGGCCGGCAGCACATCATGAATGCCACGAAAGGCGATGGGCAGGATGATCGCATTGGTGTCCAGGGCCAGGTGGAAGCAGCCCTTCTTGAACGGCAGCAGCTGGCCGTCCCTGGAGCGCGTGCCTTCCGGAGCGGCCCAGAGAACGATACCGCTTTCCATCATGCGTTTGGCCTTGTCCAGGTCCTGCAGCGCCTGCTGGCGATTGTGCCGATCTACCGAGGGGAACTCAGCCGCGCGAATCGCCGCACCGAACACCGGAATGCCGAACAGCTCCTTCTTCGCCAGCATACGGATCGACCCCGGCATCGCGGCAAAGGTGGCGGGAATGTCGTAGTGACTGGCGTGGGTGCTGAGCAGAATGTAGCGGCGACCGTCGCGAAAATCCGGAACCTGGCCATGCACGCTCAGGTTCATGCGCACCAGGCGCAGCAACAGCCCCGACCAGCGCCGGGTATAACGATCGATATCG
Source organism: Pseudomonas sp. zbq_18 (assembly GCF_043102245.1). Classification (NCBI taxonomy): domain Bacteria; kingdom Pseudomonadati; phylum Pseudomonadota; class Gammaproteobacteria; order Pseudomonadales; family Pseudomonadaceae; genus Pseudomonas; species Pseudomonas sp. zbq_18. Next base: position 148,633 of record NZ_JBICIT010000001.1, on the reverse strand, counting down.
GCGCGCTTCAACCGCCCGCAGAGGGCACGCAACAGCACTTTGCTGCAGTAGTACAGAGTGACCAGCGCCGAGCCCAGGATCACGCCGATGCGGCGCGCCAGGTTGGCACTTTCAATGACAGGGTGCAGGCCGGACATGGATACTTCCTCGTCTGGCGCTCGCCGACAGGGCTGGGAGCGCTTCTCTTCATAGGCACGACAGGTCGTGCGCGTGTTCTTATGATGCCCATAGTCCCGAATTCGACACAGGAGTTCCCATGCCGCTCGCCCAATTGATCAGTGCCGATCAGCTGCAGGCCCGCCTGGATGACCCGACGCTGGTGATCCTCGACTGCCGTTTCGCCCTGGACGCCCCGGATTACGGCGCCCGCAGCTATGCCGAAGGGCATATCCCCGGCGCCCGCTTCGCCGACCTGGAAAAAGACCTGTCCGGCCCGGTCAGCAAGGGCGTGACCGGCCGCCACCCGCTGCCGGACGCCAACGATCTGGTGGAAAAACTACGCGCCTGGGGCATCAGCAACGACTCGCCGGTGGTGCTCTACGACGACGCGCCCGGCGCCTTCGCTGCACGCGCCTGGTGGCTGCTGGCCTGGCTGGGCAAACGCGAGGGTGTTTACCTGCTCGATGGTGGCCTAAAAGCCTGGAAAGAAGCCGGCCTGCCGGTTGATACGCAACAACCTGCCGTAGCGCCTGGCCACTTCAGCGGCCAGGCCGACCATCGCTTGCTGCTCAACGCCAGCGCGCTGCAGCAGCGCCTGGGCAGCGCGGAGCTGACCTTGCTGGACGCCCGCGCCCTGCCCCGTTTCAAGGGCGAAGTGGAACCACTCGACCCGGTGGCCGGGCATATTCCCGGCGCCCAGTGCGCGGTGTTCACCGACAACCTGGGTGCCGATGGCCGCTTCCTGCCCGCCGAACAGCTACGCGCACGCTTCGACGCCCTGCGCGGCCATCGACCGGTTGAAGCGCTGGTGGCTTACTGCGGCTCGGGCGTCACCGCCTGTCACAACCTGTTTGCCATGAGCCTGGCCGGCTACCCGCTGGCACCGCTGTACGCCGGCTCGTGGAGCGAGTGGATCACCGACCCGACAAGGCCGGTGGCGACCGGAGACTGAACTCATAGGAGGGGCCTTGGCCGCGACGACTCGATCACACGCCCCGGAGAGTCGCGGTCAAGGCGGACTGCCGCCCTACCCCCTATAAACCGCGCAACCGCTTGGGCGTCAGCCCCATATAGCGGCGCATGGCGGTGGTCAGCGCACTCTGGCTGGAAAAGCCACACTCTTCAGCGATCCGCACCAGCGCCAGCGGGCTCTCGCGCAGCAGGCGCGCGGCGTGGTCGAGGCGGGTCTTGAGCAGGTACTGATGCGGAGTCAGGCCGACACTGTCCTTGAACTGGGCGTGGAAATGGCTGGGACTCAGGCAGGCCACCTGGGCCAGCTCGACCACCGTGATACGCCGCGCCATGTGTTCGGCGATGTAGGCATCCAGCCGGGCCACATCCAGGCTGGCCACGGGTTGCTTGCGGCCCTGGCCGAACACACGCAAGTGCAGGGCCCGCAACAACACGCCACCCAACGCACGGGCCAGATGCACATCGCTGCCATAGCGAGCCAGCTCGGCACCGGCATAGCTCAGCAAGTGCTGGAAGTCGGCATCCAGGGTGGGGTAACGCGGGCTTTCGAAGAGCTCGGCCAGCAGGCTGAGGTCTTCGGCCGGTGTGCCACGCCCGTCCAGATCGAGGATCAGCATGCGGTTGTCGCCCACGCCGGCGAATTCATGGGCGGCATCCCCCGGCACCAGGCAGGCACGCATGCGGCACACCTCGCCGCCGCGCCCGTCTACCTCGAACTCGGCGCGCCCGGCCAGCGACAGCACCAGCTGATGGTGATCATGAGCATGGACGTGGGCCTGGTCATCCAGGCGCATCAGGCGCGCTGCAAGCATCTCGGCATACCGGCAAAGGACAAGCGCGCACTTTACCGGGTTGCACCCTGAAACAACATGGGTTGCGACGAGTGACACCAACCGCCTTGCTCTCCACCCTGCTTCGCCTCGGTCACCCAATACCGCCGGCCTGCAGCGCTGCCCACGCCTTGCCGCACACCCGTACATCGGTGGCCTTCACGAGCAAGCCCTGCAGGCTTTCGCGCACACGCACCAAATGAGTGAGCCCTAACGCCTGGGCGCACAAAGCCTGAGCAACGATATGCGCAGCCTCGACCACCGCAGAGGCTGCCTGTCAGTCGTCTCAAGCCAGCGCGACTGCCGAGCAAGCCACGCAGCCGATCCAGGCACTGAACGGCGCGCGCTGGCGAACAGCCCGGAGAAGCTGGCAAAGGACTTGCTTGATCCAGTCACCACCCCGATGAGCCAAACCGCATGAGCCCCGAACTGTTTTTCGCCGTTGGCCTGGGTATCGCCCTGCTGGTACTGGGCCAGCTGCTGACCCGCCGGGCCAGCCAGCTTCACCGCGCCACCCTCAATGAATTGCAGGGCCAGTGCCTGCAGCGCAGCCTGGAGCTGCTGCGCGCCCTGCAAAAGCATCGCGGCCTCGGCGCCCAGTACGACGTCGCCAGCGTCAGCCAACGCAATGCCCTGGCCCGCCAGCTCGATCAGCTGTGGCTGAACTGGCCCGGAGAAAGCCTGGAACTGGCGCCGCTTCACCAAGAGTGGCCGCGCCTGCGCATGAAGCCCGCCGATTTCGACGCCCACAGCCAGGTGATCGCCGAGCTGTTGCAGGTCATCGAGCAGCTGGAGGCTCGCCTGCAGCACAACGGCATTCAGGGCCTGGCCCTGGCCTGCCGCAATCTCGAAGACCTGGCCCGCCTGCGCGGCCTGGCCGTGCGGGCGGCCAACTACGACAAGTGCCCGCCCGTGCTGCAGGAACAGATGCGCAAGCTCTGCCTGCAGATCGCCGCCAGCGATGCAGACCAGCAACTGCAGGCCTTGCTGCAGCGCCTGAGCGCCGAGCTGATCGAAGCGCAGACCACCCGCCTCGGCCCGGCCGACTGTTTTGCCCTGCTCACCCCGGTGATCGAGCAACGCCTGCAGAGCCTGCCCGCGCACCAGCAGATCCTCGGTTGAAAACCCCGGAGCACCGCCCCATCTAGCACTGAACAGTGCAGACAAAGGTGCTCCATGAACGATCAGGACTCGCAAGAACACGCCACCGGGCTGGTACTGGCCGCCGAACGCCTGCCGGACAAACTGTACATCCTGCCCATCCACAACCGCCCGTTCTTCCCGGCCCAGGTGCTGCCGGTGATCGTCAACGAGGAACACTGGGCAGAAACCCTGGAGCTGGTGGCCAACACCGAGCACAAGAGCCTGGCACTGTTCTACGTCGACCAGCCGGTGACCGACCCGCGCCACTTCGACACCGCCAGCCTGCCCGAGCACGGCACCCTGGTGCGCCTGCACCACGTCAGCCGTGAAGACGGCAAGCTGCAGTTCGTCGCCCAGGGGCTGACCCGAGTGCGCATACGTGGCTGGCTCAAGCGCCATCGCCCGCCCTACCTGGCCGAAGTGGAGTACCCGCGCAGCGCCGATGACCCGCGCGACGAGGTCAAGGCCTATGCCATGGCGCTGATCAACGCGATCAAGGAGCTGCTGCCGCTCAACCCGCTGTACAGCGAGGAACTGAAGAACTACCTCAACCGTTTCGGCCCGAATGATCCGTCGCCGCTGACCGACTTCGCCGCTGCCCTCACCACCGCACCGGCGGCCGAGTTGCAGGAGGTGCTGGACTGTGTGCCGATTCTGCGGCGCATGGAGAAGGTTCTGCCGCTACTGCGCAAGGAAGTGGAAGTGGCGCGCCTGCAGAACGAGCTGTCCGCCGAGGTCAACCGCAAGATCGGCGAGCACCAGCGGCAGTTTTTCCTCAAGGAACAGCTCAAGGTCATCCAGCAGGAGCTGGGCCTGAGCAAGGACGACCGCAGCGCCGACAGCGACGAATTCCGCGCCCGTCTGCAGGGCAAGACCCTGTCCGAACAGGCACGCAAACGCATCGACGAAGAGCTGGGCAAGCTCGCGATCCTCGAAACCGGCTCGCCGGAATACGCCGTCACCCGCAATTACCTGGACTGGGCCACCAGCCTGCCCTGGGGTGTGCTCGGCCAGGACAAGCTCGACCTCGGCCATGCGCGCAAGGTGCTGGACAAGCACCACGCCGGCATGGACGACATCAAGGCGCGCATCACCGAATTCCTCGCCGTCGGCGCGTTCAAGGGCGAGATCGCCGGCAGCATCGTGTTGCTGGTCGGCCCGCCCGGCGTGGGCAAGACCAGCATCGGCAAATCCATCGCGGAGAGCCTGGGCCGGCCGTTCTACCGCTTCAGCGTCGGCGGCATGCGCGACGAGGCAGAAATCAAGGGCCACCGCCGCACCTACATCGGCGCCCTGCCCGGCAAGCTGGTGCAGGCGCTCAAGGAAGTCGAGGTGATGAACCCGGTGATCATGCTCGACGAGATCGACAAGATGGGCGCCAGCTACCAGGGCGACCCGGCCTCGGCGCTGCTGGAAACCCTCGACCCCGAGCAGAACGTCGAGTTTCTCGACCACTACCTGGACCTGCGCCTGGACCTGTCCAAGGTGCTGTTCGTCTGCACCGCCAACACCCTCGACTCCATCCCCGGCCCGCTGCTCGACCGCATGGAGGTGATCCGCCTGTCCGGCTACATCACCGAGGAAAAACTGGCCATTGCCAAGAAACACCTGTGGCCGCGTCAGCTGGAAAAGGCCGGGGTCAAGAAGAGTCAGCTGAGCATCAGCGACGCCGCGCTCAAGGCGGTAATCGAGGGCTATGCCCGCGAGGCCGGCGTGCGCCAGCTGGAGAAGCAGCTCGGCAAGCTGGTACGCAAGGCCGTGGTCAAGCTGCTCGACGCGCCGGACAGCAAGGTGAAGATCGGCCCCAAGGATCTGGAGGCCTACCTGGGCATGCCGCATTTCCGCAGCGAGCAGGTGCTCCGCGGCATCGGCGTGATCACCGGCCTGGCCTGGACCAGCATGGGCGGCGCCACCCTGCCCATTGAAGCCACGCACATCCACAGCCTTAACCGCGGCTTCAAACTCACCGGCCAGCTGGGTGAGGTGATGAAGGAGTCGGCGGAGATCGCCTACAGCTACATCGCCGCCAACTTGCCGCACTACGGCGGCAGCCCCGGCTATTTCGACCAGGCCTTCGTCCACCTGCACGTACCGGAAGGCGCCACGCCCAAGGACGGCCCCAGCGCCGGCATCAGCATGGCCAGCACCCTGCTGTCCCTGGCGCGCCAGCAGGCGCCGAAGCAAGGCGTGGCCATGACTGGCGAACTGACCCTGACCGGCCAGGTGCTGGCCATCGGTGGCGTGCGCGAGAAGGTCATCGCTGCGCGCCGGCAGAAGATCTTCGAGCTGATCCTGCCGGAGGCCAACCGTGGCGACTTCGCTGAGCTGCCGGACTACCTGAAAGAAGGCATCACCGTGCACTTCGCCAAGCGCTACAGCGACGTGGCCAAGGTGCTGTTCGACTGACACCTGCGGGCAGGCGCATGCGCACCTCGCCCACGGGTCGATTCAACCGCTATGCTGTGCGGGTTTGCGCACAACAGGAGCCCGCCATGAACCTCGCTCAACGCCTGCTGCTTCCCGCCAGCCTCACCCTGCTGGCGGCCTGCTCCAGCCAGCCTGGTAGCGCGATCCTGCAGGAGAAACAGTTGGGCAACTGCCCGATGGATCTGCGCAAGGGTCAGACCCTCACCATCAGCCTGCCGAGCAACCCCACCACCGGTTTCCGCTGGGTGGTGGCCGACGCCGCACCGGGCGTGCTGCGCAGCCTCGGTCCGGAGGTGTACACCACACCGGAAGACGCCGGTGTAGTCGGCGGCGCCGGCAAGTCCACCTGGCGCTACGAGGTCTACCAGAAAGGCGACGGCCGCCTGCTGATGGAATACCGCCGCCCCTGGGAAGTGGAAGTGGCGCCGGCCAAGGTCATCGACTGCCCACTCAGCGCACGCTGATGGCGCCATAGGCTGGGCGTACTGGCATCCCGCGCCAGGCGAACAGACCATGAGCGGGAAATAATCGGCGCCTACAACAACAAGAGATAACCACATGCGCCTGTTCCTCTGCCTGCTCGCCCTGGCCGGTGTCGGCCTGTTCCTGCTCGGCCTGCACCTCGAACTCAAGTGGCTGACATTGCTCAGCAAACCCCTGCCGGTAGTCTGCCTGCTGCTGTGGCTGCGCAGCGCACCAGCCTCCACCTATCGCAACTGGGTCGCCATCGGCCTGGGCTTTTCCCTGCTGGGAGACATGCTGCTGGAGTGGCCGGCGGATCTGTTCGTCTTCGGCCTGGGTGCCTTCCTGCTCGCCCACCTGGCCTATCTGGTGGCCTATCTGGGCGACAGCCGCCGCCTGGCGCCTGGCGCCCTGCTGATCGCCGCTGTGGCGGCTGGCAGCATGTTCGCCCTGTTGGCCAGTGCCGGGCTGGGCCCCCTGCTGCTGCCCGTGGCGCTGTACAGCCTGGCCATCGGCTGCATGCTGTGGCGCGCCCTCGCTCGCCTGGGGACGCCTGGGATTGCCAGCAGTTCGGCCTGGCTGGCGGCGGTCGGCGCAGCGCTGTTCGTGCTGTCGGACAGCCTGATCGGCCTCAACCGCTTCGTCGCGCCGTTCGAGAGCGCCCGCTACGCCATCATCCTCACCTACTGGCTGGGGCAACTCGGCATCGCCGCCTCGGTGCTGGCCCTGCGCCCTCGCTCGCGACGGTAGCTCCCGCTGCGCCTGGCCACGTCACAGACTTCAAGATACGGACGGCAGCCCGGCGCCAAATCGACTATAGAGAGAAAGCGGTTCAGACATAAGGAGTCCGTCATGCGCAGTACCCGCTGGATTACGCTGCTCCTCCTCCCATCGCTGCTCGCCGGTTGCGGCAGCCTGTTACCCAGCGAGCGCGCCGAAGTGCTCTCACCGTTCAACGACTACCTGGATGCCGAAATCCGCTACTCCCAGGCCCAGCCGGGCAAAACCACGCGCTCGGAACTGTTCTCCCTGGGCTTCGACCCGCTGAGCCAGGGCAACGGCAAGATGCTCTCGTTCATCGACCTGCGGGTGATGTTCGTGCAGCCCAACGTCCCCATCGAGTACCTGCCGGACGGCCTGCTCAAATGCCTGGAAGCCAAGGATCGCTGCATCGGCTACGCCTTCGATTTCAACAAAACTGATACTCAGCGCGTCGGTAGTTTCTGGGCCGATGTGTTCAATTTCCGCAAGAAGCGCGAGCTGCAGGGCTGGGCCTTCCGTGCCGTGTTCGTACTGGTCGACGACACTCTGGTGCACAAGGTCAGCAATGGCGAGCCGAACATTCGCCGCTACGAGGTCAAGCGCAACCCGCTGGGCCCGCTGCAGGGCGCCGGCGAGTTCTTTTCCGACCAGCTGAAGTGATGATGGTTGGGCCTCGCCACGCTCTTGGCTAGAATGCCGGCCTTTGAACCGCCGACCCCAGCCCCGTGAAACAGACTCCCGACCGCATCTTTGCCCAGCCTCTGGAACAGGTACCCGACTTCGTCTTCAACGAGGACGTGGCCAAGGTCTTTCCGGACATGATCAAGCGCTCGGTGCCGGGCTACCCGACCATTGTCGAGAACCTCGGCGTGCTGGCCGGGCAATTCGCCCAGCCCAACTCGGTGCTGTACGACCTCGGCTGCTCCCTCGGCGCAGTAACTCAGGCCCTGCGCCGCCATGTGCGCAGCGACGGCTGCCGGGTGATCGCGGTGGACAACTCCCACGCCATGGTCGAACGCTGCAGCGAATACCTGCACGCCCAGGACGCCATGTTCCAGGAGCTGCTGCCGGTGCAGGTGATCGAGGCGGACATCCTCAGCCTGGACTTCCAGCCCGCCTCGCTGGTGGCGCTGAACTTCACCCTGCAGTTCATCGCCCCCGAGCAGCGTCTTGAACTGCTCAGCCGCATTCGCCAAACCCTGCTGCCCGGCGGCGCACTGATCCTCTCGGAAAAGCTGCGCTTCGAAGACCCAGCCGAGCACGAGCTGCTGGGCGATCTGCACCTGGCCTTCAAACGCGCCAACGGCTACAGCGAGCTGGAAATCGCCCAGAAGCGCAGCGCCATCGAGAACGTGATGAAGCCGGACAGCCTGGAGCAGCATCGCGAGCGCCTGCTGGCCGCTGGCTTCTCCAAAGTCGTGCCCTGGTTCCAGTGCCTCAACTTCGCCTCGCTGATTGCCCTGCCATGATTTTTCGCCGCCTCGACCTCGACGCCCTGCAACAAGAACTGGGCAGCACGCCGCTGCAAGACTGGGCCGCCGACCTGCCCGCCCAGCTCGACGCCAAACTGGCCATCGGCCATGGCGACCTGGCGCGCTGGTACGCCGCCGTTGAGGCGCTGCCGCCGCTCACGGCCGAACACATCGAACTGCGCGACGAACTGCGCCTGCGCGGTGCCTGCGACGACACCTCCCGCGCCGCGCTGAAAAGTGCCCTGCAGGGCCTGATTCCCTGGCGCAAGGGTCCCTTCCACCTGTTCGACGTACACCTCGACACCGAATGGCGTTCGGACTGGAAATGGTCACGCGTCGCTCCGCATCTCGACCTGGCCGGCAAGCGCATCCTCGATGTCGGCTGCGGCAACGGCTACTACATGTGGCGCATGCTCGGCGCCGGCGCCAGGGCCGTGGTCGGTGTCGATCCCAACTGGCTGTTCCTCAACCAGTTCCTCGCGGTGAAAAACTACCTGCCCGAGTCGCCGGCCTGGCATCTGCCACTGGCCCTGGAAGAATTGCCGGCCAAGCTGGAAGGCTTCGATACCGTGTTCTCCATGGGCGTGCTCTACCACCGCCGTTCACCCATCGACCACCTACTCGACCTCAAGGACAAGCTGCTGCGCGGTGGCGGACTGGTGCTGGAAACCCTGGTGGTCGAAGGTGACAACCAGCAGGTACTGGTGCCCGAGGACCGCTACGCGCAGATGCGCAACGTCTGGTTCCTGCCCTCGGTGCCGGCGCTGGAGCTGTGGCTGCGCCGCGCCGGCTTCGTCGACGTGCGCTGCGTGGATGTCTCCACCACCAGTGTCGAGGAACAACGCAGCACCGACTGGATGCGTTACCAGTCGCTCCCCGAATTCCTCGACCCGGCCGACCACAGCCGCACCGTCGAAGGCCTGCCGGCGCCGACCCGCGCCGTGCTGCTGGCGCGCAAGCCCTGAGCAACACGGCACAGGCCTGGCCGCCGGCCCGCAGCCTACAACTATTTCGCCGCGCCCCACGGCGCCTGGCGCAGCACCTCGACACAGCGTGTCTGGAGAAACTCGCGCAGCAGCCGCACCGGCTGGCTGAGCTGGTCACGGTGGGCGCAGATCAGGTTGAGCGGGGTCGGCTCACCCAGCCAGTCGGCCAGCACGACCTGTAAGCGTCCCGCCGCCACATCACCGGCTACGTCGAGCCAGGACTTGTACACCAGGCCCTGCCCCGCCACGGCCCAGCGCCGCACCACATCGGCGTCGTCGCTGACCCGGTTGCCGCTCACCGCCAGCACCTGAACCTGCTTGCCCTGGGTGAAACTCCAGCGCTCATGCACCCGCCCGCCGAGCATGTATTGCAGGCAGTTGTGCCGGCGCAGATCGTCCAGCTGCTGTGGCGTGCCATGCCGCATCAGGTAGCCGGGCGCCGCGCACAGCACCCGGCGGTTGCCGCTGGCCACGGGCAAGGCCACCAGGCTGGAGTCCTCCGGCGCGCCATAGCGCAGGGCCAAGTCCACCGGCTGACGCAGCAGGTCGGTCACACGATCGCTGAGCAGCAGACGCAGGTCGAGCTGCGGGTGCTCGGCCTGAAACTCGTCGAGCCAGGGCAGCAAGACATTGCGGCCGAAATCCGACGGCGCGGCCAGCTGCAGCACGCCATCCAGCCGATCACGCCCGCCGGCCAGCTGCTGGCGCCCTGCCTCCAGGCTGGCCAGCGCCGCCCGCGCATGGTTCAGGTACTGCTCGCCTTCCAGGGTCAGGCGCAGGCTGCGGGTCGAGCGCAGCAACAGACGCGCCTGCACCTGCCGCTCCAGACGCTTGAGCGCCGCGCTGGCCACGGCGGGCGAGCAGTCCAGTTCGCGGGCGGCGGCGGACAGGCTACCCAGCTCGGCCGTGCGCACGAACAACTGCAGATCATCGAGGCGCAGCATGGCCCTTCCTTTTTCAAAAAAATATTGAAAGAGACTCTATTGCAGCCGGGTTTTTCTCGCCATACAGATAAAAGACCATGCCAACCACGCAGACTAAGCTGCATGCCACCGACTTCGCGGAGAGCCCGGATGAAAGCCATCGCCTACTACCAGAACCTGCCCATCGACCAGCCCGAGGCCCTCCTCGACGTCGAACTGCCAGTGCCACAGCCCGGCCCGCGCGATTTGCTGGTGGAAGTTCACGCCATCTCGGTCAACCCGGTGGACACCAAGATCCGCCGCAACGTGGCGCCGGAGGCCGGCCAGGCCAAGGTGCTGGGCTGGGACGTGGCCGGCGTGGTGCGCGCGGTGGGCAGCGAGGTCAAACAGTTCCGCCCCGGTGACAAGGTGTTCTATGCCGGCGCCATCGACCGTGCCGGCGGCAACAGCGAACTGCACCTGGTGGATGAACGCATCGTCGGGCGCATGCCCGGCTCGCTCGATTTCGCCCGCGCCGCCGCCCTGCCGCTGACCGCCATCACCGCCTGGGAACTGCTGTTCGAACGCCTGCAGGTGCGTGAAGGCCAGGGCGACGGCCAGAACCTGCTGGTGATGGGCGCCGCAGGCGGGGTTGGCTCGATCCTGCTGCAACTGGCACGCAAACTCACCAACCTGACGGTAATCGGCAGCGCCTCGCGTCCGGAAACCCGGGCCTGGGTCACTGAGCTGGGCGCGCACCATGTCATCGACCACAGCCAGCCGCTGCTGCCGCAACTGCAGGCCCTCGGCATCGAACAGGTAGACATGGTCGCCAGCCTGACCCAAACCGATCTGCACTTCGACGCCCTGGTCGAAGCCCTGCGCCCGCAGGGCCGCCTGGCGCTGATCGACGACCCGGCGCAGCTGGACGTAATCAAGCTCAAACGCAAGAGCCTGTCGCTGCACTGGGAGTTCATGTACACCCGCTCGCTGTTCCAGACCGCCGACATGGTCGAGCAGCACCGCCTGCTCAACCGGGTCGCGCAACTGATCGACGATGGCGTGCTGCGCACCACTCTGGGCGAGCATTTCGGCAGCATCAACGCCAGCAATCTGCGCAAGGCCCACAGCCTGCTGGAAAGCGGCCGGGCCAAGGGCAAGATCGTGCTGGAGGGGTTCTGAACCACCGTTCATACGAGCTGGCACCACGACCGTCCATGACAAAGTGCCAGCAGGCACGACGGTAGCGACTAGACTGAAACCAGCCCGGCCAACAGGAGTTCCGGGTCGGTTTCAGTTTGTGTTTGCCGAGGGTTCAGGATGCAACCCAACCTCTCCCGCCCGCTGCGTATCGCCGGGGCCTACTTGGCCTTCAGCATCGCCTGGATCTTGCTCAGCGACCTGCTGCTACAGGCGCTGCCGTTCGACGATGCCACCCTGCACAGGCTGCAAACCGTCAAGGGGCTGGCCTTCGTTGCCCTCAGCAGCCTGCTGATTCTGTTGCTGTGCCGTTATGAACTGCGCACCCAGCAACACCTGGAGCAGGGAATGCGCCAGCGTTTGCTGCTGTTGCAGCAGACCCAGCGCGATGTCGGCCTGGGCAGCTGGGAATACGATGGCCAGCAGTTCGCCTGGTCTGCCGAGGCACTCCACCTGTTCGAGCGCCCGGATAGAGACAATCGCAGCACACTCGACGAACTGCTGAGCTGGCTCCATCCGGCCGACCGCAATGCCGTGCAACGGGCCCTGGAGGCCACCCTGAAAGGTGGGGCGCCATTGCTGGTCAATGCCCGCCTCAACCGCCCGAGTAGCGAGACGTCGGTGTGGTTGATGCTACGCGGTAGCGCGGATGCCGGCGGTACGGCCCATGGCAGCGTGCAGAACATCAGCAGCCAGAAACGCGACGAACAGGCCCTGCGCGAAAGCGAACAGCGCTTCCGCCAGTTGTTCGAACAGACCCCGCACATCGCCGTACAGGGCTACGACCGGGAACGTCGGGTGATCTTCTGGAACCAGGCCAGCACCCAGCTCTACGGCTACAGCGTGGCCGAGGCCATGGGCCGGCGTCTTGAAGAGCTGATCATCCCACCGGCGCACCAGGCCCAAGTGATCAGCAATATCAACGCCTGGATGATCGGCGGCCCGGCCATACCGGCCAGCGAGATCACTCTGCGCCACCGTGACGGCAGCGCAGTTCACGTCTACTCCAGCCACCTGATCATCCACAACGCACGCAATCAGCTGGAGATGTACTGCGTCGATATCGACCTGAGGCAACAGCAGCTTGCGCATCAGTCCCTGGAGGCCAGCGAAGCGCGTTATCGCGAACTGGTCGAACAGCTGCACGAAGCCATCTTCCTCACCGATACCGGCGGGCGCCTGACCTTCCTCAACCCGGCGTGGGTGTCCATTACCGGCTACAGCATTCAGGAAAGCCTGGGCACTCCACTGCTCGACTTCATCGAGGATAACCACCGGGAACTGCTCGCCGAGCAGATGTCCGCCATCCTCTCGCACCGGAGCAGCACCTGGCTCGGCGAGTTGCGCCTGCGCAACGCCAACGGCCGTCAGCTCTGGGTCGCCCTGCGTCTGGGCACGGAGGTCAGCCCGGAACTGGGCCTGCGCGGCAGCCTCAGCGACATCGACGAGCACCGCCATAGCCTGGCCCTGCAGCAAGCCCGCAATGCGGTGCTCGACCGCATGCTGGCACAGCGCCCGCTGCATGAAACGCTAGGCGACATGACCCAGCGCCTGGAGCAGATCAGCCCGCAGATGATGATCTCCGTCCTCAGCCTGGAGTACGGCAAGCTGCGCGTAATGGCCGCCCCCAGCCTGCCGACCGACTACATCGCGCTGATTGATGGTCTCCCTGCCCAGCTCGGTTTGGGCAGCTGCAGCCATGCCGCCGCCAGCGGCGAGCTGACCGTGACCGAAGATATTCTCAAGGACCCTTACTGGGCGGAATATCGTGATGCGGCCCTGCACGCGGGGCTGCGCGCCTGCTGGTCCCTGCCGTTCAAGAACGACCAGGGCCAGGTGCTCGGCGTATTCGGCATCTACTCCCGCCACCCAACCCGCCCGGCGCAGGAAGACGTGGCCCTGGTCACCGAATTCACCCGCCTGGCCGGGCTCGCGGTTCGCCAGCATCAGCGCGACAGCGAACGCCTGCAGAGCGAACTGCGCTTTCGCGCCACTTTCGAGCAGGCCGCCGTCGGCATCGCCCATCTGGCGCCGGATGGGCAGTGGCTGCGCGTCAACCAGCGGCTGTGCCAGATGCTCGGTTACCAGCGTGAGCAGTTGCTGCAGCTGACCTTCCAGGACATCACCCACCCGGACGACCTGCTCAAGGATCTGGAGCAAACCCAGCGCCTGCTGAACAACGACATCAATCGCCTGACCCTGGAGAAGCGCTACCTGCGCCATGACGGCAGCATCCTGTGGGCCAAGCTCAATGCCACCCTGGTACGGCATACCAACGGCGAGCCGCACTACTTCATCTCAGTGCTCGAGGATATTGGCCTGCATAAGCAGCACGAACTGGCCCTGCGCCAGGCGGCCGCGGTGTTCGAGAGCACTCAGGAGGCAGTGGTGATACTCGATGCCAGACGGCGCATCATTACCTGCAACCCGGCCTTCAGCCTGATCACCGGCCTGGGCCCGCAACAGGCCATCGGCGGGCGCCTGCCCCTCAAACCCGGCACCAGCGTGGAACGCATGCGCTACCGCGATCTGTGGCGCCGGGTACAACGCAGTGGCAGCTGGCAAGGTGAACTCAGTGGACGCAAGGCGGACGGCTCATCCTTTCCCTTCTGGCTGACAGTCAGCCGGATACGTGACTGCGATCCCAGCCAGCCGCAATACGTCATGACCTTCACCGATCTCAGCCAGTACCGCGAAAGCCAGGAGCGGTTGGCCCACCTGGCCCACTTCGACACCCTCACCGACCTGCCCAACCGGCTCTACGCCCTGGAACGCCTGAACCACGCGCTGGAACATGCCCAACGCCACGGGGAACGGGTAGCGTTGCTGTATTTCGACCTGGACAACTTCAAGACCATCAACGAGAGCCTCAGTCACAAGGTCGGCGACGAGTTGCTGATCGCCGTGGCCCGGCGCCTGCAAAAACGGTTGCGCAACGAAGACACCCTGGCCCGCCTGAGCAGCGACGAGTTTCTGGTGGTGCTGGAGAACCTGCAGCGCCCGGAGGAAGCCGCCGGCATTGCCCGCACCCTGATCGAACTGCTGGAACGCCCCCTGCCATTGGGCAGCGGTCACGAGGCCTATCTGAGTGCCAGTATCGGCATCAGCCTGTACCCGGACGACGGTACGAACAGCGACGATCTGCTGCGCAATGCCGACAGCGCTCTGCACCAGGCCAAGCAGGAAGGGCGTAACACCTTCCGCTTCTATACCCAGGGGCTGACTCATCAAGCGCACACCCGTCTAAGCCTCGAAGGCCGCCTGCGCCAGGCGCTTAAACGCAATGAATTCACCCTGCACTACCAGCCGCTGGTCAGCGCCAGCGACGGCAGTGCCATCGGCGTGGAAGCGCTGCTGCGCTGGAACAGCCACGAGGGCATGGTTTCCCCAGCCCAATTCATCCCCCTGGCCGAAGACACCGGACTGATAGTCCCCATCGGCACCTGGGTACTGCGCGAGGCCTGCCGGCAGATGCAGTTCTGGCGCCAGCAAGGCCTGAGCCTGCAAACCCTGGCCGTCAACCTGTCGCCGCGCCAGTTCCGCCAGGCCGACCTGGTGCAACAGGTGCGCGACGCCCTGCACGACAGCGGCCTGCCGGCCGAATACCTGGAGCTGGAAATAACCGAAGGGGCGCTGATGGAGAACCTAGAACAGGCCCAGGCAACACTGGCCGCCCTGAAGGCGCTGGGGATCAAACTGGCCATCGACGACTTTGGCACCGGCTACTCCTCCCTTGCCTACCTGCGGCGCTTCCCCCTGGACAAGCTGAAGATCGACCAGAGCTTCATGCAGGGCGTGCCCCAGGATCAGGCCAATCTGGAGATCACCGCCACCATCATCGGCCTGGCCCGCAGCCTCAAGCTGAACGTACTGGCCGAGGGTGTGGAAACCCGCGAGCAGCTGCTGGCCCTGCGTCAGCTGGGCTGCGAACAATGTCAGGGCTATCTGTTCAGCCGTCCGCTGAGTGCACTGCAACTCGCCCACTGGCTACGTAGCAGCGAGCAATCGGCGAGTTGATCCAGATCATGGCGAGAGGCCGATTCGCGCCTAGACTGCAATCTCCGGATCGATCTGGAGAGCAGCGATGAACATTCTCATTCGCCCCATGCAAAGCGCCAGCGGGACACGCTGGCAGGTGTGCCTGGATCAGCACGGCGTGAGTTTCCGCAGTGAAGCCGAAGCACAGGAGTTCGTCCGCATCCTGCGCGCGCGCCTGCAGGCACCACACCCCCTGCCCTGGCGCAATGCGCCGGCGGTACGCAGCGCCAGCTGAGCTGACTCAGAACTCCAGCGACAGCTTGCGCGCGTGGCGAGTGGTCAACAGCGCCAATACCACGGTCAGCGCCCCACACAGCATGATGACCAGCGCCATCGGCCGGGCCGTGCCGTCGTGCAGCACGCCGACCACAATAGACGCGCCGGCCGCCACGCAGAATTGCAAGGAACCGATCAGTGCCGAAGCGCTGCCGGCCTGCGCGCCCTGCCCAGCCATGGCGCAGGCAGTGGCATTGGGCAGAATGCACGACAGGCTGGCCATGCAAACGAACAGCGGCAGCAGCAACGGCCAGAGCGGCTCCGGCTGCTGCATGGCCACCAACAGCAACGCCAGCGCCGACGCCAGGTAGACCCAGACAGTGCGCTTGAGCCAGTAGCCAGGGCCGTGATGGCGCAACAACCAGCCATTGAACTGGGCGGTGATGATGAAACCGGCAGCATTCATGCCGAACAGCCAACCGTAGTTCTCCGCCGACACGCCATACAGCTCGATGAAGACGAAGGGTGAACCGGAGATGTAGGCGAACATGCCGGCCATGGCCACCCCTCCCGTGATGCCATAACCGATCAGCAGAGGGTCGTGCAGCAGACGCCAGTAGCGCCCGAGCGCACCACGCAGAGGTTGCGCCGGCAGCGAGGGCGAACGGGTTTCCGGCAGCCAGAGCAGCACGCCAATCAGGCAGAGCGCACCGAACAGCATCAGCCCATAAAAGATCGACTGCCAACCGAACAGGTGCAGCAAAATACCGCCGCCCAGGGGCGCAAGGATAGGCGCCACGCCCATCACCAGCATCAGCTTGGAAAACGCCTTGGCCGAAGCCAGCGGGTCGCACAAATCACGCACCACCGCGCGCGAGATGACCATGCCGGCACAGCCGCCCAGCGCCTGCACGAAGCGCGCGACGATCAACCACTCCAGACTCTGTGCCAGGGCACAGGCCAGCGACGCCAGCACGAACAGCACCACGCCCGCCAGCAGCGGACGGCGCCGGCCGAAACGATCGGCCAGGGGGCCATAGATCAACTGCCCCAGCGCAACACCGGCGAAGTAGGACGCCAGCGACAGCTGAATGTGTTCGACATCCGTGCCGAACGCCTTGGCCAAGGTAGGAAAGCTCGGCAGGTAAAAGTCGATGGCCATGGGCCCGAAAGCACTCAGAGCGCCAAGGATCAACAAAATACGAAAGCTCATGAGTCATCCAGTGCGGGGTTGCCCCCGAAAAAACCAAGGGCGCCCGGTGGGCGCCCGCTTACAGGCTGACAGATTGTCGCTGTCAGTGCGGCTCGTGGGGGGTCGCCGTTTTCTTGTTGCGCCCCAGCTTTTCTCCCAGCGACTCCACCAGCAGGTAGAACATCGGGATCATGAAGGTTGCCAGCAGAGTGGCGGCGAGCATGCCGCCAATCACCCCGGTACCGATGGAATGACGGCTGGCGGAACCCGCCCCGGTGCTGATGGCCAGTGGCACGCAGCCGAGGATGAAGGCCAGCGAGGTCATCACGATGGGACGGAAGCGCAATTTGGCCGCCTCGAACGCCGATTCGAAGATACCCTTGCCCTCGGCACGCAGCAGCACGGCGAACTCGACGATAAGAATGGCGTTCTTCGCCGCCAGGCCGATCAGGGTGACCAGACCAACCTGGAAGTACACATCGTTCTGGATGCCACGCAGCCACACGGCCAGGATCGCACCGAACACGGCGAAGGGCACCGCGGTGACTACCGCCAGCGGTAGCGTCCAGCGCTCGTACTGGGCCGCGAGGATCAGGAACACCATGATCAGACCGAAGACGAACGCCGTGCTGCCCGAACCCTGGGTCGCCACTTCCTGGTAGGCCGAGCCGATCCAGCCCAGGCTGTATTCGCTGCCCAGCACCTCATCAGCCACCTCCTGGATGGCCGTCAGCGCCTGACCGGAGCTGTAACCCGGCGCCGGGCCACCGAGGATCTTCGCCGCCGGATAGACATTGAAGCGCGCGTAGGTATCCGGGCCGAGGATACGCTTGACCTTGATCAGGGTAGTCAGCGGCACCAGGTCGCCACCCGAAGCGCGTACATAGACCTGCGACAGGTCTTCCGGCTTGCGACGGAACTCCGACTCCGACTGCAGGCTGACCTGCCAGGTGCGGCCGTACAGGGTGAAGTCGTTGACATAGTAGCTGCCGAAGGTGGCCTGCATGGCGGTGAACACATCGCTGATCGACACGCCCAGGGCACGCGCCTTGGTGCGGTCGAGGTCGATGTAGTACTGCGGCACGTTGGCACTGAAGGTACTCTGCACCCCGGCCAGCTCCGGGCGTTTCTGGGCCGCGGCGAGGAACTCCTGCACCTTGGCCGCCATCTGCTCGACGCCGGCGCCACCACGGTCCTGGATATAGCCCTCGAAACCACCGGTAGTGCTCATGCCGGTAATCGGCGGCGGGTTGAAACTCATGACCACGCCGTCCTTCTCGGACAACCCCATGCCCATGAACTCTCGGGTCAGGTTGCGCGCGTCCAACTCCGGCGTGGTGCGCTCGGACCAGTCCTTGAGCGGTACGAAGCTAACCCCGGCGTTGGTACGCTGGCCGGAGGTCAGCACGTCAAAACCGGCGAACGTCACCACATCCTCCACCGCGGGATGCTTCATCAGCTGCTCGGTGAAGTCGTGGGTCAGCGCATCGGTACGGTTGATCGAGGCCGCCGGTGGCAGGAAGTAGGCGTTGATCACATAGCCCTGATCCTCGTCAGGCACCAACGACCCCGGCACGCGAGCAAACAGCCCGATGGTCAGGACAATCATGCCGCCGAACAACAGCAGGCCAATCAGCGAGCGCTTGAGGAAGAAAGCCACGCCGGCGCCATAGCCGTCGGTCAACTTATCGAAGAAGCGGTTGAAGGCCCGGAACGGTGCCGCCGGTTCCCTGTGTTCATCCTTCAGCAACAAAGCGCAGAGTGCTGGCGACAGGGTCAAAGCGACGATGCCGGAAATCACCACCGACACGGCGATGGTGATGGCGAACTGTTTGTACATCTCGCCCGCCAACCCGCCGAGAAAGCCCACCGGCACGAACACGGCGCACAGCACCAGGACGATGGCGATGATCGGGCCCGTGACCTCTTCCATCGCCTCGATGGCCGCTTCGCGGGCGGCCAGCTTCTTGGTGCGCATCACACGCTCGACGTTCTCGATCACCACGATGGCGTCGTCCACCACGATACCGATGGCCAGCACCAGGCCGAACAGGGTCAGCAGGTTGATGGAAAAACCCAGGGCATACATGCCGGCGAAGGTGCCGACCAGCGATACCGGGATGGCCAGCACCGGGATCAGCGTGGCGCGCCAGTTCTGCAGGAACAGGAACACCACCAGCACAACCAGCACCAGTGCTTCGCCGAAGGTATGGACCACCTCCTCAATCGATACCTTGACGAACTTGGTGGTGTCGTAGGGGATCTTGTAGGTGATACCTTCGGGGAAACGCTTGGACAGGCGCTCCAGGGTGTTCTGTACCGCCTCGGCGGTATCCAGCGCATTGGCGCCAGGCTGCAGATAGACACCGAACGCGGCGTTCTGCTGGCCGTTGAGGCTGGTCACCAGGGCATAGTCCTGGGCGCCCAGCTCGATGCGCGCCACGTCCCTGAGCAACAGGCTGGCACCGGTGGCATCCGAGCGCAGAATCACGCTCTCGAACTCCTTGGGATCGGTGAAACGCCCTTGAGTGGTCACCGTGTAGGTAAAGTCCTGCGGCGTCTGCAGCGGCTGCTGACCGAAGCTGCCGGCGGCGAACTGCGAGTTCTGCTCGCGGATGGCATTGACCACATCGGTCGGCGTCAGGTCGTACTGGGCCAGCTTGTCCGGCCGCAGCCAGATGCGCATGGAGTAGTCCTTGGAGCCGAACTGACTGACATCACCGACGCCAGGCAGACGCTTGAGCTCGTCGATGACATTGATCAGCGCGTAGTTGGAAATGAAGATCGGGTCTTTTGAGTTGTCCGGCGAGTAGAGGGTGACCACCTGGAGAATGTCCGAAGACTTCTTCTCCACCTTCACCCCCTGCCGGCGCACTTCCTCCGGCAGCTTGGCCAGGGCGGCCTGCACCCGGTTGTTGACATCGATAGTGGCCTGATCCGGGTCACGGCCCACCGCGAAGTACACCGACAGGCTCATGGCGCCGCTGGCGGCCGAGTTGGAGAGCTGGTAGATCATGCCCTCGACGCCATTGATTTCCTGCTCCAGCGGCGCGGCCACGGTCTCGGCAATGACCTGGGCGCTGGCGCCCGGATAGCTGGCCGACACCGACACCTGCGGCGGCAGAATCTGCGGATACTGGGCCACGGGCAGCGCCTTCATCGCCGACAGACCGGCCAGAATGATGACGATGGAGATGACCGCGGCGAACACCGGCCGGTCGATGAAGAACTTGGAGATCATGGCCAGGCCCTCTTACTGCTGCGCAGCGGCAGCGGGCTTGTCGACCACCTTGACCGGCGCGTTCGGCCGAACCTTGGGTAGCCCTTCGACGATGACCTTGTCGCCGGCCTCGATACCGCTTTCCACCACCCAGCGTCCCTCGGCGGTATGGGCGGTGCTCACGGGCCGCACGCGGGCCAGGCCCTCCTGGTCCACCACATAGACGAAAGTACCGTTCGGCCCCTGGGATATCGCGCGCTCCGGCACGGTGATGGCGTTGGGCTTGCTGATGCCCTTGACCACCACGCGCACGAACTGACCCGGCATCAGCGCCTGGTCCGGGTTGGGCACCACGGCGCGCACGCTGACGGTGCCGGTGCTGCGGTCGATGGTGCTGTCGGTGAAGTCCACCTTGCCCTGCAGCGGGTAGCTGCTGCCATCGCCGTACTTGATCTCCACGCTCATCTCCTGGCCGCCCTCGCGCACCAGCGCGCCACTTTGCAGGCCACTGCGCACATCGGATACCTCACGGTCGGGCGCCGCGAAGTTGACGTAGATAGGGTCGAGCTGGGTGATCTGGGTCAGCAGACTGGCATTGGGATCGCCCGCCACCATGAGGCTGCCCTCGGACACCGTTTCCTTGCTGGTGATGCCGGAAATCGGCGCCTCCACCGTGGTGTAGTCGAGGTCGATCTGCTTGGACTGAACCTCGGCCTTGGCCGCTTCGATGTTGGCTTTGCTCTGCTCGAAGTTGGAGATGGCGTTGTCCAGCTCACTCTCGCTGGCGAAGCCCTTCTTCTGCAGCTCGCGGATACGCTTGAGGTCGCGCTCGGTCTGCCGGTAGCGCGCCTGCTCCTGGGCCAGCGCGCCCTTGGCTCGCGCCAGGGCAGCCTGATAAGGACGCGGATCGATGCGGAACAGCACCTGCCCCTGCTTGACCTGGCTGCCCTCCTGATAGGTGCGCTCCTGCAGAATGCCGCTGACCTGGGCCCTTACCTGAACCTCGCGGAAGCCCGCGGTACGCGCCGGATATTCGAACTGCAGCGGCAGCGACTCGACCTTGACCGCCTCCACCACCACCTCGGGCGGCGGCATCTGCTGACCACCGCTCTCTGCGGCTTGCGCCTGTGCACCGAGCAGCAACCCGAAACCGAGGATTGCGAGCGTGAGGGAAGGTTGGCGAGCAGGCATATGTCGTCTCCGTGACGTTTAATTCGGGCAGCCGGGAATGCTAATTACATACATACATGACTGTAAACAAATGAATGGCGCAAATATCGCTACACTGCGTTCCCCAGCACAGAGCCTAGTCCGAATCCTTCTACCCGACATGCGCAGAACCAAAGAACAAGCAGAACAAACCCGCGTCGCCATCCTCGCCGCAGCCGAACAACTGTTTCTGGAAAAAGGTGTGGCCCACAGCAGCCTGGAACAGATCGCCAGCGCTGCCGGCGTGACTCGTGGCGCCGTGTACTGGCACTTCGAGAACAAGGCGCACCTGTTCCACGAAATGCTCAATCAGATACGCCTGCCGCCAGAACAGATGGCTGAGCGCTTGTGCGCCTGCACCGGTGGCGACGCCCTGCTGGGCCTGCGCGAACTCTGCGTGGAGGCCATCGAGAATCTGGCCCGTGATGAACAGAAGCGCCGGGTCTTCACCATCCTGCTGCACCGCTGCGAATTCACCGCTGAACTGCGCGAAGCCAAGGAGCGCCACGACGCCTTCATCAACCAGTTCATCGAACTGGTGGAGAACCTGCTGGCGCAACCCACCAACCGCGCGCGCCTGCGTCAGGGCATGACCCCGCGCCTGGCCGCCCGCGCCCTGCACGCCCTGATTGTCGGCCTGTTCACCGACTGGACCCGCGACCCCAGCCTGTTCGACCCGTTGACCGACACAGGCCCCATGATCGACGCGCAGTTGCAGGGCCTGCTGCACGACTGGCAGGCACCGGCCTGAGCCGAGTAGGCTCAGCCGGCGGCTGCAAGCCTTCCGGGATCAGACGGCCTCGGCCTGGTAACCCCGATCGCGAACAGCCTGCAGCAGTTGCTCCAGGCTCTGCACACTGGCGACCCGTACCTCACCCGCGCCGAGATCGACCTGGATCTGAGCCGCCGGGTCACCGGCCTGCAGAGCACGGGTAATGGCGCGGACACAATGTCCGCAGGTCATGCCGGACACTTTCAGAACATGCATGGTGGTGCCTCCTCATCTGATTGACCTCTTCACCGTGGAGCCTGCCACCGTGGCAAGGTCAAGCCGCAAACTTGTCCTGCGCGCTCAACTGACCCAAGCTGCAGACAGACCAAGGAGACAGCCGCATGCGCCTTTGCCTCACCCTGCTCTGCCTGCTCAGCCTCACCGTCCACGCCGACGAAGCCCCTTCTGAGCCTCCCGTCGCGCCGGCCAACCCGGTACAGATGGCGCCCACTCCGCAGGCCACGATGACCTTGCCGACGCCTATCGACTATGGCGTGCTGACGGTGTCGCGCGAGCGCCTGGAAGTGTCCACGCCCTGTGATATCGGCCTGTACCTACAGGGCAACCTGACTGCACGCCTGTACCAGGGGCAGTCGGTCACCCTCAACCTGCCACCAGGCGAAATCCAGGTGCGCCTTGGCCAGCTCGGCGGGGGCGGCTGCCAGCCACGCTTCGAGCAACTGCGCAGCCAAACCCTGCGGATCACGGTCGGCGAAGTACAGAAGTACCGGATCGCCATGGACAATCAGGGTATTCGCCTGATTCCGGCGCCCCTCAACTACTGAGCGCGACACTCGGGCGCTTGACCTTGCCCTGGCGTCAAGGTTGATCCTAGGGACGAATCCGGAGGAGTCGCCCCGATGAGCACGATGCAGACTTTCGACATTCCCATCCAAGGCATGACCTGCGCAGGTTGCGCCGGCCGCGTCGAGCGCGCCCTGGCCAAGGTGCCCGACGTGCAGCAGAGCAGCGTCAACCTGGCCAGTGAACAGGCGCGGGTCACGGCACCACCCGAACGCCTGGGCGAGCTGCTGGCAGCCGTCGAACAGGCCGGCTACCGGGTGCTCTCGCAACGCCTGGAGCTGGCCATCAGCGGCATGACCTGCGCCAGCTGCGTCGGCCGCATCGAGCGGGCACTGGGCAAGGTGCCGGGAGTCCGTAGCGTGAGCGTCAATCTGGCCAGCGAACGGGCCCGTGTCGAACTGCTCGCCGGCGCCAGCAGCCGCGCCCTGCTCGATGCGGTCGAAGACGCGGGATACAGCGCCCGCCTGGTCGATTCCGCACCCGCTCAGGCGCCCCAGGCGGCCCTGCGCCGTGAACGCCTGGCCGTGCTGGCCGCCCTGTTGCTGGCTGCGCCACTGGTGTTGCCTATGTTCGCCGAGTGGGCCGGCCTGCACTGGATGCTGCCAGCCTGGGTGCAATTCGCCCTGGCCACGCCGGTGCAGTTCGTGCTCGGCGCGCGCTTCTACCGTGCCGCCTGGAAAGCCGTGCGCGCCGGCAGTGGCAACATGGATCTGCTGGTGGCACTGGGCACCAGCGCCGCCTATGGCCTGAGCCTGTACCTGTGGGCAACCGCCAGCGACCACCATCCACCGCATCTGTATTTTGAGGCTTCCTCCGTGGTGATCGCCCTGGTACTGCTCGGCAAGTACCTGGAAAGCCGCGCCAAACGTCAGACCGGCGCCGCCATCCGCGCCCTCGAAGCCCTGCGCCCGGATCAGGCCAAGCGCCTGGTCGATGGCCGCGAGGAAAGCGTCGCCATCGCCGACCTGCGCCTGGACGACCAGGTGGTAGTCAGACCCGGCGAGCGCTTCCCGGTCGACGGCGAAGTACTCGAAGGCCACAGCCAGGCTGACGAAGCGCTGATCAGCGGCGAGAGCCTGCCGCAGGCCAAGGGTCCGGGTGATCGGGTGATCGGCGGGGCCATCAACGGTGATGGCCGGTTGATCGTGCGTACCACGGCCCTGGGCGGGGAAAGCGTGCTGGCGCGCATCATCCGCCTGGTGGAAGACGCCCAGGCGGCCAAGGCTCCAATCCAGAAACTGGTGGATCGGGTCAGCGCCGTATTCGTGCCGGTCGTGCTGCTGATCGCCCTGGCCACACTGGCGGGCTGGTGGCTGGCGGGCGTCGGGATCGAACAGGCACTGATCAACGCCGTGGCCGTGCTGGTGATCGCCTGCCCCTGTGCGCTGGGCCTGGCCACGCCGGCGGCGATCATGGCTGGCACCGGCGTGGCCGCGCGCCACGGCATTCTGATCAAGGATGCCGAAGCCCTGGAGCTGGCCCAGCAGGTTTCCGTGGTGGCCTTCGACAAGACCGGCACGCTCACCTCGGGCCAGCCGCGCGTCGTACATCTGGCCACGACGGGAATCGAGCAAGCCGAGTTGCTGCGCCTGGCCGGCGCCCTGCAGCAAGGCAGCGAACACCCACTGGCGCATGCCGTGCTGGTTGCCGCCAAGGAGCGCGAAATCGCCCTGCCCGGCATCAGCGCCAGCCAGGTGCTGGCCGGGCGCGGCATTCGCGGCGAGGTGGAAGGTCTGACGCTAGCCCTGGGCAACCAGCGCCTGCTCGAAGAACAGCAGCTCAACAGCGACCTGCAACAACAGGCCACGGCCTGGGAAGCCGAGGGGCGCACCCTGTCCTGGCTGCTGCAGTTCCAGCCGCAGCCCCAGGTACTGGGCCTGCTGGCCTTCGGTGACAGCCTCAAGGAAGGATCACAGCAAGCCATTCAGGCCCTGCATGAGCGCAACATCGAGTGCCACCTGATCAGTGGCGACAACGCCGGCAGCGCCGGGGCCGTTGGCCAGGCACTGGGCATCGACCGGGTGCATGCCCAGGTACTGCCGGAAGAAAAGGCCGCGCATATCGCCGCCCTCAAGCAGAACGGCGCCCACGTGGCCATGGTCGGTGACGGCATCAACGACGCACCGGCTCTGGCCGCCGCCGATGTCGGCATCGCCATGGGCGGCGGCACCGACGTGGCCATGCACGCCGCCGGCATCACCCTAATGCGCGGCGACCCGCGCCTGGTGCCGGCCGCCCTGGAGATCAGCCAGCGCACCTGGCACAAGATTCGTCAAAACCTGTTCTGGGCCTTCGTCTACAACGCCGTGGGTATTCCGCTGGCCGCCTTCGGCCTGCTCAACCCCATGCTCGCCGGCGCTGCCATGGCCCTGTCCAGCGTCAGCGTGGTCAGCAACGCGCTGCTGCTCAATACCTGGAAGCCCAAGAAACAGTGATGCCGTAGCCCGGATGCAATCCGGGGCCAGCCATTCCCGGGTTTCACCCGGGCTACGAGACAGTGGAGAGCGACCATGAATATCGGCCAAGCCGCCCAGCAGAGCGGCCTCAGCGCCAAAATGATCCGCTACTACGAGGCCACCGGCCTGCTGCGACCAGCCGGACGCACGGTCAGCGGCTACCGGCAGTACGCTGAGCAGGACCTGCACGTACTGGCCTTTATCAAGCGCTCGCGTGACCTGGGCTTCTCCCTGGAGGAAGTCGGCAAACTGCTGGCGCTGTGGCAGGACCGCGAGCGCGCCAGCGCCGACGTGAAGGCGCTGGCGCAGGGCCATGTCGACGAGCTCAACCGCAAGATCGCCGAGCTTACCGCCCTGCGCGACACCCTGGACGAGCTGGTGCAGCACTGCCAGGGCGACCATCGGCCGGACTGCCCGATCTTGCGCGACCTGGCAACCGGCAGCCGCTGCTGCACAAACACCTGATAGCAAAAAACCCAACGCCGGCGTAGGGCCGGCGTTGGGCTTATCGGTGGACGACAGGCCAGACCTGTCGTCGTTAACGCGACTTAGAAGCTGTACTTCGCCGACGCGGTGAAGCTGCGCGGAGCACCGTAGGTCATGGCGCCGTAGGCGTCGAAGATGTCGAAGTACTTCTCGTCGGTCACGTTGTTGGCGTTCAGCTGCGCCGAGAGGTTCTCGGTGATCTGGTAACGCGCCATCAGGTTGACCAGGGCGTAGGCGTCCTGCTCGATCTTCTCCGAGTTGCCAGCCGGGTTGGTGGCGTAGGTGTAGATGGCATCCTGCCAGTTCACGCCGCCGCCGATGGTCAGCTTGTCGTTGAAGATGCCCGGCACGCGGTAGGTGGTAAAGGTCCGTACCAGCTTGGTCGGGTACAGCGTGTTGACGTCGTCGCCCTCGGCGTCTTCCAGGTCGAACTGGGTGTAGCCCGCCATCAGGTTCCAGCCCGGAGCCAGCTCGCCATTCACTTCCAGCTCGAAGCCCTTGCTGGTTGCACCTTCGGAGGCCTCGTAGGCGTAGCCGCCCACCGGATCGGTAGGATCGATCAGCTGACCGGTGCTCTGGCCCAGGTTGTCCTGCTTGATCTGGAAGATCGCAGCAGAAGCATTCAAGCGGCCGTCGAAGAACTCGAACTTCAGGCCGGTTTCGTAGCTTTCGCCGGTAATCGGATCCAGCTGCTGGCCGTTGCTGTCACGCACCGACTGCGGCAGGAAGATTTCCGTGTAACTGGCATAGGCCGAGACGGTTTCGGTGAGGTCGTAGACGATACCGGCGTAGGGCGTGATTTCGTTGTCGACGTCGGTCTTGCTGACTGCCGAGTAGATGTCTTCGCTGGTCTTCTCGTAGAAGCTGTCACGCGCACCGAGGATCAGCTTGAGGTCGTCGCTCAGGTTAAGGCGGGTCGCCGCATAGACACCGCGCTGCTCGACCTCACCGTAGCCGTAGTCGCCGCGTGGCCCCCAGACTGGCTCGGCGAAATCACCCTTGTAGGCATCGAAATTCGCTACCCCACCGAAGCCGCTCAGCGCAGGCACCTGATCGGCGTCGAAGTCCTGCTCGCTATGGACATAGCCGAAGGCCAGATCGTGATCACGCCCCATCAGGGCGAACGGGCCACTGAAGCGGATGCTGTAGTCGTCCTGGGTGGTTTCCGTCTTATAGGTCGCCGGGAACGAGGACATGCCGCTGGCGCCATCGCGGCCAGGATTGCCGGAGAGATAGAGCAGGGCGGAATCGCCGGTCCGCTCGCCGCGGTTGTAGCTGAGGTTGACCTGCCAGTCGTTGGCGAAGGTGTGATCCAGATTGACGAAGTAGGTCTCGTAAGTGGTATCCCACTGGCTCCAATTCGCCGAAGAGGTCTTGGAGCGGCTCCAGTTGGTGCGACCACCGTCGGCATACCAGACGGGCAGGCCACCCCACATCGGCGAGTCGGACTTGTTTTCCTGCCGGCTGGCGCCGAACCACAGAGTGGTATCGGGCGTCAGGTCGATATCCATGGTGCCGTAGAAGGTTTCACGCTGGTTGGAGTGCAGGTCGATCCAGCTGTCACCTTCGTTGTACTCGCCGACCAGGCGCGCGCGGATAGTACCTTCCTCGTTGAGCGCCATGGACAGATCACCGAGGGTGCCGTAGGTATCCCAGGTGCCGGCCTTGACCTCGACCGAACCGGTCAGCTCGCGGCTGCTGGCCCGCTTGCGCACCATGTTCAGCGAAGCGGAAGGGTCGCCGGCACCGGTCATCAGGCCGTTGGCGCCACGCACCACTTCGACACGGTCGTACATGGCCAGGCTGCTGAAGATCTCACCCGAACTCCACGGCTGCTCGTAGATGGTCGGCACGCCGTCGATCATCAGCGAGTTGAGCTCGAAACCGCGGGCATTGATCTGGCCACGGCTGGTTTCGTAGCGGTTCAGGGAAATACCGGTGGTGTTGTTGACCACGTCGGTGATGGTCTGCAGATCCTGATCCTGAATACGCTGCTGCGTCACCACGGTGACCGACTGCGGCGTCTCGCGCAGGGACATCTTCAGCGGAGTGGCCGTCTTGGCGGCACGGGTGGTGTAGGACTGGGTGCCCTCGGTCACCTCACCCAGGCCAGTGTCGGCCTCACCAGTAATTGCTAAGGCGTCCAGCGTCACGGCCTCCCCAGAGGTATCAGCGGCATACACCGGCAAGGCAGCTAAAACGCTACCGGCAGCGAGCAGGTGTACAGCCATGGCCAGCGGGCGCAGAGCCATGGGCGAACGAACAGCAGCGGCGTCTTGAGGACGCAGGGGAGTCAGGGACATGGGGGTACTTCCGAACAACTGGAGTTATATGAGAATACTTATCATAACAACTCAGCACCCGTTATTGCGAAATATTTTCAAAAGCTAATGAACCTTGATAACAAACAAGAGTCGAAACCCGATTTGCACAGCCCGCTCTTAAGGCTTAGCGCTGGTCATGCGGAAATGCGTCCATAAAAAAGGGGAGCCTGAGGCTCCCCTTCTGTTGACACCTGAACGACTCAGGAGGCTTGTGACTGCAGGTAGTTCTGCAAGCCAATGCGATCAATCAGTCCGAGTTGCTGTTCCAGCCAGTAGGCATGGTCTTCCTCGGTGTCGTGCAGTTGCACTTCAAGCATTTCGCGGCTGACGAAGTCACCGTGCTTCTCGCACAGCTCGATGCCTTTGGCCAGGGCCTCGCGCACTTCGTACTCCAGCTTGAGATCGGCACGTAGCATGTCCGGTACGGTGGCGCCGGGGTGAATCTTCTTCGGCGTCATGTTCGGCGTGGCTTCGAGGAACAGGATGCGCTTGAGCAGGGCATCGGCGTGCTCGGTCTCCTCCTCCATCTCATGGTTGAGGCGCTCGTAGAGCTTGGTGAAGCCCCAGTCCTCGTACATCCGCGAGTGGAGGAAATACTGATCACGCGCAGCCAGCTCGCCACGCAGCAGATCCTTCAGATAATCGACAACCTCTGTCGATCCTTTCATGAGCGCCTCTCCAGAAACATCAGTGCAGGCTGAAAGCTTCGACCTTCACATCGCTGCGGTCAAGGCTAGAAATCAAACAGCCCACGAAGCGATTCGCATTAGCCAAAGCCGCATCGTTACGGGGCTTCAGGTAATTCTGGAACTAACGAAAATCACTCGTATCACAGCCCTCTACTGACCGAAAAAACCTCTAGCCAGCCTCCCGGGAAAGCGCGCAACCCCCTGTCACACAGCCGCTGAAAATGCTGTCGCAGTCGCTATCCACGGGGATTGATCCAGCGCCGCCTGCGCGGGGATGGCTGCATTGAACTCAGCACATCACCGCAACCCGGCGAAAGACGCTCATAGACTGACTGCACAGGGATGCCCTTACTCCGCAGAGCAGCCACCGGTAGCACGGTCATCAGCAGCCCGCCGGACAGCAGACCGGACACCGGTACCGCCGTGCTACCAGAGCCACAGCGTTGCTCGATCCTAATGGCACTTCTTCGGCGTCGCGAAAGTGGCCCGGTAGCGCCAATCGCGGCTAAAGCCGCTCCCACAGGAGTTGCGCAGGTGGGTGCAGATTATCTGCCGTGGGAGCGGCTTTAGCCGCGATCAACTCAGGTAACACCGAACTCTAGGAGGGGCCTTGGCCGCGATGCCCATGATAGAGCCTGGATTTCGGCCAAGGCCTGCAACACACGCAGCGTCGGCCCCATGCAAAAACGCCCGCAGCAAGCGGGCGTTTTCGTTTCGGCGGGCCTCAGCGCTCCCAAGGCGGCGGTGGCGGCTCATCGCGCGGGGCGTCTTCGGCGTTGCGCATAGCGTCACGGCGCGCCTGTTCGGCCAGGGCGGCCTTGATCTCGCGCATCACCGAGTCGACGTCCGCTTCGCTCTCCGGCTCGGCGTACAGACCGGTGAGCTGGGTCTCGGGGGTCAGCTTGCCGTCTTCGAACAGCGCCCACATTTCCTTGGCATAGCGGGTGTCGAGCAGCTCCGGGGCGAACTGGCCGAAATACTCGGCCATGTTGCGCACATCGCGTTCCAGCATGCGAAAGGCGTGATTGTTGGCCGCAGCATCCACCGCCTGCGGCAGGTCGATGATCACCGGGCCATAGGGGTCGAGCAGGACGTTGAACTCCGACAGGTCACCATGTACCAGGCCGGCACAGAGCATCTTGACGATCTCGCCGATCATGAAGGCATGGAATTCGCGGGCATCTTCGGGCAACAGGTCGACATCGTTGAGACGTGGCGCGGCATCGCCGTGGCCGTCGTCGACCATTTCCATCAGCAACACGCCGTCGAGGTAGTCGTAGGGCTTGGGCACACGGACGCCGGCATTGGCCAGACGGAACAGGGCCGACACCTCGGCGTTCTGCCAGGCCTCTTCCTGCTCCTTGCGTCCGTACTTGCTGCCCTTGGCCATGGCGCGGGCGTCGCGGCTGTTGCGGGTCTTGCGCCCTTCCTGATATTCGGCGGCCTGACGGAAGCCACGCTTGTTGGCCTCCTTGTACACCTTGGCGCAGCGCAGTTCACTGCCACAACGCACCACGTAAACCGAGGCTTCCTTGCCGCTCATCAGCGGCCTTACCACCTCGTCGATCAACCCATCTTCGAGCAACGGTTCCAGGCGTTTCGGGGTTTTCATCGAGCTGAACGGGCCTCCATCGGTGTTTTCACGCCCTTATACGGCAATCCGAGCGAACTAGCACCCAGTGCACGGCGCAGCGCCTCGATGGCATAACGCACCTTGGCCGGCTGGGCGTCGCGGCGTGGGGTTACCAGGTAGACGCCGATGCCGCTTGGCTGCCACTGCGGCAGCACCACCAGCAGCTCGCCACGCGCCAGCAACTCGCGCACTTCCGGTTCCGGCTGCAGCGACACGCCCATGCCGGCCAGGGTGAACTCGCGCACCGAGAGAATGTTGTTACACACCACCCTGCCCTCTACCCGCAGGCGCTGCAGAGCACCGCCCGGGCCGTGCAGGGTCAGCTGGCCGCCACGCTCGTGGCCCAAGGTCAGCCAGTCCAGGCCGCTCAGGTGCTCCGGCCCGTCGATGCGGGCGCAGCGTGCCAGGTAGCTGGGGGCCGCGCACAGCAGCATCGGCCAGTCACCGACATGGCGGGCGACCAGGCTGGAGTCCTCCTGATTGCCCACGCGGATGGCCAGGTCGATGCGCTGCTCGACCAGATCGATTTGCTCGTCCTGAAAGAACAGGCGCAGGCTCAGCTGCGGATGGGCCAGCAGCAACGGTGCCAGGGCACTGGTTACCAGGTGCCCGGAAAACCCCACAGGCGCGGCGATGCGCAACTCGCCCACCGGGGCATCACGCAGTTCGGCCAGGCGTTGTTCGGCCTGCTCGGCCAGTTCGACGATTTGCCGGCAGCTCTGGTACAGCTGCGCACCGGCCTCGGTCAGGGTCAGGCGCCGGGTGGTGCGGTGCAGCAGGCTGAGCTGAGTGCTCTCCTCCAGGCGGCGAATCTGCTGGCTGACCGCCGAAGCCGTCATGCCCAGGGCGTCGGCGGCGGCAACCATGGAGCCCTTGTCCACCACGGTGGCGAACAGGGCCATGCGCTTGAGCTGCTCCATTATTAAGCTCCACTTCATTGTCAAAGCGGATTAGGCGTCTTTTTCTAGCCTTTATCCAGCTGCAATTATGGCTACACCCATAACGCACCGAGACATTCTCATGAAAATCGCCCTGATCGGCGCCACCGGCTTTGTCGGCAGCGCCCTGCTGGAAGAAGCCCTGAACCGCGGCCACCAGGTCACCGCCCTGGTTCGCCACCCGGAAAAACTGCCGGCCCATGAACGACTCAGCGCGCTGCGCGCCGATGTACGTGACGTTGCCGCCCTCACTGAGCAACTGCGTGGCCACGACGCCGTGCTCAGTGCCTTCAACCCTGGCTGGGAACAGGCCGACATCCGCGAGCAGTTCATCGCCGGTTCGCAGGCCATTGTCGCAGCGAGCAAAGCAGCCGGCGTCAAACGCCTGCTGGTGGTCGGTGGTGCCGGCAGCCTGTATGTCGCCCCTGGCCTGCAACTGATCGACACGCCGGACTTTCCCGCCGAATACAAGGAAGGGGCCGAGGGCGCACGCCAGGCCCTGAACCAGCTGCGCGACGAACAGGAGCTGGAATGGACCTTCCTCTCCCCTGCCGCCCTTCTCCAGCCGGGCCCGCGCACCGGCCAGTTCCGTCTTGGCGGCGAGCAGTTGCTGATGAACGGCAATGCCCCCGGACACATCTCCGTGGCCGACCTGGCCGTGGCCCTGCTCGACGAAACCGAACAACCGCAGCACATCCGCCAGCGTTTCACGCTCGCCTACTGAAGCCCCAGGTAACAGGAAGACTTATGACCACTTACCGCAGCAGCGCCTTCGTCACTACCGAAACACCAGCCCGCTATATCAGCCGCCTGTGCAAACACTTCGCCCACAAGATCCCGGTCAGCTTCGACGAGCAACAGGGCCGCATCCAGTTCGACGGCGGCCTGTCAATGTTGCTGGCCGAGGAAGGCGGCCTGCGCCTGCGCGTGGAGACCCAGGATCAGGAAAGCCTGGAACGTCTACAGAACGTGGTGGCCAGCCACTTCGAGCGCTTCGCCTGGCAGGAAGCCCTGACCCTGAGCTGGCAGGCAGAGGTCTGAGGGCCTGCTCATAGCCATTGATCGTTACGCTTGCGCCGTACCCGCAGCATGGTCGGCAGGATCAGGCCGGCAAACAGACCCGCTCCGGCGATGCCGCCACCGTAGACCATGTAGGTCATCAGCACCTGCTGGCGCTCTTCACCCAGCTGGGCTCGAGCCTCGCGCAGTTCGGCCTGAGCCTGGTTCAACTGGCTGTCCAGATCACTGCGCGCAGCCTGCAGTTCGTCGATCAGCGCCTTGCGTGAATCCAGGGTCTCCTGCATGCCCTGCACCCGGGTCTTCCAGGTGTCATCGATACCCTTCAGCTCGGCACTCAGGTCGGCGACCTTCTGCTGCAGCTGCGGCAGGCGCTCGGCCTGGCCGGGCATCTCCTGCAGGTCGCGGGTGGGAATCCACACCGCGTCGCCATTTTCCCCGCGCACCTGGCTGTAATCACCCTGACTGCGCAGCAACTCGACCTTCTGCCCGGAACTGAGCGTACCGACGATGCGATAGCCATCGGTCGGCCCGCTGCGCACATAAGTAGTGAGGCTGTCGCTGACCCAGCGACTATTGCCGCCCTCCTCCTGCGCCCAGGCCGGGCTGTTGGCGCTCAGCAGGCCGCCGAGCAGGATGGCGCAAAGCACGCGCCACTGAAACGAGGAGAAACAGGCAAGGGAAGGAAGGGATCGGGACATTGGACAATCTTCATCTGGCGGGAACACAACACCCGGTCAACGGGCACGACAAGAGGTCGGCCAGGCACACGGGCTGAGCTACCCAGGCGGCAAATGGCCATGCCAGCGCTACCGACTGGACCGACAGCAGACAGACCCCGTGAGGCTGGATCGGTTCACTCACCCGCGCCAAGGGGCAACCTTTGAATGCGAGAACAGGAACAGGGCGACAGTCTGAGCGCTGGATGCGTGGTTCAGAAAAGCAAAAGCCCGACGGATGCCGGGCTTTTTGGTGGCCGGGCTTGTGGCCTGGCCGGGTGCCGCACGAGTCGGCTCGAGGTAGGAAGCGCCAGATACCGGGCGGGTAGCCCCCTTGCGGTGTATCCGGCGTGGCCGCGGGCTTGCGCCCTGGGCCGGGTCAGGCGCCCTGAGAGAGCTCCTGGGAGCGGACAAAGGCCGCCCGGGCTGCTGCTTCGACCAGTTGGCGCATGGCCTGGTCCTGTTCGAAGCGGGCAATCGCGGCTGCCGTGGTGCCGTTAGGCGAAGTCACGGCAGTACGCAGTTCGACGAAATCGGCTTGCGGCTGCACCTGCAGCGAGGCGGCGCCGAAAGCGGTCTGCGCGGCGAGGGCCTTGGCCAGTTCGGCCGGCAGGCCGAGGGCCACGCCAGCATTGGCCAGGGCCTCGCTGAACAGGTGGTAATAGGCCGGGCCGCTGCCGGACAGGGCGGTGACCGCGTCCAGCTGACCTTCCTGCTCGACCCAGTAGGCCTTGCCCACGGCATTGAACAGATGGGCAATCTGCTCGCGGCGCTCGCTCGCCAGTGCATCGGCGCTGAACAGGCCGGTGCAGCCGGCGCCGACCAGTACCGGGGTGTTGGGCATCACCCGCACCACCGGGCAGCGCTGGCGCAGACCCTGGCTGAGACTGGCGCAGGTGATGCCGGCCGCCACCGAGATCACCACCGCACCCTGGCAAACAGCGTCCGGCAGCTCGCCCAGCACCTGGCAGGCATAGCCCGGCTTGGTCGCCACCACGATCAGCTCGAAAGGCTGCGCCGGCAACGCTTCCAGGCTGGGGTAAAGGCTGGCACTGCTGGATGCCTGCAGATGGGGGTCGACGGCGCTGATGCTGTCCACCAGCCCGGCGGCCAGCCAGGCCTCGCCAATGGCGCTGCCCATGCGGCCGTAGCCGATAAAGAGTGCGTTCATGCGGTTCCTTTCAGGCATTGCAGCCTGTGGGTGGGCTAAGCATGCCCGGGAAAGCTTTCAGGCAGCTTTCCAGGGCAAGGTTTTCGGAAAAGTTCGTAGGCACGCCCGGCCGCCTCGCGGCGGCCGGGCATGGGCCATCAGCCGATGGTCATCAGGCTGGCGTTGCCGCCGGCCGCTGCGGTGTTGACCGACAGGGCGTGCTCGATCAGCAGACGTTCCAGCGGGATGTCGGTCTCGCCCTTGTTCAGGCCGTGCACGCTGACGATGGCGCCCTTGCGCTGTGCCGCCTGCTGGCAGACTTCGCGCAGCTGGTCGGAATCGCCGTGGTGCAGGATGGCGTCGAACTCGGCGTCGACCGTGCTCCAGTCGGCGACCAGCTCGATGCGCTTCTGCACCTCTTTCGGCAGCTCGGCGTACAGCGCGCGCTGGCTTTCCAGCCACAGCGCGTGGCTGCCCACGGCCAGGGTCGCGGCCAGTTGCGCCAGCAGGTCGCTGCGCTCGTCGGCCAGGCCCAGCACGCGCTCACGCGGCAGCAGGGTGTAGCTGTTGCGCTCGCCGGTCGGGCCGGTCAGCAGGTGGCTGCTGTAGCTCTGGGTCAGGCCCAGGTACTGCTCGAACAGGGTGGCAACGGTCGGCTCCTGCTTGGCTGCCCACTCGGCAAAGGCAGTGCGCGCCTTGGCCAGCTCGGCCGGCACGTCCAGCGCCTGCACGTTGTCGCCCTTGAGCTGCTCGGCCACGGCTTCCTGCGGACGGGTCGACAGCAGGCGGTACAGGTACAGCGGACCGCCAGCCTTGGGACCGGTGCCGGACAGGCCTTCACCACCGAACGGCTGCACGCCGACCACGGCGCCGACCACGTTGCGGTTGACGTAGAGGTTGCCGACCTTGGCGCTGCTCACCACCTGGTTGATGGTCTCGTCGATGCGGGTGTGCACGCCGAGGGTCAGGCCGTAGCCGCTGTCGTTGATCTGCTGCAGCAGCTTGCCCAGGTCGGCGCGCTGGTAGCGCACCACGTGCAGCACCGGGCCGAAGATCTCGCGCTTGAGTTCGTCGAAGCTGTCCAGCTCGATCAGGGTCGGCACCACGAAGGTACCGCGCTTGAGCTCGTCGACCTCGTAACGGGCGCACTGGAACACCTTGCGGCCCTTCTCGCGCAGCTTGGCGATGTGGTTGTCGATGTTGTCCTTGGCCTCACTGTCGATCACCGGGCCGATGTCGGTGTGCAGACGCTCCGGCGCGCCGACGCGGTATTCGGCCATGGCGCCCTTGAGCATTTCCACCACGCGGTCGGCCACGTCGGCCTGCACGCACAGCACACGCAGGGCCGAGCAACGCTGGCCGGCGCTGTCGAAGGCGGAGTTGACCACGTCGACCACCACCTGCTCGGCCAGGGCCGAGGAGTCGACGATCATGGCGTTGAGGCCGCCGGTTTCGGCGATCAGCGGAATGCTGCGGCCCTGGGCGTCCAGGCGACCGGCGATATTGCGCTGGAGGATGCCGGCCACTTCGGTGGAACCGGTGAACATCACGCCACGCACGCGCTCGTCACCGACCAGGCGGGCACCAACGGTTTCGCCACGGCCCGGCAGCAGCTGCACGGCACCGCCGGGTACCCCGGCTTCCAGCAGGATGCGCACGGCCTGGGCGGCGATCAGCGGCGTCTGCTCGGCCGGCTTGGCCAGTACGGTGTTGCCCGCGGCCAGCGCGGCGCAAACCTGGCCGGTGAAGATCGCCAGCGGGAAGTTCCACGGGCTGATGCACACCACCGGGCCCAGCGGGCGGTGGCTGTCGTTACCGAAGCTGCGCGCCTGGGCGGCGTAGTAGCGGAGGAAGTCGACCGCCTCGCGCACTTCGGCGATGGCGTTGGCAAAGGTCTTGCCGGACTCGCGCACCAGCAGGCCCATCAGCTGCTGCATCTCGCCTTCCATCTGGTCGGCGGCGCGCTCCAGCACGGCGGCACGCTCGGCCGGCTGGGTCGACTGCCAGATCTGCCCGCTGGACAGGGCGCAGAGGATGGCGCTCTTGACGTCGGCCTCGCTGGCCTCGTGCACGTGACCGACCAGATCGCGGTGATCGGCCGGGTTGCGCACCGGCTCGGCCGGGCCTGGGTTCGGTGTGTCGCAGCCGAGAATCGGGCCGGCGACATAAACCGTGTTGGTGGACGACAGCAGCGCCGAGGACAGCGAGCCCAGGCGATGTTCGTTGGCCAGGTCGATGCCTTCGGAGTTCAGGCGGGCCTCGCCGTACAGGTCACGCGGCAGCGGAATGCGTGGGTGCGGCAGGCCGAGGGTGCCTTCCTGCGCGGCCATCTGCTCGACCTGCTGCACCGGGTCGAGGACCAGGTCCTTCAGCGAGATGCTGTGGTCGGCGATGCGGTTGACGAAGCTGGTGTTGGCGCCGTTTTCCAGCAGGCGACGCACCAGGTAGGCCAGCAGGGTTTCGTGGCTGCCGACCGGCGCGTAGATGCGGCACGGACGGGCGTACTTGCCGTCCTTCACCGAACCGACCACCTGCTCGTACAGCGGCTCGCCCATGCCGTGCAGGCACTGGAACTCGTACTGGCCCGGGTAGTAGTTCTGCCCGGCCAGCTGGTAGATGGCCGACAGTGAATGGGCGTTGTGGGTGGCGAACTGCGGGTAGATGGCTTCCGGCACGGCCAGCAGCTTGCGCGCGCAGGCGACGTAGGAGATATCGGTGTACGGCTTGCGGGTGTAAACCGGGTAGCCTTCCAGGCCGTTGACCTGGGCCAGCTTGATCTCGCTGTCCCAGTAGGCGCCTTTCACCAGGCGGATCATCAGGCGGTGGCGGCTGCGCTTGGCCAGGTCGATGACGTAGTCGATCACGTACGGGCAGCGTTTCTGGTAGGCCTGGATGACGAAGCCGATACCGTTCCAGCCGGCCAGTTCCGGGGCGAAGCACAGGCGCTCGAGCAGATCGAGGGAGATTTCCAGGCGGTCGGCTTCCTCGGCGTCGATGTTCAGGCCGATGTCGTACTGCTTGGCCAGCTTGGTCAGGTTCAGCAGGATCGGGAACAGCTCGTCCATCACCCGGTCGTACTGGGCGCGGCTGTAGCGCGGGTGCAGCGCGGACAGCTTGATCGAGATGCCCGGGCCTTCGTAGATGCCGCGGCCGTGCGAGGCCTTGCCAATGGCATGGATGGCCTGCTCGTAGGAAGCCAGGTAGCGCTTGGCGTCCTCCTCGGTCAGCGCCGCTTCACCGAGCATGTCGTAGGAGTAGCGGAAGCCCTTGGCCTCCATGTTGCTGGCGTTGGCCAGCGCCTCGCCGATGGTCTCGCCGGTAACGAACTGCTCGCCCATCAGGCGCATGGCCATGTCCACACCCTTGCGGATCACCGGCTCGCCGCTCTTGCCGATCAGGCGGTTGAGCGAGGAGGACAGACCGGCTTCATTGTGGGTGGACACCAGTTTGCCGGTGATCAGCAGGCCCCAGCTGGCGGCGTTGACGAACATCGACGCGCTCTGACCCAGGTGCTGGCTCCAGTTGCCGTTGGCGATCTTGTCGCGAATCAGGGCGTCGCGGGTGGCCTTGTCCGGAATGCGCAGCAGCGCCTCGGCCAGACACATCAGCGCCACGCCTTCCTGGGACGACAGGGAGAACTCCTGCAGCAGGCCCTGCACCAGGCCCTGACGGCCACCGGCGCTCTTCTGGTTGCGCAGCTTCTCGGCAATCCCTAAGGCCATCTTGTTGGCGGCCTCGGCCTGTTCCTTGGGCAGACGCGCCTGCTCCAGCAGCATCGGCAGCGCCTCGGTCTCCGGGCGGCGGTAGGCGCTGGTGATGGCGGCACGCAGCACCGACTGCGGCAGGATGCTCTCGGCGAAGTCGAGGAACACCTGCAGGCCCTGCTCGGTCAGGTTCTCCACCGACTCTTCACCGGCAGCGGCCGCCAGGCCTGATTGCTCGGCCGGGGTCAGGCCAGCTTCGACCTGCTCCAGGTAGTTGAAGATCGCCTGCTTGATCAGCCAGTGCGGGGTACGATCCAGCGACTGGGCGGCCTGCTTCAGACGTTCGCGGGTGGCGTCGTCAAGTTTCACGCCGAGGGTGGTGGTGGCCATCTGGGTATTCCTATCTGGTGGAGCGTCAAAACGCGTGGCGGGAGATTACTCCCACAGCCAGAAAAGGTGCAACCTAGTGCAACCCACAAAGCCAACCACTCAAACAGGTTGCACCTCACACGGTACGACTCTATTGAGCATAGAAGCACCCGCTCTTGCTGGCCGCCGACTGAGGCCGCCCCAAGAATGTCCCGACGAACGGGCACCCTATGAATGACTTTGGCCCGGGCCAGCAGTTCGATAAGCTCGCCCTACTCCACCCAATAAGGATGTCCACATGCTCCGCCTTACCACCCTAGCCGCCGGCCTGCTGCTGTCGGCCAGTACCTTCGCCCTGTCTCTTTCCGACCTGACCCAGAGCGACGCCAGCGGCGGCCTCAAGGACGCCCTGACCCAGGGCGCGCAGATTGCCGTCAAGCAGCTCGGCCAGCCAGGCGGCTTCAGCAACAACGACGAAGTGCGTATCGAGTTGCCCGGCAAGCTGGGCAAGGCCGCCAAGACCATGAAGATGATGGGCATGGGCGCCGAAGTGGAGGAGTTGGAAGCCAGCATGAACCAGGCCGCCGAAGCTGCCGTGCCACAGGCCCAGGCGATTCTGCTCGACTCGGTGAAGAAGATGACCGTGACCGACGCCAAGGCCATTCTCGCCGGTGGCGACGATTCGGCCACCCAGTACCTGAACCAGAGCAGCCGCGAGGCGATCCGCGCCAAGTTCCTGCCCATCGTCAAGCAGGCCACCGACAAGGTCGGCCTGGTGCAGCAGTACAACAGCTTCGCCGGCCAGGCTGCGGCCTTCGGCGTGGTCGACGCGAAAAGCGCCAAGGTCGAGGACTACGTGACCGAAAAGGCCCTGGACGGCCTGTTCCAGGTGATCGCCGAACAGGAAGCCAGCATCCGCCAGAACCCGGCCGGCGCCGCCACCAGCCTGGCCAAGAAGGTGTTTGGCGCGCTGTGAGCACGCAGTAACTATCGTTACAGGCCCGGTTAATCGCGGCTGAAGCCGCTCCCACAAGCAGTGCCTGATGTTGCTGTGGGAGCGGCTTCAGCCGCGAAATCTCCCACGAGCGCAGCGGCTTTCCGCCCAGCCACCGCGACCCAACCTCCAACAAAAAAGCCCGGCCAATCAGCCGGGCTTTTTCATTCACGCCACGCTCAGCGCGCCTCGCTTTCCTTGACCCTGAACCAGGCCGCATAGAGCGCCGGCAGGAACAGCAGGGTCAGCGCCGTGGCGACCACCAGGCCGCCCATGATGGCCACGGCCATCGGCCCGAAGAACACGCTGCGCGACATCGGGATCATTGCCAGTACTGCCGCCAGTGCGGTCAGCACGATGGGACGGAAACGCCGCACGGTGGCCTCGATAATGGCGTGCCAGCGGTCCATGCCAGCGGCGATGTCCTGCTCGATCTGATCAACCAGGATCACCGAGTTGCGCATGATCATGCCGCTCAGGGCAATGGTGCCGAGCATGGCGACGAAGCCAAACGGCTGCTGGAAGATCAGCAGGAACAGGGTCACGCCAATCAGCCCCAGCGGCGCGGTGAGGAACACCATGGCCGAACGCGACATACTCTTCAGCTGCAGCATCAGCAAACTGAGCACCACCAGAATGAACAGTGGTACGCCGGCATTCACCGACTTCTGACCTCGCGACGAGTCCTCCACCGTGCCGCCCACTTCCAGCAGATAGCCACTGGGCAGCGCCGCGCGAATCGGCTCCAGGGTCGGCAGGATCTGCTTGACCAGACTGGCAGGCTGCTCGCCACCGTAGATGTCGCCGTACACAGTGACGGTCGGCAAGCGGTCGCGATGCCAGATCACACCTTCCTCGAAACCGTATTCCAGGGTCGCCACCTGCGACAGCGGCACACTCTTGCCACTGCTGGTGGGCACCGCCAGGCTCGGCAACAGCTCTAGCGCCTGACGCTCGCGCACGGTGCCGCGCAGGAGAATCTCGATCAGCTCGTTGTCCTCGCGGAACTGACTGACGCTGGAGCCGGTCAGCGAACTCTGCAGGAACCGCGACAGATCGGCACTACTGACCCCGAGAGCACGGGCGCGCTCTTGATCGATGTTCAGGTAAACGACCT
Organism: Pseudomonas sp. zbq_18; assembly: GCF_043102245.1. NCBI lineage: Bacteria > Pseudomonadati > Pseudomonadota > Gammaproteobacteria > Pseudomonadales > Pseudomonadaceae > Pseudomonas > Pseudomonas sp. zbq_18. The sequence continues at coordinate 108,271 of NZ_JBICIT010000001.1, read as the reverse complement.
TGCTCGGCTCTTCCCAGTTCAGGTGCACGTTGGTGACATGCGGGTTCTCGCGCACCTTGGCCGCCACCTGGCGGGCGTAGTCACGCACTTCGCTGATGTGCTCGCCGCTGATGCGGAACTGGATCGGGAAGCCCACGGGCGGGCCGTTCTCCAGGCGCGACACACGGGTACGGGCGTGAGGGAAGTCCTCATCCATCACCTGGATCAGCCACTTGCGTACCTCTTCGCGCTCCTTGATCGACTTGGTCAGGATGACGAACTGGGAGAAGCGCGTGGCCGCCAGCTGCTGGTCCAGCGGCAGGTAGAAACGCGGCGAGCCGCTACCGACATAGGCCACGTAGTTGTCGATGCCCGGATGATCCTTGAGCTTGGCTTCCAGACGCTTGACCTGTTCCTCGGTGGCCTTGAGCGACGAGCCTTCAGTGAGCTTGATGTCGACCATCAACTCCAGCCGCCCGGAAGCCGGGAAGAACTGTTGCGGCACGAAGCGAAACAGCACCAGCGAGACGATGAACAGGCCAACCGTCACCAGAATTACCGTCTTGCGCCGACGTACGCACCACTCCACGACTTCGCGCACGGTCTGATAGAAGGTAGTGGAATACGGGTCATGCCCCTCGGCGCTACCGCCGTGCTTCTTGGCGTGCAGCTTGGCCAGGTCCGGCAACAGACGATCACCGAGATAGGGCACGAAGACCACGGCCGCAATCCAGGACACCAGCAAGGCGATGGTCACCACCTGGAAGATCGAGCGGGTGTACTCACCGGTGCCGGACTGCGCGGTGGCAATCGGCAGGAAGCCGGCGGCGGTGATCAGGGTACCGGTGAGCATGGGGAACGCCGTGCTGCTCCAGGCGTAGCTGGCCGCACGGAAGCGGTCGTAGCCCTGCTCCATCTTGATCGCCATCATCTCCACGGCAATGATCGCATCGTCCACCAGCAGCCCTAGCGCCAGCACCAGCGCACCGAGGGAAATCTTGTGCAGACCGATGCCGAAGTAGTGCATCAGGGCGAAAGTCATCGCCAGCACCAGCGGGATGGACAGCGCCACCACCAGGCCAGTGCGCAGGCCGAGGGAGAAGAAGCTGACCAGCAGCACGATCACCAGCGCCTCGACCAACACCCGGACGAACTCGCCCACGCCGGTCTTCACCGCCGCCGGCTGATCCGACACCTTGCGCAGCTCCATGCCCACCGGCAGGTCGTTCTGCATACGAGCGAATTCATGCTCCAGCGCCTCGCCCAGCTGCAGAATGTCACCCCCCGCCTTCATCGACACGGCCAGACCGATGGCATCCTCGCCCATGAAACGCATGCGCGGCGCGGGCGGGTCGTTGAAGCCACGATACACCTCGGCCACGTCGCCGATACGGATGGTGCGGTCACCGATACGGATGGGGAAATCGCGAATCTGCTCCACCGTCTCGAAACGTCCGGACACGCGCAGCTGCACGCGATCGGTCGGCGCCTCAAAGAAGCCGGAATAACTGATCGCGTTCTGCTCATCCAGCGCCTGCTGCACCGCCGCCAAGGGCAATCCAAGGGTGGCCAGCTTGACGTTGGACAGCTCGATCCAGATCTTCTCGTCCTGCAGGCCGAGCAGCTCGACCTTGCCTACGTCCTTGACCCGCTGCAGCTGCAACTGCAGGCGGTCGGCGTAGTCCTTCATCACCGCGTAATCGAAGCCCTTGCCGGTAAGCGCGTAGATGTTGCCGTAGGTGGTGCCGAACTCGTCGTTGAAGAAGGGGCCGCGAATGCCTGGCGGCAGCGTGTGGCGAATGTCGCCGACTTTCTTGCGGATCTGGTACCAGAGCTCGGGGATGTTCTTCGACACGATATCGTCGCGAGCGATGAAGGTAACCACCGACTCGCCAGGGCGTGAATAGGACATGACGAACTGGTAGTCGCCGGTCTCCATCACCTTCTTCTCGATGCGCTCGCTGATCTGTCGGGAGACTTCCTCGGCGGTGGCACCCGGCCAGTCGGTGCGCACCACCATGGCCTTGAAGGTGAAGGGCGGGTCCTCGCTCTGCCCCAGCTTGGTGTAGGACAGCGCACCGATCACCGCCAGTACGATCATCATGTAGCGGACGATGCTGCGATTGCGCAACGCCCATTCGGACAGGTTGAAGGACATGGCTTACTCCTTGCCAGCCAGCGCAACCATGCGGTTGTCGCGATCCACCGGGCGCACCTTCTGCCCGTCGAGCAGCACCTGCACGCCGGCGGCAACCACCCAGTCGCTTTCCTTCAGCCCCTCGAGGATCGACACCCGCTCCTGACCGTAGGCACCGACGCGTACCGGTGTGCGCACCACCGTAGAGGTCTTGGGATCGATGACCCAGACGTAGGGGCTACCCTTCTCCGCGGTCAGCGCCGACATCGGCACCGACAGCGGCACCTCGCCCAGGGAGCGAATCGATACACGAGCGCTCTGCCCGACATCGGCCTTGACCTTGGCATCGCTGAAGGTCACCCGTGCAGCGAAGGTACGCGACTGCGCATCGGCGGCCTGGGACAGTTCGCGAATCGTGCCGGGGTATTGCTTATCCGGTTGCGACCACAGCTCGATGCTGACCTCCTGGCCAATGCGGAAGCGCTCCAGCGCCTGCTCCGGCAGGTTGATGAGCACCTCACGCTCGCCATCGGCGGCCAGGGTAAACACGGTCTGCCCCGCCGCAACAACCTGGCCCACTTCGCCCAGGCGCCGTGCAATCAGACCGTCCTGCGAGGCCCGCAACACTGCGTAGCCGGCCTGATTGTTGGCCACATCGAACTCGGCACGAATCTGCCGTACCCGCGCCTCGCCGGCACGGTACTGGTTTTCCACGTTATCGAACTGCGACTGACTGATCAGCTCGCGCTCACGCAGCGCCTTGTAGCGATCGCGCTCGGCGCGCACCAGTTTGAGGTTGGCCTCGGCGGCATGCACCTGGGCACGCGCGGCCTCCAGCTGCAGCTTGACGTCTTCGGCATCCAGCTCGGCCAGCGGCTGATCCTTGCGTACCCGATCACCGGCATCCACCAGGCGCTTGCTGATCTTGCCACCGATACGAAAAGCCAGTTCCGGCTCGTAACGTGCCCGTACTTCACCGGGGTAGGTGTCCACCGCATCAGCCGCCGGCTGCGGCTGCACCACCATGGCCGGGCGCGGCGGCGCCTCGACGGTTTCACCATTGCCGCACGCGGCGAGCAGGGAGATCAGGGATAACGACGCAGCAAGGGACAAGGCACGGCGGGACATGACGGATGACCTTTCGCAAAAGGAGCTTGGAATACTTATACTGCCCAGTATAGTAAAAATAGCAAACTCATCGGTCTAGTATTAAAGGTGCGAATGTCCGACAAACTGTTACAGCCTACCAGTGGCCCCGGACGGCCCAAGGACCCCGCCAAACGCCTGGCCATTCTCGAAGCGGCCAAGCGTTTGTTCATGCAGAAGGGGTACGAGGGCAGCAGCATGGACGCTATCGCCGCCGAAGCCGGCGTCTCCAAGCTCACGGTGTATAGCCACTTCACCGACAAGGAGACCCTGTTCGCCTGCGCGGTGGAGTCCAAGTGCGAGGAGCAGCTACCGCCGCTGTATTTCGAACTCAAGGCAGATGCCAGCATCGAAACGGCACTGCTGGCCATCGGGCGTGGCTTCAGTGGGCTGGTCAACAGCGAAGAATCCCTGGCCATGCATCGCCTGATGGTCGCCCAGGGAACGCAGAACCCACAGCTGGCCCGTCTGTTCTACAACGCCGGGCCGCAGCGCGTGATACAGGCCATGCAGCATCTGCTGGAACAGGCCGATGCACGGGGTCTGCTGAAGATTGAAAGCCCGGCAAGCGCCGCCGAGCACTTCTTTTGCCTGATCAAGGGCGGCGGTAACTTTCGCCTGCTGATGGGCATCAGCGAGCCCCTGGATGCCACCGCCGCAGAGGCCCATGTTCGAGAGGTCGTCGAGCTGTTCGTGCGCGCCTATCAGCCCTGAGGTTTCAGCGCCTTCTTCGGATAGATGTCGTAGCGGCTGGACTTGCCCTCCAGCGCATAGCTCGGCTTGGCGCCTTCGATGATCGGCGCCTTGCGTGGGCGCTTGACCACCACCCGGTGGGTCGCCAGGGCCAGCGCCGCCTGAAGCAGGGCCGGCGCATCCATGTCATCGCCCACCAGCGGGCGGAACAGGCGCATCTCCTTCTTCACCAGCGCACTCTTGTCGCGGTGCGGGAACATCGGGTCGAGGTAGATCACCTGCGGCGCCTCGCCCTGCCACTGCTGCATCAGCTCGATGGCATTGCCGGTCAGCAGACGCATCTGCGCAGTGATGGGGCCGACCTCACTGTCGCGCGCGGCACGGGCAAGCCCGTCCTCCAGCAACGCAGCGATGATTGGCTGCCGCTCGATCAGAGTCATCTCGCAGCCCAGCGTCGCCAGCACGAAAGCGTCACGCCCCAGCCCCGCCGTAGCGTCCAGCACCTGAGGGCGAACCCCGGACTGCACGCCGACCGCCTTGGCGATCATCTGCCCGCTGCCGCCGCCGTAGAGCCGACGGTGCGCCACGGCACCCTCGACGAAATCCACCCGCACCGGCCCCGGCGCCTGCGGCCCCAGCTCGGCGAGCTGTAGCCCCTCGTCACCCAATTGCAACGCAAACTCAGCCTCCCCCTGCAGTGGCAGACCCAGGCGCACGGCCCAGGCGGTGGCCGCGTCAGCGCAGCCGGGCTGCAGGGCCTCGACACGAATTCTGGTTATAGGCCGCTCATCACTCATCAGAAAATATGCTCAAAAAACGCTCAATCGAAACGGCACATGGCCGATAGCAGGGTGATCCCTATTCTGCCAGACGTGGCCCGTGCCGGCCGCACCGAGTTCCAGCATGATCGATGCCCTCTCCGCTCCACGACCCACGCCCCTGGACCAGCAACTGGACGCCGGGTTGCGCGACTCCCTCGACTACCAGATTCTGCGCCGCACACTGATGCCCAAGGGCGAGGCGCCACCTTCCGAACAGGCCCCTGGCAAGATCGAAGAGACCAGCCAACCGGCGCCAGCCGTCACTACAGTGGTCGATAGCGGCGCCCAGCTCACTAGCTTCCAGCAGGTGTTGGAACAGCGCGAACTGCAGCTGAACGTCACGACCAACCCGCCACCGCAGAAGACCGACCCACTGGTGCTGGACCTGGCCGGCAATGGCTTCACGACGCGCGGCCTGAATGATGCAGTGCGCTTCGACCTTGACGCCGACGGCCGCAGCGACCAGATCAGCGCACCCAGCGGCGACGATGCCCTGCTGGCGCTGGACCGCAACGGCAATGGCCGCATCGACGACGGCCGCGAGCTGTTCGGCGACCAGAACGGCGCCGCCAATGGTTTCGCCGAGCTGGCCAAGTACGATGACAACCGCGATGGCCGCATTGATGCTGCAGATGCCGTATTCGAACGCTTGCGCCTGCTGCGCTTCGACGCCGAGGGCCGCCAGCAGACCCAAAGCCTGAGTCAGGCCGGCGTCGCCGCCATCGAACTGCAGGCCCGCGACGTCAAACTGGCTCTAGGCGCCTACGATGAGATTGCCCAACTCGGCCGCTTCGAATTCGCCGACGGTCGCAACGGCCAGGCCGCCGACCTGCTGCTGGCACGGCGCTAGCAACACATATTCAGCAGCCCCGAGACCCGGCATCGCATCCGCTCAACGAAACAGCTCGTTGATCTCGTCGAAGGGCATCGCCTCACCCATGGCGATCAGGCTGCCGCGTGCCAGCTCTCCGGCGGCGATGAAAAACTCGCCGTAGGCAACCCGCGCCAGGTTGGAGCCGACGCTGACCCTTTTCACCCCCAGGTCGATCAGCTCGGCCATGGACAGGTGCAGGCTCGGCGAGCCGACCAGCACATTGACCGGCCTGGGCGCTACAGCGCTGACCACTGCACGAATCTGCTCACGGGTGGTCAGGCCCGGCGCGTAGAGCACATCGGCCCCCGCTTCGGCATAAGCCACCAGCCGACGGATGGTGTCGTCAAGGTCCGCACGGCCGTTCAGGAAGTTCTCGGCACGGGCGGTCAGGGTGAAGGGAACGTCCAGCGCCCGAACAGCCTCGGCCGCAGCACGAATGCGCGCAACGGCCAGGTCGAGCGGGTAGATCGGGTCCGCGGCGCGCCCGCTGGCATCTTCGATGGAGCCGCCGACCAGGCCAATCTCAGCAGCGAGGCTAATGGTTTCAGCACAGACCTCGGGGCTGTCACCGTAGCCATTCTCCAGATCCGCGGCGACCGGCAGCGGCGTCGCCGCGACGATGGCACGGGCGTTGGCCAGCGCCTCATCACGACTGACCGCGCCTTCGGCATCACATCGCCCCAGGGAAAACGCCAGGCCCGCACTGGTGGTGGCCAGCGCCTGGAAGCCCAGGTGAGCGAGCATCTTGGCCGAGCCTGCATCCCAGGGGTTGGGCAGAATCAGCAGGCCCTCACCCTGGTGCAACCGCTGGAAGGCCTCACCACGCTCTCGTTGCGCACTCATATCGATGCTCCTTGCCCGGATGGATAAAGCAACCCTAGCCGCATTCATGCGATTGAGCCTTGCTTTCAGAGCAGACCGAGCTGTTCGATCTCAGGCTCAACCTGCGCCAGCGCCGGCAAGCCAGGCAAGCGCAGCATCAGCGCGAGATGAAAGCGCTGCGCCTGAGCGGCGGCCAGGTGGTTGTCCGGCGTGTGCAGGAACACATAGGGACATAGCCCCTGCTCGATCCAGGCGGCCACCTTGTCCAGCCAGGGTTCGAGGAAGGCCTGGTTGGCATCCAGATCCGGCCCACCGATGAAGCGCAGCTGTGGGCTGGCGCTGAAAGCGGTCGGCCGCACCGGCAAACGCGGCTTCTTGGCCTGGGCATGCAGCACCGCCGCATCACGCGAAGTGCAGGCAAACAGCGCCCGTGAGTCCAGACAGATGCGCTCCACCGCGCGCGCCTGCAGCTCGCGGTTGAGCAGGCGTTCCTCTTCGCCCTTGGCGAAGAAGGCCGGGTGGCGCAGCTCCACGGCGACGGCGCGACCAGAGAACTCGTCCAGCCAGGCCAGCAGCTCAACCAGTCGATCCGGCCCGAAACTGGCCGGCAGCTGCAGCCACAGCGGCGCGACGCGTTCGCCTAACGGCGCCAGCAGCTGGAGAAAGTCGTCAGTGGCATCCCGATGATCACGCAAATCGCCACCGTGACTGATGTCACGCGGCAGCTTGGCGCAAAAGCGGAAATGCATCGGCATCTGCTCGGCCCAGCGCTGCACGGTCTGCAGCGACGGACGAGCATAGAAGGTGGTATTACCCTCGACCGCGTTGAAGGTGGCGGCGTAGTGCGCCAAGGTTTGCCCTGGGCGCAGATCGGCCGGATAGAAGGAACCGCGCCAGGCAGGCTCGTTCCAGGACGGGCAGCCGAGGAAATACGGCAGCATCAGGCGTAGAGATCGAGCCCGAGAATCTCGCTGGCGTCGCGATCGGAGGTGTAGCTGGCAGTGCTGCCATAGGCAGCCAGGGCCTGATTGGCGCGGGCGCTGAGGTTGCGCGGCTGTTCGTAGGCATCCTGATTGCGGGCCGGCAGATTTTCACTGGAGGAGGTGCCGGCCTGAACCCGGCGCGGTTGAGCGATCTGCTCAAATCCCTGGCTGGCCGATGCAGAACTGGGTTGCTCGCGACGCTCCTCGACCTCGCGCTGGCTTTCACGCAAAGGCGTAACCGCACTGCCCGGTCGTGGGCTGCGATCCAGCGGATAGGAAGAGTTAAGACCGTCGATGCGCATCGCTTACTGCTCGGAACACGTGGGTGGCAATGTAGCGGCGGTGAATGCAAATGGCAATTTTACGCCCCCAGGCAACAGACCAAAGGCGTCGGGTCAAACCGGGTGCTTCGGTGTGGCGACGTTGTCACGCAGATACACGGGCTGCGCCTGATCGGCAGGCACCGCCTCGCCACGCTGCCAGGCGAATCCGGCAAGCGCGAGCAGATCCTCGGCATGCGGCAGCATGGCACCGTCGCAGGCAATGGGTTTCAGGGCAATACGAGAGCCGTATGCGCCCCAGCCGGTTCCAGCGGCAAACCAGTCGCCCTCGGCATTGCGCGGCAGCAGCGCCTGTTCCGGCGGCAACACCGCCTCGACGCCTTGCAGGCGCATCTCGCCCTGCTCGGCGATATAGCAGCCCCAGTACACCTCATCCATGCGCGCATCGATAGCGGCCGCCACCTGCTGCGCACCGTGTTCACGCAAGGCGCGCTGGGCCAGCACGGCCAGGTTGGACACCGGCAACACCGGCTTGTCCAGGGCGAAAGCCAGCCCCTGCACCACGCCGATGGCAATACGCACGCCGGTAAACGCGCCAGGGCCTCGGCCAAAGGCAATGGCATCCACCGCCGCCAGCGCTACACCGGCTTCATCCAGAATCCGCTGCACCATCGGCAGCAGCAACTGGGCATGCAGGCGCGGCGCCACCTCGTAGTGACTGAGCACCCGGCCTTCGTGCAACAAGGCGACGGAGCAGGCTTCGGTGGCGGTATCCAGGGCCAGCAGAGTGGTCATCGGCGTATCCGGTCAGAAAAAGGCGGGCATTATAAACGCCAACGGCCTGCAATTGCGGGCCGTTGAAGATATGACGGATCGAGCGAAGCAGCGCCAGGCTAGGCGGGAAACGACCGACGGGAGTAACAGCCTAAGGCTGGCCCGAAGGGCGTTTCCCAACCACGCACGGCCGATCAGCTGAGGGCAGCGAGTACCTTGGCGGTGATTTCGTCTACCGAACCAACACCGGCGATGGCGCTGTACTTCGGCGTGCCTTCGGCAGCGGACAACTTCTGATAGAAATCCACCAGCGGTTTGGTCTGCGAATGGTAGACCGACAGGCGATGACGCACGGTTTCTTCGGTGTCGTCCTTGCGCTGCACCAGGTCTTCACCGGTCACATCGTCCTTACCTTCGACTTTCGGCGGGTTGTAGACCACGTGGTAGACGCGGCCACTGGCCTCGTGCACTCGGCGGCCGGCAATACGCTGAACGATCTCTTCGTCGTCAACGGCGATTTCGACCACGTTGTCGATGGTCACGCCCGCTTCCTTCATGGCCTCGGCCTGGGGAATGGTGCGCGGGAAACCGTCGAACAGGAAACCGTTGGCGCAATCAGGCTGGGCGATGCGCTCCTTGACCAGATTGATGATCAGGTCGTCGGAGACCAGACCACCGGCATCCATCACGCTCTTGGCCTGCAGGCCCAACTCGGTGCCCGCCTTGACGGCAGCGCGCAGCATGTCACCGGTGGAGATCTGCGGAATACCGAATTTCTTGGTGATGAAACCAGCCTGGGTACCTTTGCCGGCACCGGGCGCCCCCAGCAGAATCACGCGCATCGGAGTACTCCTCGAAAAATGACAGAAAGACGTCGGACTCGCCTCGTGGGGCCAATCTCGTTGAAATCAGGGCTTTGGCGCTACCGAGCAGCCAAAAGGGTGATCACGATACACAGCACCCCGGTACGGCACAAGCCACCGAAAGTCGGAGATCCGGAGCCCTTTAACCGGTATTGCGCAGGCCCGCCGCGATGCCAGCAACACTGACCAGCAACGCCTGTTCCAGAGGGCTGTCCACCTCATCCGCTCGCTGTCTGGAACGGGCCAGAAGCTCAGCCTGGAGCAGGTGTAGCGGGTCCAGATAGATGTTGCGCACGGTGATCGCTTCGCGTGTCTCCGGGCTGTGGGTGAGCAGCTCGGACTGAGCAGTCAGCCTCAGCACCAGCATGCGGCACTGCGACAATAGGTCGCGCAAATCCGCACCTAATGGTCGCAGTTGTGCGTCGACAAGGCGCTCATCATACAGCTCGGCGATGCCCATTTCGGCCTTGGCCAGCACCATCTCCAGCATGTCGATACGAGTGCGGAAGAACGGCCAGGCCTCGCGCATCTCCTCCAGCAGTGCCGTTTCACCACGCTGAATCGCGTTGCCAAGTGCGCGCTCCCAGCCCAGCCAAGCCGGCAACATCAGACGGGTCTGGGTCCAGGCGAAGATCCAGGGAATGGCGCGCAGACTCTCCACACCTCCGGCGCGGCGCTTGGCCGGCCGACTACCGAGCGGCAAGCGCCCCAGTTCCTGCTCCGGCGTGGCCTGGCGGAAATACTCGACGAACTGCGGATGCTCGCGCACCACGCCGCGATAGGCCGCCACGCCCTCCTCGGCCAGACGATCCATGACCGCACGCCAGCTGGGCTTGGGCACAGGCGGCGGTTGCAAGGTGGCCTCCAGCACCGCGGCCAGGTAAAGATTGAGATTCTGCTCGGCCAGGCGCGGCAGGCCGAACTTGAAGCGGATCATCTCACCCTGCTCGGTGATGCGGAACCGCCCGGCCACCGAGCCGGGTGCCTGCGACAGGATGGCCGCATGAGCCGGACCGCCGCCACGCCCGACCGTGCCGCCGCGACCATGGAACAGCAACAACTCGACATCGTGCTGGCGACATACCTCGACCAGGGCTTCCTGCGCTCGATACTGGGCCCAGGCGGCGGCCGTGGTGCCGGCATCCTTGGCCGAGTCGGAATAACCGATCATGACTTCCTGCGGGCCATGCAGGCGCGCGCGGTAGCCATGCAGACCAAGCAGCCGGTCAATGGCAGGGCCAGCATGGTTCAGGTCGTCCAGCGTCTCGAACAGCGGTGCAACCCGCATCGGCCGTTGCACACCGGCTTCCTTCAATAGCAGTTGCACCGCCAGCACATCAGAGGGCGCGCCGGCCATGGAAATCACATAGGTGCCCAGCGAAGCGGCTGGCGCAGCGGCGATCACCTTGCAGGTGGCCAGCACCTCAGCGGTCTCGGCCGACAGGCGATGCTGGGGGGGCAGTAACGGACGACGGTTGTCCAACTCGCGCAGGAGAAACTCCACGCGACGCTCTTCATCCCACTCGGCGTAGCTGCCCAACCCGAGAAAGTCAGTGATCTCGCCCAATGCAGCGGCATGCCGAGCGGCATCCTGACGGATATCCAGACGGCCGAGGAACAGGCCGAAACAGGCGGCACGACGCAGGCAGTCGAGCAGCGCTCCTTCGGCAATCACGCCCATGCCGCAGGCGTGCAGCGAGTGGTAGCAAAGCTCCAGTGGTTCAAGCAGCTCGCGGTTGTCATGCAGCACCGCCTCGTCGGCCGCAATATCGTCCTTTAGAGCAGCCTGGGCCCAGGCACGCGTGGCGCGCAGGCGTTCGCGCAACTGCTTGAGCAGTGCTCGATAGGGTTCGGGATGGACGCCGACCACCAGGCGCAGCTCATCGCTGGCCTGGTGCATGGACAGCTCGGCAGCCAGCTGATCGACATCGCGCAGGTACAGGTCCGCGGCCATCCAGCGCGCCAGCAGCAGTACCTCGCGCGTCACACTGGCAGTGACATTGGGATTGCCGTCGCGGTCGCCCCCCATCCATGAAGCAAAGCGCACCGGTGCCGCCTCCAGTGGCAGGCGCAGGCCGCAGGCCTCGTGCAGGGCCCGGTCGGCCTTGCGCAAAAAACTCGGCACCGCGTGCCACAGCGAATGCTCGATCACCGCGAAGCCCCACTTGGCTTCATCTACCGGCGTGGGCCGGCTGCGGCGGATTTCCTCGGTGTGCCAGGCCTCGGCAATCAGACGGCGCAGACCGAGTTGCACCTCATCACGCTCGGCGGGCGAAAGATCCGTGTGATCGAGCTCGCCCAGGCGGGCAGCGATGGCATCGTACTTCTGGATCAGGGTGCGCCGCGCCACTTCGGTGGGATGGGCGGTGAGCACCAGTTCGATATCCAGCCGGGCAATCTGTCGGGCCAGTTGTTCCGGCTTGTGCCCGTCGGCGACCAGGCGTTGCAGTAACTCGGCCAGGACCCGGTCGTCGAAGGGTTGCGCCTCGTCCGGGCGGCGCCGGCGAATACGGTGATACTGCTCGGCGATATTGGCCAGGTTGAGGAACTGGTTGAAGGCCCGAGCCACCGGCAGAAGCTCGTCGTCGTCCAGGCTGGCAAGGGTTTCGCGCAGTTGCTGCTCACCGGCCGAAGAGCCCTGGCGCCCGGCCTTGGCCCCCTGTCGGATCAGCTCGATCTTGTCGAGAAAGGCCTCACCAAGCTGGCTGCGAATGCAGTCGCCCAGCAGCTCGCCGAGTAGGTGAACGTCTTCGCGCAGGCGCGCATCGATTTCCGCCATGACCCTTTTCTCCGGCTTCGGATTGAACTCCAGCTTGCACAGGGCGTCCTGTTCTTTCAAGCAAGCGACAAATCTGCCCGAGCTTGCGCACGGCGGTCTAGGCTCTAGAGGACGAGGCTACAAGCCCCGTGGGCCGGAATGCAGACCTACCCGGCAGGATTGCCGCCCACCACGAATGGGCAACCGAGGTGACTATGAAGATCAGGGAACTCGTGCGCCATTGGGAACAGAACGCCAAGGGTCGCCTGACCCGCAGCCAATTCCACATCCACCTAGACCTGGAGTCCGCGGCACGCCTTGCGGCCTTGGCCGAGATGTATCCCAAGCGCAATACCGAGGAATTGCTCGGTGAGCTGATCGGCGCCGCGCTGGAGGAACTGGAAGCCAGCCTGCCCTATGTGAAGGGCAGCAAAGTGGTGGCTACCGACGAGCAAGGCGACCCGTTGTACGAGGATATTGGCCCTACGCCACGCTTTCTGGCCCTGTCACGACGCTACCTGCAGGACATGCTGGCGCAGCAGGACAGCGCCAAGCATTGAGTGTGAGCGTTACTGCGCCTGCGGGGTTTCCTGACCCATGCAGCGCACTGCCTGCTTCTTGTTGTCCACCAGCACGCCGGTCAGGCCTTTTTGCTGGGTATCGAACAACACCAGCACGCCATCAATGCACTGCGCCACCTGGTTGGCCGGCTTCAAAGAGACTTTGTAGTCTTCACCGGGAATGGTCTTGAGCATGGTGAAGTCCGCCAGCAACAGGGCGTCCTCCTCCTTGGCGAAATGCACGTAACCGTAGTACCAGAGCACCGCCACGGTGCCAACGATGCTGGCGATGCCGGTGAGGATCAGGGGAATGGCGTTGCGTTCTTCACTCATGGCGTTCATCACTTACTGGGGTGAGTTGGGATCGGGAACCTCGACCAGGCGCCGCAGGCCGACGAAACTGCGTGGGTCTTCGAGGTAACGCAGCATCACCTCGCGCCAGGTCGGGTCGGCGAAGGTCTGCACATGGCCGCCGCGGGTCGGCTGGAACACGCGCGGCGGGGGCGCAGCCTGATACAGGCGCACGCCATTGGCAAGGGGTACGACCTCATCATCCAGGCTGTGGTAGATCAGCATCGGTACGCCGGTCACTTGCGGCATCGCGCGGATGGCGCTGTCGCCATCCGGCACCAGCCAGGACAGCGGCACCTGCAGCGGCCAGGTCAGCCAGGCATTGCCCAGCGCATAGCGGCCGACTTCACGATAGCTGGCCGGTACGCCGTCGAGCACCAGCGCATGGAGCTTGGCCCGGCTGTCGGCATTACCGGCCAGGTAATGCACCGCCAGCGCGCCCCCCAGGCTCTGGCCCAGTAGCACCAACGGCTTGCCCTGGGTTTCCGGGGCCTTATTCAGCCAGGCAAAAGCGGCGTCGATATCCTCATACAGTTCGGGCAACAGCGGCTCGCCTTCGGACAGGCCATAGCCGCGGTAGTCGAGCAACAGAACCTGGTAGCCCTGCTCCGGCAGCCAGTAACTGCCGCCCAAGTGCCAGGCCAGATTGCCGCCGTTGCCGTGCAGATGTAGCACGGTGCCCTTGACCTCGACGCCCTCCTTCGCCGGCAGCCACCAGGCATGCAGACGTGTGCCGTCAGCGGCCTGCAACCAAATATCACGGTATTCCAACCCGGCTTTTTCAGGCGTGATCGGTAGCCCCTTGACCGGGTAGAACAGCCAGGTGCTGCAGCCCTGAAGTAGCAAAAACAGCACCAGCAGTGCGGCGCGCATCACTTGCCTCCGGCGCGGACTTCCTCGCGCGCCTTGAAGGTGGCCTCGTAGACGCGCTCCGCCAGTCGCGAGAACGGCAGACTCTGAACCCACACAGTTCCAGTGCCCTTGAGGGTAGCCAGGAGGATGCCCTCGCCACCGAACAGCATGCTCTTCAACCCTCCAGCCAGGCCGATGTCGTAATCGATGCCGCTGGTGAACGCCACCAGGCAGCCGGTGTCCAGGCGCAGGGTCTCGTTGTTCAACTCCTTGCGGATCACCGTGCCGCCGGCGTGCACGAAGGCCAAACCATCGCCCTCCAGTTTCTGCAGGATGAATCCTTCCCCGCCGAAGAAGCCGGCACCCAGGCGCTTGCTGAAGCTGATACCAACCGAAGTGCCATGGGCGGCACAGAGAAAGGCATCCTTCTGACAGATCAGCCGGCCACCGACCTGGCCCAGATCGATGGGCACCACGGTGCCCGGATAAGGCGCGGCGAAGCCAACCCGCTGGCGATCCTTGGCGGCATTGCTGAAGTGGGTCATGAACAGTGACTCACCCGTGAGCAGGCGCTTGCCGGCCCCCCACAGCTTGCCCAGCATGCCATTGCTAGCACCATCGCCCATGCGCGTCTCGAAGCGGATGCCCTCGGTCATGTAGTTCATCACGCCCGCCTCGGCGATCACCGCCTCGCCCGGATCGAGAATGACCTCCACGGCCTGCGCCGAAGCGCCGAGGATTTCGTAGTCGAGTTGATGGCTGGGCATGCGTGAGGGTTCCTTGATCGGTAGCCCGGATGCAATCCGGGATGGGCGCCCCCCCGGATTGCATCCGGGCTACGGGCTGGGGGTAATCAACCCCCTCTCCCGTTTACGGGAGAGGGCTGGGGAGAGGGCCGCGCCCCACCCTCTCCCCCGGCCCCTCTCCCACAAGTGGGCGAGGGGAGCAGAGCGCGCAGACCTAGAGGATATTCGCGTAGTCCGCCTCGATACGGTCCAGACTGAGGTGGTTGAGGAAGTTGGAGAAGCACATCCAGGCAGACAGCGCGTTGAGATCGCTGAACTGTGGCGGCAGGTACTTGGGTGGCACCACCAGCCCCTCATCCACCAGTTGGCGCAGGGTGCGCATGTCTTCCAGGGTAGTCTTGCCGCAGAACAGCAGCGGAATCTGCTCCAGCTTGCCTTTACGCACCGCAAGCTGGATGTAGTTGTAGATGAGGATGAAGCCCTTCAGGTAGGACAGATCCTTGGTGAACGGCAGTCCTGTCGGAGTCGAGCCGCGGAAGGCGCGGTAAGCATTGCTGTAGGCGTACTCGAGACTGAAACCCTGCTCGCGGTAGAACTGGCAGACCTCGATGAAGTTGGCACCCTCCTCGGCCATATGGATGGCACGGGTGCGGTTGGTCAGCTTGCGCAGGCGAGTCGGGTAGGAAGCGAAGGCGATCACCTCCATGAGGATGGCCAGGCCCTCCTGGGTCACGGTCGACGAGGGCGGCCCCTTGGCCAGAAAGGTGCAGATCGGCTGATTGAGGCCGTTGAGCGTGGTGCCCACATGCACCAGCCCCTCGTGTACCTCCAGCGCACGCACATCGCGCTCGTTGAACAGGGCGTCGGCGCGGATCTTGATGTAATCAGCGCCGGCGGCAGCGTCGGCGACTATGCCGTCGGACTCGAACACCCGCACGGTGTCATCACCAAACACCCGAGCCAGGCGCTGCTGAAGGATATCCACGGCATCCTTGGCAGTGAGCGTCTTGGGCTCGGCCTCAAGGTCACCGCGCTCGGCGATGTTGTTCAGGTACTCGGACAGCATCACGCCCAAGTCGGCCAGGGTCGGATCACCAGCGTGGAAAGCATCGGAGGCGGCGCCGTACAGCTCCTGGGAGATCACCCCGAAGTCGGCGGTACCGCGGGCTTCGAGCATGCGAATAACCATGCGGTATTCCTTGCACATGCGCCGCATGATCTGTCCGGCCGGGTTGAACTGGCCGAGCTGACGGGTGATATCGCGCTCGATGCTCTGGAATTCCAGCTTCTTCTGCGTCGGATCGAATGACAACGGGCGGTTGTCGTAATAGCCACGATCGACGGCGGGCAGCGCCTTGCCCTTGGCCGCGAGAAAAGCCTCACGCACCCCGTCGTCCCACTTCACCGCATCGAGCACACGGATCGGCGTCTGCGCCTCTACCAGGCGCCCGGACAAGGCTCGGATGATGTCGTGGTAATCCTCCTGCCGACTCATGGACGCCCCTTATTCGACGCTGCGCTGGTAACGCGCAACCTCGACGAAGACATCCGAGTTGGCCTGGTCGTCCAGGTAGGCGAAGACCTTGTCCAGATTACTGGTGACCAGCACGCCCTCACCTTCAGGCGTATCCACCGGCTGGCCTTGCAGCACACCGCTGTCCATTTCCTGAAGGATACGCTCGACGTCCAGGTTGTAGATCACCAGCTCATTCTTCGCCGTCAGCTCGAAGCCGGCGATGGCAAAGTTAGCGCCCATGCGCTTTGGCAGACCGGCGGAAACGTACCAGCGGCGGCCATGGTGGGAAACGGTGAAGCCGTATTCCTCAGGCTCTTCGACTTCCGCGTCGACTTCACTCCAGACTCTGGCTCGGTAGAGATTGGAGCCTGCGCGGGAGATGCTCAGATACTGCTGGTCGCCCCATTCGTCCTGGCGCTCCCAGTCACCCAGTAGTGGAATCGGCGCTGCTTCGTTGGCAGGAATCGGTTCCTTGAAGGTCACCAGACAACCGTTCAACAGCAGGCAACTCAGGGCGGCTATCGCCACGCGCCAGGCAATCATTTCGCACTCCTTGTGAGAATTCGGGCGGGCCAGAAACACAAAGCCCCGCCGAAGCAGGGCTGGGACTCATTGCCCGATAACCAGATCCAGAAAACGCTGCAGAACAGCGCGCTGGGCCTCTAGATCAAAGTCGTCCACCCCGTCGACAACGGCATGATATTCCATCCGCAAAATAAGCGTAGTCAACACCTGGGCATCCTCGAAAGGCGCGCCAGAGCCGATTGCCCGCAAAGCACGCTCGGCAAAGCGAAAACGCAGGCTCTGGTGAGCCAGGGCCAGGGCGCGCAGTTCGGGGTTGGTCAGCGCCTCCTGGCGGAAGGCCAGCTCAACCAGCAACTCGTCATCATGGCTGCGGACCTTGCTTTGCACGTGCTCGACCGTCAGGTCGATGATATGGGCGGCCATCTCGCTACGCGCCGCCGGATTCCGCTCAATGGCCGCACTGATGCGCTGGAAGTCCTCGTCCACCCCGGCCCACAGCGCCGCCAGGTTGGCCGCGCTGCGCTGCACAAACAGGGCGAAGCTGTCGGCGATCAGATCACCGATGTCCTTGAAGTAGTACGTGGTGGCCGACAGCGGCACATCGGCCTCGGCCGCTACCGCGCGGTGACGCACGCCACGCAGCCCCTCTCGTACGACGATACGCAAGGCCGCCTCCAGGATGGCCTGGCGGCGCTGCTCGCTGCCTTCGCGACTGGCCTTGCGACCACGGTACTGAACCGCAGCCGCCAGTTCGGCAGCGAGCTGAGCAGGGGACTCCAGAGCGACAAGGTTCACCAGAGCAATCCTCACACCAAGTGATGATAGAAAACAGGGGGCTGCCTCGACGGCAGCCCCCTGGCTTCACACAGACACACAAGCCGCCGCAAAGTTGCTCACCGGCATCTAGGCAATCAAGCCTGTGGACGCATGTGCGGGAACAGGATCACATCGCGGATCGACGGCGAGTTGGTCAGCAGCATCACCAGGCGGTCGATACCGATGCCCTCGCCGGCGGTGGGCGGCATGCCGTATTCCAGCGCGTTGACGAAGTCGGCGTCGTAGTGCATCGCCTCGTCGTCACCGGCGTCCTTCTCGGCGACCTGGGCGAGGAAACGCTCGGCCTGGTCTTCGGCATCGTTCAGCTCGGAGTAGGCGTTGGCGATCTCGCGGCCACCGATGAACAGCTCGAAACGGTCGGTGACGTTGGGGTTCTGGTCGTTACGACGGGCCAGCGGCGACACTTCGAACGGATACTCGGTGATGAAGTGTGGCTGCTCCAGCTTGCTCTCCACCAGCTCCTCGAAAATCATCACCTGCAGCTTGCCCAGGCCTTCGTGGCCGAGCACCTTGGCGCCGGCCTTCTTGGCGATGGCGCGGGCCTTCTCGACGTCATTCAGGTCGTCGGCGGTGATATCCGGGTTGTACTTGAGGATGGAGTCGTACACCGACAGGCGCACGAACGGCTCGCCGAAGTGGAACACCTTGTCGCCGTAGGGCACGTCGGTGCTGCCGAGCACGGCCTGGGCCAGCTCGCGGAACAGCTCCTCGGTCAGGTCCATGTTGTCTTCGTAGTCGGCGTAGGCCTGGTAGAACTCGAGCATGGTGAACTCGGGGTTGTGCCGGGTCGACACACCTTCGTTACGGAAGTTGCGGTTGATCTCGAAGACCTTCTCGAAGCCACCGACGACCAGGCGCTTGAGGTACAGCTCCGGCGCGATACGCAGGAACATGGCCATGTCCAGCGCATTGTGGTGGGTTTCGAACGGCTTGGCCGCGGCGCCGCCGGGGATGGTCTGCAGCATCGGGGTTTCCACTTCGAGGAAGCCGCGATCGCTGAGGAAGCGACGGATGTGAGCGATGACCTGGGAGCGCACGCGGAAGGTGTGGCGGGTTTCCTCGTTGACGATCAGGTCGACGTAGCGCTGGCGGTAGCGCTGCTCGGTGTCGGTCAGGCCGTGGTGCTTGTCCGGCAGCGGGCGCAGCGACTTGGTCAGCAGGCGCACGCTGGTCATCTCGACGTACAGATCGCCCTTGCCGGAACGGGCCAGCGTACCTTCGGCGCCGATGATGTCGCCCAGGTCCCAGGTCTTGATCTCGGCCAGGGTCTCTTCCGGCAGGGTCTTGCGGTTCACATACACCTGCAGGCGACCGCTGCTGTCCTGCAACACCATGAAGGAGCCGCGATTGAGCATGATGCGACCGGCGACCTTGACCGGAATGGCGGCTGCTTCCAGCTCTTCCTTGGTCGCGCTTACGTACTGTTTCTGCAGGTCGGCGAAGTAGTTTTCGCGGCGGAAGTCATTGGGAAAGGCGATGGCCTTGGCCTCGCGCACGGCGGCAAGTTTTTCCTTGCGCTGGGCGATCAGCTTGTTTTCTTCCTGTTGCAGTTCAGCTTGGTCGAGTTGCTCGCTCATGGTCGTCTATCTGCCTGGCGTCTAAATCAAATGGGTTACGAGCAGGGGCGCGGGCCCCTGCGGATGTGGATCACAGGCCCTGTTTCAGGCTGGCTTCGAGGTACTGATCGAGGTCGCCGTCGAGCACCTTCTGGCAGTCGCTACGCTCGACGCCGGTGCGCAGATCCTTGATGCGCGAGTCGTCGAGCACGTAGGAGCGGATCTGGTGGCCCCAGCCGATGTCGGACTTGGAGTCCTCCAGCGCCTGGGAGGCGGCCGTGCGCTTCATCATCTCCAACTCGTACAACTTGGCCCGCAGCATTTTCATGGCGGTGTCCTTGTTGGCGTGCTGCGAGCGCTCGTTCTGACAGGCCACCACGGTGTTGGTCGGCACGTGAGTGATACGCACCGCCGAATCGGTGGTGTTGACGTGCTGACCACCGGCACCGGAGGAGCGGTAGGTGTCGATGCGCAGGTCGGACGGATTGATCTCGATCTCGACCTTGTCGTCGATCTCGGGGGATACGAACACCGCCGAGAACGAGGTGTGGCGGCGCGCGCCGGAGTCGAACGGGCTCTTGCGCACCAGGCGGTGCACGCCGATCTCGGTGCGCAGCCAGCCGAAGGCGTACTCGCCCTTGATGTGCACAGTGGCGCCCTTGATGCCGGCCACTTCACCTTCGGACAGCTCGATGATGGTGGCATCGAAGCCGCGCTTGTCGGCCCAGCGCAGGTACATGCGCAGCAGGATATTGGCCCAGTCCTGCGCTTCCGTACCGCCGGAGCCGGCCTGAATATCCAGGTAGCAGTTGTTCGGGTCCATCTCGCCGCTGAACATGCGGCGGAATTCCAGCTTTTCGAGGATTTCGCGCAGGCGCTCGACCTCGGCGACGATGTCGTTCACCGCGCCTTCGTCGTTCTCTTCGGCGGCCATTTCCAGCAAGTCGCGCGAATCGGCCAGGCTGCCAGTGAGGTCGTCGATGGTCTCGACGATTTGCGCCAGCATGGCGCGCTCGCGGCCCAGGCTCTGCGCGTATTCGGGCTTGTTCCAGACGCTGGCATCTTCCAGCTCGCGGTTTACTTCGACCAGACGATCATGCTTGTGATCGTAGTCAAAGATACCCCCGAATGGTCTGGGTGCGCTCGGACAGGTCCTTGATGCTGTTGAGGATCGGATTGATTTCCATGGTGGGCAGCACTCTCGGGCAAGATGGGCGCAGAACAGTCGCGCCCCTGCCAACGGGCATCAGCCCAGGCCAGGCGGCGAACGGTGCGCCGGAGTTTCTGAAAAGCCGACGAGTATAACTCAGCATGCCCGCACCTGGCATCCCGCTGCAGACCGGCGCCCCAACGGCCATGCCCGACATGCCCCCCAAAGCACCCATTCGCCCGCCTCTGGCCTGCCGGCGCCTCGCAGTCACCGCAAGTCAGGAGGCAACCCGAGCAGTACCTAACCAGAAGCGCAAAGACGGAATGCAGTTTGCAGACCGCATGCACTTTGTGTGCAATGTGCCCACGCAGCTTGGGCTATGCTCACAGGTGCGCCTCATTCGCCTCCTGCACCGTATTCGGAGTCGCCACATCATGCGCACCTCGACCAGCCTCCGCAGCCGCTTCGCCATCCTCATCGCCCTGTTGGTGGCAGCCCTGAGTTGGTTGCTCGGCAGTCTGATTGGCCACGACTCCAGCCAGCGTATTCGCGACGAGATTGGCCGCGATCTGGCGGAAATCTCCTTTCAAATGATCGACCGCCTGGACCGGGACATGGCCAGCCGCGCCAGCTACCTGCAGGTGCTCGGTAGCCTGCGCGCCCTGCGCGAGCCGAGCGACAGAGGTGAAATTCGCCGCCTGCTCGACCGCCTGCAGCAGGAAATCCCCAGCATTTCGTGGATCGGCTTCACCGACCCGCAGGGCACGGTGCTGGCCTCCAGCAACGGCATTCTCGAAGGCGTCAGCATCGCCCAGCGCCCGGTTTACCTCGAAGGACGCAAGGGCCTGTTCATCGGTGATGTGCACGAGGCCGTACTGCTGGCCAAATTGCTGCCCAATCCCAGCGGCGAGGCGATGAAGTTCGTCGACATCAGCCTGGCCACCTATGGCCCGACCGGCGAACTGAGCGGGGTACTGGCCTCGCACCTGTCCTGGGGCTGGGCCGATGAGGTCCGACAGTCACTGCTCGAACCCATCCAGCAACAGCGCAATGTCGAATTTCTGGTGCTGGGCCAGGATCACACCATCCTGCTCGGCCCCAAAGCGATGATCGGCCAGAAACTCGAGTTGCCAGCGCTGCAGGATAACCAAGAGGCCTCTCACTACTGGGCAGTGCAGCAGTGGCCGGACGGCCAGAGCTACCTCACGGGTTTCGCCACCAGCCAGGGCCACCAGGACTATGCCGGACTGGGCTGGACGGTCGTCGCCCGCCAACCTCAGGCCGAGGCCTATGCCCCCGCCCGTGAACTGACCCGTAACGTGCTGCTCTGGGGCAGTGCCCTGGCACTGCTGTTTGCCTGCATCGGCTGGCTGCTGACCGGTTACTTCACCCGACCTTTGCGCGAGATTGCCAAGGCGGCCGACCGCCTCAGCGCCGGCGAGGTGACAGCCATTCCCGACCTGCACAGCCCCAGCGAAATCGCCCGGCTCAGCCAGTCGATCCGTCAGCTGGTAGAGAGCCTGACCCACCAGCAGACGGCCCTGAATATCATGGAGGATCGCGCGCACAGCGACCCGTTGACCGGCCTGCCCAACCGCGCCGCGCTAGAGAAATACCTGCCACGCATGCAGCACGATGCCAGTACCACGCGTACCTGCCTCGCCCTGCTCTACCTTGATCTGGACGGTTTCAAGCCGGTCAACGACCGCTTCGGCCACGCGGCCGGTGATCTGCTCCTGCAGGAAGTGGCCCAGCGCCTGCGCGGCTGCCTGCGCGACGGCGACCTGGTGGCGCGCCTGGGTGGCGACGAATTTCTCATGATCCTGCGTGTTTCGCGGGCAGACGCCCTGCCGCAGGCCCGGCAGATTGCCGAGCGCACCCTGCAGGCCCTGGCCGAGCCGGTCGAACTTGGCGAACAACAAGCCAAGGTGGGCTGCAGCATCGGTGGCGCCTTCTGGCCGCTAGATCATTCCGACCTGAGCCAGGCGCTGGAACTGGCTGACCAGGCGCTGTACCGCGCCAAACATGCTGGCAAGAACCGCGCGGAGTTTCAGACCAGCGAACTGCCTGACGCCCTCGGCTCCTGATTCGCCAGCACGCCCGACGCAGCGACCGGTTGCGCCCTCTGCGCACGCTCGGCATCCGCCAGGATCATCTGCGCGGCCTTCTCCGCAATGACCAGCACCGGCGAGCAGCTATTGCCCGAGATCAGCCGGGGCATGATCGAAGCATCGGCGATGCGCAGGCCCGGCACACCGTGCACCCGCAGGCGACTGTCGACCACGGCCAGTGTCCCCTGGCCCATGGCACAGGTGCCGGCGGGATGGAAGATGGTGGTGCCGATCTCACCCGCCGCGCGCTGCAGATCTTCCTCGCTCTGGTAGTCCGGCCCCGGCTTGTATTCCTGCGGCTGGAACGGAGCCAACGCTGGCGCGGCGACAATGCGCCGGGTCAGGCGGATGGCATCGGCAGCCACCTTCAGGTCGCGCGGGTCACTCAGGTAGTTGGGTTGAATCAGCGGCTTGTCGCGGGCATCCGCCGAGCGGATGGCCACGCTGCCGCGGCTGTGCGGGCGCAGATCGCAGACCGACGCGGTAAAAGCCGGGAAACGGTGCAGCGGCTCGCCGAAACGCTCCAGCGATAGCGGCTGCACGTGGTACTGCAAGTTGGCCGTGGTCTGGCCGGGGTCGGACTTGGCAAAGGCGCCCAACTGGCTCGGCGCCATCGACAGAGGCCCGCTGCGCCGCAGCAGATACTCCAGACCCATGCCCAGCTTGCCCCACCAGCTGTTGGCGATGTGATTGAGGGTCGGCGCTCCGCTGATGCGGTAGATCAGCCGCAATTGCAGATGATCCTGCAGATTGCCACCGACCCCTGGCAGTTCATGGCGCACGCCGATGCCCAGGCGTTCGAGCAACGCGCGCGGGCCGATGCCCGAGCGTTGCAGCAGGGTCGGTGAGCCGATCGAGCCCGCGCAGAGGATTACCTCGCGTCGCGCCCGCCACTCGCGACGAACACCCCGCCAGTCACCCTCCACGCCAATGGCGCGGCCGTTTTCAAGCAGCAGGCGCTGCACTTCGACGCCACTAAGCACGGTGAGATTGGCCCGCCCCTGTACCGGCCGCAGAAAGGCCTTGGACGCGTTCCAGCGCACACCGCGCTGCTGGTTGACCTGGAAGTAGCCACAACCCGCATTGTCGCCACCATTGAAGTCATCCACGCTGGCGATACCGCTCTGCGCCGCTGCCTCGCGAAAAGCATCGAGAATCGACCAGGACAAACGCTGGCGCTCGACCCGCCACTCTCCACCTGCACCATGCAGGGCACTACCACCGGCATAGTGGTTTTCCATCTGTTTGAACAGTGGCAACAGGTCGTGCCAGCCCCACCCTGGGTTGCCGGCCGCAGCCCAGCCATCGTAGTCGCCGGCCTGGCCACGCATGTAAATCATGCCGTTGATCGACGAGCTGCCGCCCAGCACCCGCCCCCGCGGATATTTCAGGCTGCGCCCGTGCAGGCCAGGCACCGCCTCGGTGTCGAAACACCAGTCGGTGCGTGGGTTGCCAATGCAATACAGATAGCCTACCGGAATATGAATCCAGGGGTAGTTATCCGGGCCGCCGGCTTCCAGCAGCAGCACGCGGTTGGCAGGGTCGGCGGACAGCCGGTTGGCCAACAGGCAGCCGGCCGGCCCGGCGCCGACGATCAGGTAGTCATAACTCTCCGCGGTCTCGGGCATGCAGTCCTCGCAGGGCGGTTCTTGTGGTTATGCTCAGCGAGCCTACCCGCAGTCGCAGCCCTGCGAAAGCCTACCTTGGGTTAGGCCAGTTCGCGGCGTACCTGCGCCTCCAGCTCGGCCTTGAGGCCAGGTTCCAGCTTGAGCTGACGGGCCAGCTCCTCCAGGTAGGCGCGCTCCATGAAGTGCTCTTCATCGACCATTAGCACGCTGGCGATATACATCTCGGCGGCCATTTCCGGCGTGCTGGCGGCACGCGCCACATCGGCCGGATCGAGCGGCTTGTTCAACTCGGCATCCAGCCAGCGCAGCAGTTCGGGATCGTTGGCCAGTGCGCCGATCTGCTCCTCGATCAGCTGACGTTCCTTGGCATCCACATGGCCATCTGCCTTGGCCGCCGCCACCATCGCCTTGAGAATGGCCTGGCTGTGCAGCTCGGCCTGCGGCGCCGGCAGGCGGTCAACGGTCTGCGGCTCGATCTTCGCTTGCGCGACGCCCTGCTGCGCTTGCCAGTTGCCATAGGCCTTGTAGGCAATCACCCCGAGCGCGGCCAGGCCGCCGTAGGTCAGCGCCTTGCCGCCCAGCTTGCGCGCACTCTTGTTGCCCAGCAGCAAACCCAGCGCGCCCGCGGCCAAGGCGCCACCACCGGCCCCCTTGAGCAGGCTGGAAAGATCGCCACCGCCCTTGCCGCCAGTGACGCCCCCCAGTAGCCCGCCCAGGCCAGGGGAAGATGCCGAGCCGCCTTGCTTCTGTTGCAGCAGGTCCTGGCCGGATTTGAGCAGTTGATCGAGCAGTCCACGCGTATTCATTGCACATTCCTCTGGTGAATAGGTCGTTCCATGCTGTGACCGATTCTAGCCAGCGAGGTTGACGCCGGAACGGCGCGCTGTGCTTCTGAATATTGCAGCCCGCCTCAGCGAGCCTGCACCAGACTGAGCACCTCAGCCGCACACTGAGGCCGTTGCGCCAGGTAGCGGGTGCAGCTGACGCGCAGGAAGGAAGCGAAGTTGACCACCTCGCCGCGGTACTCCATGACCTCGTCGTAGAGCTTGGTAATCAGCTGGTTGGTGGTCATGCCATCGACCTCGGCGATCTCGCGCAGGATGTCCCAGAACTGGTTCTCCAGGCGCAGGGTGGTGACCACCCCGCGAATGCGCAGGGAGCGCGAGCGCGACTCGTAGAGGATAGGATCGGCCTTTACATACAGCTCGCACATGCCCCGCTCTCCTCTCTCAGCCCAGTACTTTCAGGAACGCCGCCAGCCAGGCCGGGTGCGCCGGCCAGGCCGGGGCGGTGACCAGGTTACCGTCGACGTGCACGCCATCCATCGGCACCTCCACGTACTCGCCACCGGCCAGGCGCACTTCCGGCGCGCAGGCCGGGTAGGCGCTGCAGCCACGGCCCTTGAGCACGTCGGCGGCGGCCAGCAGCTGGGCGCCGTGGCAGACGGCGGCAATCGGTTTGTTCGCCTTGGCAAAAGCCTGCACCAAGGCGATCACCTCGGCATTCAGGCGCAGGTATTCGGGCGCGCGGCCACCAGGGATCACCAGGCCGTCGTAGTCCTCGGCGCGCACCTTGGCGAAGTCGAAATTCAGCGCGAAGTTGTGCCCCGGCTTCTCGCTGTAGGTCTGGTCACCTTCGAAATCGTGGATAGCGGTGCGCACCGTCTGCCCGGCGGTCTTGCCAGGGCATACCGCGTGCACGCTGTGACCGACCATCTGCAGGGCCTGGAACGGCACCATGGTTTCGTAGTCTTCGGCGTAATCGCCGACCAGCATCAGAATCTTCTTGGCCGTCATGACGGTGACCTCCTCTGGGTGAATGTGGCACCAGTCTGCGCCGCTTCCACTCGTTCAGGGTAACAGCTGGCTACTACAGCGCTCGCCACCAACGAAAAGCCCCGCACGAGGCGGGGCTTGGAGCATCGATGGCGTGACGCTTACAGCGGCTTGCCGCGATTGCCGTGGGCGGCGACGAACTGCTGCACGGTCTGCAGGTCGTTGGCCAGCACGGTGCAGCGCTCCTCGCGCTGGAACAGGTCGGCCAGGTGCGGCGGCAGGGCAGGCACCGCGTCGATACCGGCCTTCTCCACCGCTTCCGGGAACTTGACCGGGTGCGCGGTACCCAAGGTGACCATCGGAATGGCCAGGCTGCGACGGCACTCGCGCGCCGCGCGCACGCCAATGGCGGTGTGCGGGTCGAGCAGCTCGCCGCATTCCTTGTAGACCTCGGTGATGGTCTCGCAGGTCTGCTCGTCGTTCACCGCCAGGGAGTCGAACAGCTTGCGCGCTTCGCTCCAGCGATCTTCCTCGACGCTGAAGCCACCGCCCTGCTTGAAGGTGTCCATCAGACCGGCGATGGCGGCGCCGTTGCGACCGTGCAGGTCGAACAGCAGGCGTTCGAAGTTGGACGAGACCATGATGTCCATCGACGGCGACAGCGTCGGGTGCAGTTCGTCCTTCACATACTGATTGCCGCTCATGAAGCGGTGCAGGATGTCGTTGCGGTTGGTGGCGACGATCAGTTGGCTGATCGGCAGGCCCATGTTGCGCGCCAGGTAGCCGGCGAAGATGTCACCGAAGTTGCCGGTCGGCACCGAAAACGCCACCGAGCGGGCCGGGCCGCCGAGCTGCAGGGCCGCATGGAAGTAGTAGACGATCTGGGCCATGATCCGCGCCCAGTTGATCGAGTTGACCGCGACCAGACGAGTGCCCTTGAGGAAGCCCTGGTCGGCGAAGCTGGCCTTGACCATCTCCTGGCAGTCGTCGAAGTTACCTTCGATGGCGATGTTGTGGATGTTCTCGCCGGCGATGGTGGTCATCTGCCGGCGCTGCACCTCGGACACGCGGTTATGTGGGTGCATGATGAAGATGTCGACGTGCTCGCAGGCCTTGCAGCCTTCGATGGCCGCCGAGCCGGTGTCGCCGGACGTGGCGCCCATGATCACCACACGCTCGCCGCGCTTACTCAGCACGTGGTCGAGCAGGCGACCGAGCAGCTGCAGGGCGAAGTCCTTGAACGCCAGGGTCGGGCCGTGGAACAGCTCCATGACCCACTCGTTGCCGTTGAGCTGGCGCAGCGGCGCCACGGCGTTGTGGGCGAACACGCCGTAGGTTTCTTCGAGAATCTTCTTGAAATCGGCATCGGCGATGGAGCCGGCGACAAACGGGCGCATCACGCGGAAGGCCAGCTCGTGGTACGGCAGGCCGGCCCAGGAAGCGATTTCTTCCTGGGTGAAACGCGGCAGGTTTTCCGGCACATAGAGGCCGCCGTCGCTGGCCAGGCCGGCGAGCAGGACGTCTTCGAAATTGAGGGCCGGGGCCTGGCCGCGGGTGCTGATATAACGCATGACTTTCCTACCTCAGACCAGTTGCTCGACGCGGATGCGCACGACTTTGCCGACCACATCGGCCAGCCCTTCGAGGGCGGCGATGGCGTCGTCGATGCGCGACTCGATGACCCGGTGGGTGACCAGGATCATCGGTACCAGACCGTCTTGCTCTTCGGCCTCTTTCTGCATGATCGATTCGATGTTGATACCGCGCTCGGACAGAATGCTCGCCACCTGGGCCAGTACGCCTGGGTGATCCTTGGCCTGGATGCGCAGGTAGTAGGCACTCTCGCTCTGGCTGATTGGCAGGATCGGGTGATCGCTCAGCGAATCCGGCTGGAAGGCCAGGTGAGGCACGCGGTTGGTCGGATCGCTGGTCAGCGCGCGAACCACGTCGACCAGGTCGGCGACCACGGCAGACGCGGTGGCGTCCATGCCGGCACCGGCGCCGTAGTAAAGAGTGGAACCGGAAGCATCGCCGTTAACCATCACCGCGTTCATCACGCCGTTGACGTTGGCGATCAGGCGATCGGCCGGGATCAGGGTCGGATGCACGCGCAGCTCGATGCCAGCCTCGGTGCGGCGGGCCACGCCGAGGTGCTTGATACGGTAGCCCAGCGCTTCGGCGTAGTTCACGTCGGCGGTGGTCAGCTGGGTGATGCCTTCGGTGTAGGCCTTGTCGAACTGCAGCGGAATACCGAAGGCGATGGAGGCGAGGATGGTCAGCTTGTGCGCGGCGTCGATGCCTTCGACGTCGAAGGTCGGGTCAGCCTCGGCATAACCCAGGGCCTGGGCTTCGGCCAGCACGTCGGCGAAGTCGCGGCCTTTCTCGCGCATCTCGGTGAGAATGAAGTTGCCGGTGCCGTTGATGATACCGGCCAGCCAGTTGATGCGGTTGCCGGCCAGGCCCTCACGGATCGCCTTGATCACCGGGATACCACCCGCCACGGCGGCTTCGAAGGCCACCATGACGCCCTTCTCGCGGGCCTTGGCGAAGATCTCGTTACCGTGCACGGCGATCAGCGCCTTGTTCGCGGTGACCACGTGCTTGCCGTTGTCGATAGCCTTGAGCACCAGCTCATGGGCCAGGGTGTAACCGCCGATCAGCTCGACTACAACGTCGATCTCGGGGTTGTTGACCACCTCGAACACGTCGTTGGTCAGCGCGATGCCGGTCGTGTCGTACTGGGGCTTGGGCGAACGAATGGCAATCTGGGCGACCTCAATACCGCGGCCGGCGCGACGAGTAATCTCCTCGGCGTTGCGTTTGAGTACATTCAAGGTACCGCCACCGACGGTGCCCAGCCCACAGATCCCCACTTTCACCGGTTTCACGTTGTTTTCCCCATCTGCCTACACGAAACGGCCGGGGCGAACCCCGGCCGCACAAAAAGAGCCGCACTTTACGAAGCGCCAGTGCCCCAGGTCAATCGGCGCGAAGGCCGAATCACTTGGCCTTGAGGGCGATTTCGGCCAGTTGCGGCGCGGGTTGGTAGCCCGGAATCAGCTCGCCGTTGCCTAGAACGATGGCCGGAGTGCCGTTGACGCCAATCATCTGGCCCAGCTCGTACTGTTTGGTGACCGGGTTGTCGCAGCTGGCGGCCGGCAATTCCTCGCGGGACTTGGCCTTGTCCATGGCAGCCTGACGGTCCTTGGCGCACCAGACGCTGACCATGGTGTTGTAGCCATGACTGCCCACACCCTGACGCGGGAAAGCCATATAGCGCACTTCGATGCCACGGCGGTTGAGCTCCGGTACTTCGTTGTGCAGTTTCTGGCAGTAGCCGCAGTCGGTGTCGGTGAACACGGTGATATGAGCCTTGGCCGGCTCCTTCGGCGAGAACACCACCATTTCACTGGTCGGCACGTCGTTGACCGCCTTGGCGATGCCTTTGCTCTCCGCCTGACGGGTCAGGTTGACAGCATTGCCATCCTTGATCTGATACAGGTTGCCCTGCACGAGGAACTGGCCATCGGCACTGGCATAAAGCATACGCCCGCCCTGCAGGTGTACCTGGAACAGGCCGTTCATCGGGCTCTCGGCAATCGCCTCGATCGGCATATCGGGTTGCAGCTTGGTCAGGGTGGCGCGAATGGCCTGGTCTGGATCGGCAGCGAGAGCAACAGAAGCGGCGAGACTGAGAACGGCACAGCCCAAAACACGGGAAAGGGACATGGAGCACTCCTATAAACAGTGGCGCAAGCCTACCACAGCCATGGGCTGGAGCAGACTGCATACGCCAGGCGGGCGTGCCGGGGAGACGGGCTGTTGATCTGACACGGCATGAAGCCCGCACCTGGCCCATCCATGGCCAGGCGTTCGCCCTTTGCGACGCAGTGCGTCGCAAGCGGGCTCACCCCCTCGGGTGGTGCCGGGCGTGGAGTTCCTGCAGCCGGGCACGGGCGATGTGGGTGTAGATCTGCGTGGTGGACAGGTCGCTGTGACCCAATAACATCTGCACCACGCGCAGGTCGGCGCCATGGTTGAGCAGATGAGTGGCGAAGGCATGGCGCAGGGTATGTGGCGACAGCGGCTTGCTGATACCCGCGACCAGCGCCTGGTGCTTGATGCGGTGCCAGAAGGTCTGCCGGGTCATCTGCTCGCCGCGCAGGCTGGGGAACAGCACATCGCTAGGCCGCCCCCCTAGCAGCAGCCCTCGCGCCTCCTGTTGGTAGCGTTCGAGCCACAGGATAGCCTCCTCCCCCAACGGCACCAGGCGCTCCTTGCTGCCCTTGCCGAACACCCGCAGCACACCCTGACGCAGATTGACCTGCTCCAGGGTCAGCGACACCAGCTCGGTCACCCGCAGGCCACAGGCATACAGCACCTCCATCATGGCGCGATCACGCAAGCCAATCGGGTCGTCCAGATCGGGGGCTGCCAGCAACGCCTCGATATCCGCTTCCGACAGGGATTTAGGCAAGGGCCGACCGATCTGCGGCAGATCGACCTGCAAAGTAGGGTCTTCGGCGATCAGTCCCTCGCGCAGCAGATAACGATAGAAACCCCGCAAGCCGGAGAGCAGGCGTGCAGTCGAGCGCGATTTGTAGCCCTGCTGCAGGCGCCAGGCCAGATGGTCGAGAATGATCTCGCGCCCGGCGTTCTCCAGCGACAGGTCGCGCGCCTGCAACCACTCGTTGAACAGGCCAAGGTCACTGCGATAAGACGCCCGGGTATGCGCCGACAAACCTTTTTCCAGCCACAGGGCATCCAGAAAGCGATCAATCAGAGGGTGGTCAATAACGGGCATGGCCAGGCTGTATTTGAGGAAGACAACCGCTAGTCTTCCATAGCCAACCTACCCTCACCAGAGACACGGAGTCCTGATGAACGAAACGCACGTCCTCCTCGGCATCGGCGGCATCGGGGCCGCCGCGCTGGCCAGCCAATGGCTGGCCTGGCGCCTGCGCCTGCCGGCAATCCTGTTCCTGCTCATCTGCGGCATTCTCGCCGGCCCGGTTCTCGGACTGCTCGACCCCGAAGCACTCTTCGGCCCCCTGCTGTTCCCACTGGTATCGCTGTCCGTCGCCCTGATCCTGTTCGAAGGCAGCCTGACCCTGCGCCTGTCGGAATGGAAGGAGATCGGCGGCGTGGTACAGCGCATGGTCACCCTGGGCGCTCTGACGACCTGGCTGGTGATCGCCGCCGCCACCCACTACCTACTCGGTTTCTCCTGGGACCTGGCCGTGCTGTTCGGTACGCTGACCCTGGTCACCGGCCCTACGGTGATCGTCCCCATGCTACGCGTGATGCGCCCCAATGCAGCGGTGGCCAACATCCTGCGCTGGGAAGGCATCGTTATCGACCCCATCGGCGCCCTGCTGGCGGTCGTGGTGTACAGCTTCATCGCCAGCCGCAGCGGCGGCACACCACTTGGCGAGAGCATCCTGACCTTCGCTCAGGTGATCGCATGCGGCAGTTTCTTCGGCGTACTGGGCGGCTGGTCTTTCGGCCAGGTATTGCGCCGCCACTGGCTACCGGAATACCTGGAAAACCTCGGCGCCCTGGCCGCCGTACTGGGCATTTTCATCGCCAGCAACCTGCTGGTACACGAATCCGGGCTGCTGGCCGTGACCGTGATGGGTATGTGGCTGGCCAACATGCGCGGGGTAGACGTCAAGCACATCCTGCACTTCAAGGAGAACCTCAGCGTCCTGCTGATTTCCGGCCTGTTCATCCTGCTAGCTGCCCGCCTGGACTTGAAAGCACTGATCGCCCTCGGCCCGGCAACCCTGGTTCTGCTGGTAATCATCCAGTTCATCGCCCGCCCGCTGTGCGTGGCGTTGAGCACCTTCGGCTCCAACCTGAACTGGCGCGAGCGCTCCCTGCTGGCCTGGATTGCCCCGCGCGGCATCGTGGCCGCTGCGGTGTCGGCCATCTTTGCCGAACGCCTGGAAGCCCAAGGCGTCGCCCAAGCCCAGCTGCTGGTCCCTCTGACCTTCCTGGTGATCATCGGCACCGTGGTGCTGCAAAGCGCGACTGCACGCCCACTGGCCCACCTGCTGAAAGTATCGGAACCCTCGCCACGCGGTTTCCTGATCATCGGCGCCAATCCGGTCGCCCGTGCCATCGGCAAGGCCTTGCAACAACGCAATCAGCGCATACTGCTGACCGATTCCAGCTGGGAGAACATCAGCGCCGCGCGCATGGACGGGCTGCCCACCTACTTCGGCAACCCGGCCTCGCAGCATGCCGACGCGCACCTGGACCTGATCGGGCTCGGCCAACTGCTTGCCCTGTCGCCTTCCAGCGAACAGAACAGCGTGGCCTGCACACGCTTTCGCCCCGACTTCGGCAAGGCCAACCTGTATTACCTGCCGAGCCAGCGCGAACAGCGCCTGAGCGAAAAGCACCGCACCAGCGACGAGCACCGCGGCCAGCCCTTCGGCTACCCGGCGCAAAGCTACGGCCAGCTTGCCAGTGCCTTGGCACGCGGAGCCGAAGTACGCAGCACCACCCTCTCCGGCAGCTTCGGCTGGGCCGACTATCAGGCCTTGTACGGCGAGCGCGCGACCCTGCTGCTGGCCTTCGATCCGAAAGGCTGGTTCCACATCGCCAGCGCCACACTGAACTTCACCCCGGATGCCGACTGGACGCTGGTCGCCCTGATCGAGCCCGAGGCATAACAACAAGGCGCCCCTCGGGGCGCCTTGTCATTCAGTTGAAATCGGCCAGCACCGGAATCGGCTTCTTGTCCTCGTCGATGGCGACGAAGCTGAACACACCATTGATGGCACGCTCGCGACCGCCGCAATACATGCCCTCGACGAACACCTCCACCTCGACCTTGAGGCTGGTGTTACCCACCGCGATCACCCGGCCGATCAGCTCAACGATGGAGCCGGCGGGAATCGCATGCTTGAAATCGATACGGTCGGTCGACACCGTCACCAGCGGCAAACGGCAAAAACGCGTAGCGGCGATGAATGACACTTCATCCATCCAGGCCAGCGCAGTGCCGCCGAACAGGGTGTTGTGGTGGTTGGTGGTCGGCGGAAATACTGCCTTGGCCACGCGGGTCTCCGACAACTCGGTTCGACGCTGGATCTCTTGCTCTCTCGGGGTCATGCCACTAATGCTCCAGATGGAATGTGGCCGCCCGTGCCGCGCTGTTGTGGTTATTGTCACGCTGCCCGTACGGCAGGGCTGGAACTCGTCGGTCAGCGAGCTCCAGAAACAAAAAAAGCAGCCCGGAGGCTGCTTTTTTCAGGTCGGAAGACCGTCCGATCAGGACAGTTTTTCCTTGATGCGCGCTGCCTTGCCGGACAGGTCGCGGAGGTAGTACAGCTTGGCCTTGCGCACGTCACCACGACGCTTCACGCTCACGCTGTCGATCAGCGGCGAGTAGGTCTGGAAGGTACGCTCAACGCCAACGCCGTTGGAGATCTTACGTACGGTGAAAGCGCTGTTCAGGCCGCGGTTACGCTTGCCGATCACCACACCTTCGAAAGCCTGGAGACGGGAACGGTCGCCTTCCTTCACTTTCACTTGAACGATGATGGTGTCGCCCGGGGCGAAGGCCGGGACTTCTTTGTTCATCTGCTCGGCTTCGAGCTGCTGAATGATCTTGTTGGTCATGCTGTGCTCCTAAGACAAACCTGGGTTTGTCATCGATACGTTAACTATCGTCCCGCTGGCGGATGTATTCCTCCAGCAGCTTTTGCTCTTCTCCAGAAAGCGAGCGGCAATCCAGAAGATCGGGGCGACGCTCCCAGGTCCGACCAAGGGACTGTTGGAGGCGCCAACGCCGGATGTGTTCGTGGTTGCCACTGAGCAACACATCAGGAACACGTTTGCCCTCGTACAGCTCCGGACGGGTGTAATGAGGACAATCGAGAAGGCCGTCGCTAAACGAGTCCTCCTCTGCGGAATCTGCATGCCCGAGCGCGCCCGGCAGCAGCCGCGTAACAGCATCGATCAGCACCATCGCCGGAAGCTCACCGCCGGAGAGGACATAATCGCCAATCGACCATTCCTCATCGACATGCGCTTCAATGAAACGCTCGTCGATGCCTTCGTAGCGGCCGGCGATGAGAATCAGCGCCTGCTCGCTAGCCAGTTCACGAACCCCCTGCTGACTCAGCTGGCGGCCCTGCGGCGACAGGTAGATCACCTTCGCTGCTTCCCCTGCATCCGCCTTGGCCGCAGCCAGGGCATCCTCCAGAGGCTTGATCTTCATCACCATGCCGGGGCCGCCGCCGAAAGGGCGATCATCCACGGTCTGATGACGGTCGTCGGTGTAGTCACGCAACTGCCGGCAGTTCAACTGCAGCAGCCCCTGTTTCACCGCACGACTGGTAATGCCGTACTGACTGATGGCGGCGAACATCTCCGGAAAGATGCTGATGACTTCAACGCGCATGGTCGGGACTCAGAAATCCGCGTCCCAGTCCACCCGCATCTCGCCAGCGGCCAGATCGATCTGCTGCACGCACTGCTCGGTATAGGGCAGCAAACGCTCGCGATCATCCAGGCTACCCGCACAGGGCTTGACCACCATCACATCGTTGGCGCCGGTTTCCAGCAGGTGATCGAGGCGCCCGAGCAGTTGCCCTTGCATGTCGATCACGTTCAGCCCTACCAGTTGGTACCAGTAGAACTCGCCCTCTTCGAGGTCCGGCAACTGCTCGCGGGGAACACAGATTTCGAATCCTGCGTAGGTACGGGCCACCTCGCGATCATCGAGCCCCTTGAGCTTGGCTACCAGTACCTTGCCTTGCAGGCGACCGTTGACCAGCTCCATCTGCTTGACCTCGCCATCGCGCCTGAGCGTCCAACGGCGGTAGTCGAGCAGATTGTCGATCGGGTCGGTGAAGGAATAGATCTTCACTTCCCCACGCACGCCGTGCACCGAAGTGATTTTGCCGAGGACGACCAGGTCCTCAGCTGACGGCGTAGCGTTCATAGTGCTTAGGCAGCAGCCTTAGCAGCTTCCTTCAGCAGCTGAGCAACGCGCTCAGACGGCTGGGCGCCCTGGCTCAGCCAGTAGGTAGCGCGCTCCTGGTTTACGGAGAGCTTCACTTCGGCACCGGTGGCGATCGGATTGAAGAAGCCGATACGCTCAACAAAGCGACCATCGCGCGCATTGCGGCTGTTGGTCACGGTCAGGTGGTAGAAGGGGCGCTTCTTGGAGCCGCCACGAGCAAGACGGATGGTTACCATTGAACTTCGTTCCTGTAATCGGTGCTAACTTAAGGCACACACTTTGAGGGGCCAAGGCCCGAAAGGCCGCATATTCTAAGGATTATCCGGCCATTTGCAAATCTCTTTTTCCGCCGCCCATCGGCAGCGGCTTACAGCTTGGGCATGCCGCCCGGCATCATCCCGCCCAGGCCACGCATCATCTTGGCCATGCCGCCCTTGGCGGTGAACTTCTTCATCATCTTCTGCATCTGCTTGTGCTGCTTGATCAGCCGACCGACATCCTGCACCTGGGTGCCGGAGCCGAGGGCGATG
This sequence comes from Pseudomonas sp. zbq_18, assembly GCF_043102245.1. Taxonomy (NCBI): domain Bacteria; kingdom Pseudomonadati; phylum Pseudomonadota; class Gammaproteobacteria; order Pseudomonadales; family Pseudomonadaceae; genus Pseudomonas; species Pseudomonas sp. zbq_18. The sequence goes on along the minus strand of NZ_JBICIT010000001.1, from coordinate 73,023 downwards.
CGGCGCTTGCGCGAGCCGCTGATGACTTCCGGATCACGGCGCTCGGCCGGCGTCATGGAGTTGATGATGGCTTCCATCTGCTTGAACTGCTTTTCCGCCGCACCCTGCGCGTTGCCCATCTGCGACAGATTGACCCCGCCGATGGACGGCAGCTTGTCCATCAAGCCACCGAGGCCACCCATGCTCTTCATCTGCTGCAGCTGATCGCGAAAGTCTTCGAGGTCGAAGCCCTTGCCCTTCTTCAGCTTCTTGGTGAGTTTCTCGGCCTTCTCGCGATCGAGCGTCTGCTCGGCCTGCTCGATCAGGCTGAGCACATCGCCCATGCCAAGGATGCGCGAAGCGATACGATCCGGATGGAAAGGCTCCAGCGCTTCGCTCTTCTCGCCCATACCGATGAACTTGATCGGCTTGCCGGTGATATGGCGCACCGACAGCGCGGCACCGCCACGCGCGTCACCGTCGACCTTGGTCAGCACCACGCCGGTCAGCGGCAGTGCATCGCCAAAGGCCTTGGCGGTATTGGCGGCGTCCTGACCGGTCATGGCATCCACCACGAACAGGGTCTCGGCCGGCTTGATCGCCGCGTGAACGGCCTGGATCTCGGCCATCATTTCTTCATCGACAGCCAGACGACCGGCGGTATCGACAATCACCACATCGATGAACTTCAGCTTGGCCTCGGCGATCGCCGCCTGGGCGATGGCCACCGGCTTTTGACTGATGTCCGAGGGGAAGAAGGTCACGCCGATGTCGCTGGCCAGGGTCTCCAGCTGCTTGATCGCCGCCGGACGGTAAACGTCGGCAGACACCACCATGACCGTTTTCTTCTTGCGCTCCTTGAGGAAGCGCGCCAGCTTGCCGGCAGTAGTGGTCTTACCGGCACCCTGCAGGCCAGCCATCAACACCACGGCAGGCGGCGCGACACTGAGGGCGAGGTCCTCGTTGGCCGCGCCCATCAACTCCTCCAGCTCGGCGCGGACGATCTTCACGAAGGCCTGACCAGGCGTCAGGCTCTTCGACACCTCGGTACCGACCGCGCGCTCCTTGACCTTGTTGACGAAATCCTTGACCACCGGCAGGGCAACGTCAGCCTCAAGCAGGGCCATGCGCACCTCGCGCAGGGTGTCCTTGATATTGTCCTCGCTCAGCTTGGCCTTGCCGGTAACATGGCGCAGCGTCTGGGACAGGCGGTCGGTTAGGTTCTCGAACATGCGCGATCCTTAAAACAGGGGGCTTGCAGCAGGTGGGCGAGTATACCCAAGAGGCGGCGAAGCCGACACCGCCGGCGGTCTTTCGTGAAACGCTTCTAATGTGCCAAACTCACGGCCTTTCGGGCCCGCCGTACAAGGATTTATGCACCCTCTGCTGCCCAGCCTGGCCGCCGCAGCCATTTATGCCGGCGCCACTACATACCAAGGCATGCGCCTGGCCAAACGCGAAGCGCCGAACAAGCCGCTGTTGGCGCTGCTGGCCCTGATCGCCCTGTTCTTCCATGGCGGCAGCCTGTTCATGCAGCTGCATGCCAGTGCCGGCCTGAGCCTCGACTTCTTCAGTGCCGCCAGCCTGATTGCCTTTGCGGTGATCGCCATCACCCTGCTGGCCTGCTCGCGCATCCCGGTCGAGAACCTGCTGCTGATCCTCATGCCCCTGGGCCTGCTGACCGTGCTGCTGGCGCAGTTCCTGCCCAGCGGCACGCTGAAGCCGATCGATGAGGAACCCGGCATCATCGCCCATATCCTGCTATCGATCCTGGCCTACGGCCTGCTGACCATCGCCATGTTCCAGGCCCTGCTACTGGCGCTGCAGGATCACCAACTCAAACACAAGCATCCGTCCGGGCTGATCCGCAACTTCCCCCCCTTGCAGACCATGGAGAGCCTGCTGTTCGGCTTCCTCTGGGCTGGCTGGCTGCTGTTGTCGCTCTCGCTGCTGTCAGGCTGGCTGTTCTTCGAGGATCTGTTCGCTCAGCATCTGGTACACAAGACCGTGCTGTCGTGCGTGGCCTGGGTGGTGTTCGCCGTGCTGCTGTGGGGCCGCCATCAGCTCGGCTGGCGCGGACACAAGGCAATCCGCTGGACCCTGGCCGGCTTCTGCCTGCTGATGCTGGCCTACTTCGGCAGCAAGCTGGTTCGCGAATTCATCCTGCACATCTGAGGCAACCCCTGTGGCAGAGCTTCATCCTGGCTTTCTCCTGGGCTTGCTGGCCTTCCTGATCCTGTGTTCGGCGTTCTTCTCCAGTTCCGAGACCGGCATCATCAGCCTCAATCGCTACCGTCTAAGGCATAAAGCCCGCGAAGGGCACCGCGGTGCCAAGCGCGCCAGCGCTCTGCTTGGCCGTCCGGACCGCCTGCTCGGCACCATTCTGATCGGCAACAACTTCGTCAATATCCTCGCCTCAGCCATCGCCACTGTGCTGGCCATGCAGATCTGGGGCGAAGCCGGCATCGCCATTGCCACCGTGGCCTTGACCATCGTGCTGCTGATCTTCGGCGAAATCACCCCCAAAACCCTGGCTGCCCTGCATCCCGAACGCATTGCCTACCCGGCCAGCCTGCCGCTGCAGATCATGCTCAAGCTGTTCTACCCGCTGGTGATTGCGCTGAACACCATCAGCAACGGCCTGCTGCGCCTGTTCGGTGTCGACCCCAATGCCCGCGGCAGTGACAGCCTGACCACCGAGGAGCTGCGCAGCGTGGTGCGCGAATCCGGTCAGTCGTTGCCGAAAAATCGCCAGAACATGCTGCTCGGCGTACTGGACCTGGAAACCGTTTCGGTGAACGACATCATGATCCCACGCAGTGAGATCATCGGTATCGACCTCGAACACTCGCTCGGCCGCATCATTCAGCAGCTGCAGAGCACACGCCACACACGCCTGCCGGTCTACCGCCAGGACATCAACCAGGTCGAAGGCGTGGTGCACATGCGCCAGCTGGCCCGGCGCCTGGCGCACAACCAGCTGACCCACGAAACGCTGCTGCAGGCCTGCCAGCCCGCCTACTTCGTGCCGGAAAACACCCCCCTGTCCACCCAGCTACTGAATTTCCAGAAGGAAAAGCGGCGCATGGGCCTGGTGGTCGACGAGTATGGCGACGTGCAGGGGCTGATCACCCTGGAAGACGTGCTGGAAGAAATCGTCGGCGACCTCAGCGGCAAGGATCAGCAACAGCACGCCGAAATCCAGGGCCAGGAAGACGGCAGCCAGATCGTCGAAGGCAGTGCCAACATCCGCGAGCTGAATCGTGCCCTGGGCTGGCACCTGCCCAGCGAAGGACCGAAAACCCTCAACGGCCTGATCACCGAGGCACTGGAAACCATCCCCGACTGCCCGGTATGCCTGAAGATCGGCCCCTACCGCCTGGAAATCCTCGAATCCAGTGAAAACCGGGTGAAGAGCGTGCGCCTGTGGCAGGCGCAGCTTATCCGCAGCGCGGATTGAGACGTTCGGCCAGGCCCTCGGCCCACACGCGGTAGCCCAGCGCCGAGGGGTGATAACCATCGCGCGCCAGATACTCTGGCGTGACCGTCAGCCCCAGCCTCACATACTCCGCCTGCTCCTGGGTACTGGTTCGATGCAGCACCGAATCAAGCAAGGCCGCGCGCACACCGAGCAGGCGCCGCAGCAACCAGGGCAAAGCCGTGAAGTGCTGAATCGGCGGCACCCCCGTAAACGCCACGTGCGCCCCCTGGGCCGCCAACGCCCGACTCAGATTGCGCACTGCCGTAGCCCAACGCGCCAGGGAGCTGAGGTGGGTGGTGTCGTTGACGCCGAACACCAGCAGCACCAGATCGGCCGGCTCGCTGAGGGCCTGCGGCAACAGGCGCTCACAGGCCTCTCCCGCGGTAATGCCGTTCTCGCCACAGGCCCGCCAGCACACCGGACGCTGCAGGCGAGCGGAAAGCGCCAACGCCAACTGACCGGCCAGCGCCTCGGTCTGCGCCTCGACCCCCACGCCAGCCACGGTGGACTCGCCGATCAGCAACAGGCGCAAAGGCTCGGCAGAAAACTCCGCGCCTGCCACTCCTGTTTGCGCGCCCGCTGCCGGCGGCAGGCGCAGCGCCGTGCGCCGCGTCCACAGCGCCTGGGGCAAAACCACCGGCAGCAACGCCAGGGTCAGCCCCCACCACAGGCCGGCGCGCAGATTACTCACAGCTCGACCTGGACCGCCGAAGACGCCCGCACGGCCTTGGCCCGCGCCGCCTCGATGCTTTCATCACGAGCCAAGGCCACGCCCATGCGTCGCTGACCGTCCACCTCAGGTTTGCCGAACAGGCGCAGCGCCGTGTCCGGCTCGGCCAGGGCAGCGCCCAGGTTGGCGAAGGCGGTCTGCTGCGAGCGACCTTCGACCAGAATCACCGAAGAGGCCGAGGGGCCGAACTGGCGAATGGCAGGAATCGGCAGGCCGAGGATGGCCCGTGCGTGCAGGGCGAACTCGGACAAGTCCTGGGAAATCAGGGTCACCAGGCCGGTGTCGTGCGGGCGCGGCGACACCTCGCTGAACCACACCTGATCGCCTTTGACGAACAGCTCCACGCCGAACAGGCCACGGCCACCGAGGGCCTCGGTCACCGCCAGCGCCACCCGCTCGGACTCGGCCAGTGCCTTGCTGCTCATCGCCTGCGGCTGCCAGGACTCGTGGTAGTCGCCCTTGACCTGGCGATGACCGACCGGCGCGCAGAAGGAAGTCCCGCCGATGTGGCGCACGGTGAGCAGGGTGATCTCGTAATCGAAGTCGATAAAGCCCTCGACTATCACCCGCCCCTTGCCGGCGCGCCCGCCTTCCTGGGCGTAATCCCAGGCGGATCGCAGGTCGGCGTCACTCTTCAGCACGCTCTGGCCCTTGCCAGAAGAACTCATGATCGGTTTGACCACGCAGGGATAGCCAACCGATTTAACCGCCTCGGCATAGGCCTCGAAGGTATCGGCGAAGTGGTAAGGCGAGGTCGGTAGGCCCAGCTCCTCGGCGGCCAGGCGACGGATACCCTCACGGTTCATGGTCAGCCTGGCGGCGCGCGCGGTAGGCACCACGGTAAAGCCTTCGGCCTCCAGCTCGACCAGGGTGTCGGTGGCGATGGCCTCGATTTCCGGGACGATGTAGTGCGGCTGCTCCGCCTCGATCACCCCGCGCAGGGCCGCGCCGTCGAGCATGCTCAGCACATGACTGCGATGCGCTACCTGCATGGCCGGTGCATCGGCGTAACGGTCGCAGGCAATCACCTCGCAGCCCAGGCGCTGCAGCTCGATCACCACTTCCTTGCCCAGTTCGCCAGAGCCACAGAGCAGAACGCGGGTCGCAGTGGGCGACAAGGGGGTGCCGATACGGGGCATGCGGGTGTCCTCGGAAGATAGATAAAGAGAAATCAGTGCTGTGCGGGCTGCTGCAGAAACTGCCCGGCGGCGCGGGTGCGCTCGACGCAACGCGCCAGCACTTCACGGCGCTGCTCGTTGCTCATGCGCCCCCACTGGGTGATCTCGGCCGCCGTGCGCTGGCAGCCGGTGCAGACATCCTGTTCATCCAGCGCGCAGATGCTGACGCAGGGCGATTTGACCGGACGCTCGTCGCTCACGCCTCGTCCTCAGCCAGGTCGCGGGCGTAGCGCTGAGCATTGTGTACGTAGTGGGCGGCGCTGCCTTCGAGCATCTTCTTCTGCTGCTCGGTGAGTTCGCGCACCACCTTGCCCGGGCTGCCCATCACCAGGCTGCCATCGGGAATCACCTTGCCTTCGGGAATCAGGCTGTTGGCGCCGATGATGCAGTACTTGCCGATCTTGGCGCCGTTGAGGATCACCGCGTTTATGCCGATCAGGCTGTAATCGTCCACCGTGCAGCCGTGCATCATCACGTTGTGGCCAACGGTGACGCCCTTGCCCAGGGTCAGCGGAAAGCCCATGTCGGTATGCATCACCGTGCCGTCCTGCACGTTACTGTTTTCGCCGATATGGATCAGCTCGTTGTCACCACGCAGCACGGCGCCGAACCAGACGTTGGCGCCCTTATCCAGTTGCACCTTGCCGATCACCGCCGCAGTCGGGGCAATCCAGCTGTCGGGATGGGCTTGCACACGGGCATCGCCCAGGCGGTATTTCATGGCTCGCTCCTCACAGGCGAATGACTTTCACGGAAGATTGCGGCGGCTGTTCCAGGTCGATACCGGCGTCGAACACCAGGTTGACCAGCTCGACGATCATCACCGCCGTCAGCCCCCAGATCTTGTAATGCTCATAGTGATAGCAGGGCACATACCAGCTGCGCCCTTCGTAATCGATGCGATGAGTGACCTCACGCGGCGTCTCCAGGAAAAACCGCAGCGGCACGGCAAAGACTGCAGCGATCTCGCTGTCGTTAGGCCGATACTCGACGTAATCCGGCACGACGCCGACATAGGGTGTGACCTGAATACCGAAGCGCGACACCAGCGGACTGAGCGGGCCAACCACCTCCACCAGACCAGGCGGCAGACCGACCTCTTCCTCGGCCTCGCGCAGGGCGGTGAAGGCCAGATCGGGATCGGTGGCATCGCGACGACCACCGGGAAACGCCACTTCGCCACCGTGGGTGGACAGGCCACTGGCGCGCAAGGTCAGCACCAGCTCAGGCTCGTCATTACGGGTCAGCGGCACCAGCACAGCTGCCTCGGGGTAGCGCTGGTCAGTCTCCAGAATACGCGGGCTATGGCCGCGCACACGCTGCAGGAGCTCGTCGAGCATGATCGTTCTCGGTCTTTTCTTTTGCCCGGCATCATGGCACGAAGCAGCGGCCCACCCAAGACCCGAACCGCCGCCAAGCTTGCCGAGCCTCGCCAGCTGCGGCCAATATGGCAGTCGATCACGGAGAGCCCGGCATGAAATTCTGCAGCCAGTGCGGCGGCCCGGTGGAGCAGCGCATCCCGCAAGGCGACAACCGCCTGCGTTATGTCTGCCCGCACTGCCACACCATTCACTACCAGAACCCACGCATCGTGGCCGGCTGCCTGCCGGTATGGGGCGAACAGGTGCTACTGTGCCGCCGCGCCATCGAGCCACGCCGCGGCTACTGGACCCTGCCGGCCGGCTTCATGGAGAACGGCGAAACCATGGCCGAAGCCGCCATGCGCGAGACCGACGAGGAAGCCTGTGCGCGGGTGCGCGATCTGCAGCTCTACGCCCTGTTCGATCTGCCGCACATCAGCCAGCTCTACGTGTTCTTTCGCGCCGAACTGATCGACCTGGACTTCCAGGCAGGCGAGGAGAGCCTCGAGGTCCAACTGTTCCACGAACACGAAATCCCCTGGCAGGAACTGGCCTTTCCCACTGTGGGTCGTACCCTCAAGTGCTTTTTCGCCGACAGGCAAGAGCGCAGCTTTCCTATTCGCAACGAAGGCATCGCCGCCCTGCACCCACTGCGCTGATGGCGTCTATAGTCCTTGCGTCGCGTGCTCAACCTGCAGCCGGAGGCATCATGGACACCAGCGAACACAACCTGAGCGCCCTGTTCAAGCAGCTCGGCCTGCCCAACGGCAAAGCCGAAATCGAGACGTTCTTGCGCGAGCATCGCCTCGCCGAAGGTCAGGCCTTGCCCAAAGCCGCCTTCTGGAACAAGGCACAGGCCCAGTTCCTCAGCGAGGCCCTGGCTGAAGACTCTGACTGGGCCGAGGTGGCCGACGAGCTGGCCGTACTGTTATCGCCATGAGGCTAGCCAGGCGCAAGACCGTTGCCGCAAGCCATCCGACCACCGAGGATTGATCATCCCTTTCGGCATAGGCAGACTCTCGCGCATAACGACCTGATCTATCAGGGCCAACAGATACGCTCGGAACGTCGCAATGCGCTGGTTGCTCGCCTTACTCTTAGTCACCTTGGCTACCCCTTCTCTCGCGTCCAGCGCTCCCACCTTGCGCGGCAAGGCGATAGACAAGGTGCTGGTGGTCAAATCCGAGCGCAAGCTCCACCTCATGGGGCGTGGCGAAGTGCTCAAGTCCTACCGCATCTCGCTGGGCAAGGTGCCCACCGGCGCCAAGGTCAGCGAAGGCGACCTGCGCACACCGGAAGGCTTCTACTGGATCGACTGGCGCAAGACCAGCGACAAGTTCAATCTGTCGATGCACATCTCCTACCCCAACGCCCGCGACGCCGCCAATGCGCGCAAGAAAGGTGTGTCCGCCGGTGGCATGATCATGATCCACGGCACGCCACTGGATGACGAATACCCCGAGTGGTTCTTCAGCACTCTGGACTGGACCGAAGGCTGCATCGCCATGCGTAACGCCGACATGCGTGAGGTGTGGAACCTGGTGCAGGACGGCACACTGATCGAGATCCGCCCTTAAAAGGCTCGAAACGACAAATGAGGCGCCTGCGGGCGCCTTTTTCATGACGCACGTTCGCTGAGAACACAGCCATCCTGCGGCTATTTCATGTACGGAATTTGTCGGGAGAAAGTTTGCACGATAACTTATTGCGCAAATATTGATCGGGGCTATTGCCATGAAAACACCTCAGTCCTGCGCGGCCTTGCAACTGGACAACCAGCTGTGCTTCGCCCTGCACTCCACCTCGCTGCTGATGACCAAGGCCTACAAACCGCTGCTGCAGAGTATCGGCCTGACCTACCCGCAGTACCTGGCCATGCTAGTGCTGTGGGAAGGTGACGGCATCACCGTGGGCGAGATCAGCGCACGCCTGCTCACTGACCCTGGCTCGCTAACCCCCCTGCTCAAACGCCTGGAGGCCGAGGGCCTGATCACCCGCACCCGCAGCAGCGCCGACGAACGGGTGGTGGAGCTGCGCCTGACCGACAAAGGCCGTCGCCTGCAACAGGAAGCAGAGCGATTCCCCGCGTGTATCCTCGAGGCCAGTGGTATGACACTGGAGCAGATTAGCGCCCTCAAGGAGCAGATAGTCGCCCTGCGAACCGAGCTGCAGAAGTCCGCCTGACCCTCCCCGCCGCCCGCTCGGGCGGCGCTTGCTGCACCTTCCCGCCTCGCTTATTTCCAGTCGATCGAATTCTCAGAGTCAATTCATCTAAAAATTAACTTGCGCACTAAATTAAATCGCACTAGATTCCGCATCGCGCACTTACTTAGCTCGCAAAACTTTAGGCATCAAACATAATCGGAGGCACCATCATGCAAACCATCAAAGCTCTCTACACCGCTACTGCCACTGCCACCGGAGGCCGCGACGGCCGTGCCGTTTCATCCGACGGTTTCCTCGACGTCAAGCTGACCACCCCGCGTGAACTGGGCGGCGCCGGCGGCGAAGCCACCAACCCCGAGCAACTGTTCGCTGCCGGCTACTCGGCCTGCTTCATCGGCGCCCTGAAGTTCGTTGCCAGCCAGAAGAAACAAGCCTTCCCGGCAGACGCCTCAATCACCGGCAAGGTTGGTATCGGCCAGATCCCCGGCGGCTTCGGGCTGGAGGTGGAACTGCAGATCAGCCTGCCGGGCATCGACCGCTCCACCGCCGAAGAACTGATCGCCGCAGCCCACCAGGTCTGCCCTTACTCCAACGCCACCCGCGGCAACATCGATGTGCGCCTGGTACTGGCCTGAGCACGCATACAGAGGAGAACAGCCATGAACATCCGTCATATCACCAGCAGCCTCGGCGCATTCGCACTCGTGGCCAGCTCGCTAACTTTCGCCGCCGAGCCGGCCAACCAGTACCACTACGGTAAATCCCTGGACGTCGCCGAGGTGATCAGTCTGCAGGAAGCCGACGCACGCTACTGCGAGGTAGTCGAAGCGCGCATGGTCTACCGCGATTCCGCCGGTGCCGTGCAGGCCGTGACCTACCTCAAGCAAGCCGACAACTGTCACAACCAGGGCTGAGGCCCTGGCTCACCGAACCCACTCGATCGCCGGGAGAATGAACATGAACATCAAGCAATTCGTTGGTAGCGGCCTGCTCACCCTGGCCGCCGCACAAGCCTTCGCCGCCGGCAGTCCGGGCGTCGAGCACAATACCCAGGCCTTCCTGCAAGCCCTGGAGGCCGGCGGTGGTCAACCGCTGGAAACCCTCTCGCCACAAGACGCCCGTGCCGTGCTGGTCGGCGCCCAGGCCTCGGTCAAGGTCGATCTGTCCGGCGTGAGCGTGTCCGAGAAGACCATTCAGGCCGACGGCCAATCGATCCCGCTGACCATTGTCCGCCCCGAAGGTGTGAAGGGTGAACTGCCGGTGTTCATGTTCTTCCACGGTGGCGGCTGGGTGCTCGGCGACTACCCGACCCATGCCCGCCTGATTCGCGATCTGGTGGTGAACTCCGGCGCCGTGGCCGTCTATGTCGGCTACACGCCGTCGCCGGAAGCCAAGTACCCGACCGCCATCGACCAGGCCTACGCCGCCACCCAGTGGGTCGGCGAACATGGCAAGGAGATCAACGTGGACAGCTCGCGCCTGGCCGTGGCCGGTAACAGCGTCGGCGGCAATATGGCCGCAGTGGTCGCGCTGAAGGCGAAAGAGGCCGGCACGCCCAAGCTGCGTTTCCAGCTGTTGCTGTGGCCGGTGACCGATGCCAGCTTCGAGACCGGCTCTTATCGGCAGTTCGCCGAAGGCCACTTCCTCACACGCAACATGATGAAGTGGTTCTGGGACAGCTACACCACCGATCCCAAGCAGCGTGCCGAACGCTTCGCCTCACCACTACGCGCCACGCCCGAGCAACTCAAGGGCCTGCCGCCAGCGCTGATCCAGACCGCCGAATTCGATGTGTTGCGTGACGAGGGCGAAGCCTATGCGCGCAGGCTGGACGCCGCCGGCGTCACCGTTACCGCCGTGCGCTACAACGGCATGATCCACGACTATGGCCTGCTCAATCCGCTGGCGCATATCCCGGCCGTGCAGGCTGCCATGCGCCAGGCCGGTAATGAGCTGAAAGAACACCTGCACTGATACGGCAAGCGAAAACGCAGAAGCCCTGGCATGCCAGGGCTTCTTTCACAGGGGAACACTCAGAACTGCAGGTCGGACAGCCTCCACACATCAAAGGCAGGCGTTTCGTAGGGGTGAGCCTTGCGCATGGCCTTGACCACATCGTGGATCAGTTCGTCGGCCACCACCAACTCGACTTTCCACTCCGCCACGTCCTCGACATGCCCGGCCTGACCGAGAAACGGATCACTGCCCGCCAACGGCCGGAACTGGCCCTTGCCCAGGGTCTGCCAGCAGCAGCTGTCGTACTGTCCGATGCGTCCTGCACCAGCCGCAAACACGGCGGCCTTCACGTCTTCCAGGTGACTCTCCGGCACATAGAAACAGAATTTGTACATCCAGCCCCTCCGAGCGTCGACGAATACCGCGATCAGTAGACCGCACTGCCAAAGCGATAATGGCATTTTGCCTCATCGCTCTCGCGTGGCCTAGTTCGCAAGTCTGCATTGGAGTGCGCGACCGCCGAATCATCCCTTAGTCAACTAGAGACTTTAGGCATAAGCAGAAGCTTTTAATCACCTTTGGTAAAGCGCTGCCAGCGCGCTCTGAGCCCCTTGGTGGGTGGACTGTGGCTACCGTCGCAATAGGGCAGGCGAGCGGACATGCCACAACGGCAGAGCAACAGAAGCTGCTGACGAGCGGGCTGCAGGAGCAGACCATCGGTGCAGCCAGCGGGGCAATCGGGAAGTGCGGAGGAACGTCCGCAACGGCACATCAGATGGGTCTCGCCAGGCGAAACCTGGCGGACTTCGGGCAGGAGGTTTGCTTCGGAATCTGACACCACAACCCTCTCCCGCCCTGCGGGCACCCTCTCCCATCAATGGGAGAGGGTCATGAGAAGAGCCTTCGGCTCGCTGTTAATCCACCCAGACGCGCGCGTTGCGGAACATGCGCATCCAGCCGGCATCTTCTTGCCACTCGTCCGGACGCCAGGAGTTCTGCACGGCACGGAACACCCGCTCCGGGTGCGGCATCATGATGGTCACACGACCATCGCGACTGCACAGGCCGGTAATACCACGCGGCGAGCCATTGGGGTTGGACGGGTAGCTCTCGGTGACCTTGCCATGATTGTCGATAAAACGCATCGCGACCGTTCCAGACAGATCGGCCTCCAGTAGCGCCTCCTCGCTCTCGAACTCGGCATGCCCCTCACCGTGTGCAATGGCGATCGGCATGCGCGAGCCGGCCATGCCCTGCAGGAAGATCGACGCCGACTCCTGTACCTGGACCATGGCCACACGGGCCTCGAACTGCTCCGAGCGGTTGCGCACGAAGTGTGGCCAGAATTCGGTGCCGGGGATCAGCTCGTGCAGGTTGCTCATCATCTGGCAGCCGTTGCACACGCCGAGAGCGAAGCTGTCCTTGCGCTCGAAGAACGCCTGGAAGCCGTCCCGAGCACGGGCGTTGAACAGGATCGACTTGGCCCAGCCTTCACCAGCACCCAGTACGTCACCGTAGGAGAAGCCACCACAGGCCACCAGGCCCTTGAAGTCTTCCAGGCTGATGCGCCCGGCGAGGATGTCGCTCATGTGCACATCGATGGCAGAGAAGCCGGCGCGGTCAAAGGCCGCCGCCATTTCCACCTGGCCATTGACACCTTGCTCACGCAGGATCGCGATTTGCGGGCGCACACCCTTCTTGATGTAAGGCGCGGCGATGTCCTGGTTGACGTCGAAGCTCAGCTTGGCGGACAGCCCCGGATTGTCCTCGTCGAGGATCAGGTCGAATTCCTGGTCGGCGCAGTCGGCGTTGTCGCGCAGGCGCTGGATCTGGTAGCTGGTCTCGGCCCACTGGCGCTGCAGCAGGCGACGCTGACCGCCGAACACGGCTGCGCCATTGAAGCTGATGGCTACGTCGCTGCCATTGATCGGCTGACCGATCACCGCCACGCAATCACCGAGGCCGGCAGCGCTGAACTGGGCGAGGATTTCCGGAGTGGCATCCTGGCGCACCTGGATCACCGCACCCAGCTCTTCGTTGAACAGCACGGCGGCCAGCTCAGATGCCTGGTCGGCCAGACCGTCAAGGAACAGGTTGAGGCCACAGTGACCGGCGAAGGCCATCTCCAGCACGGTGGTCAGCAGGCCGCCGTCGGAGCGGTCGTGGTAGGCCAGCAGGTGACCGTCGGCATTCAGGCCCTGGATCACGGCGAAGAAGGCCTTGAGGTCTTCGGCGTCGTCGACGTCCGGCACGGCCTGGCCGAGCTGGGCAAAGGTCTGCGCCAGGATCGAACCGCCCATGCGGTTCTGCCCACGCCCCAGGTCGATCAGGATCAGGTCGGTCTCGCCCTTGTCCAGGCGCAGCTGCGGGGTCAGCGACTGACGCACGTCCTGCACCGGGGCGAAGCCGGTGATCACCAGGGACAGCGGCGAGGTCACGCTCTTGTCCACACCCTCGTCCTGCCAGCGGGTCTTCATGGACATCGAGTCCTTGCCCACCGGAATGGTGATGCCCAGCGCCGGGCACAGCTCCATACCCACCGCTTTCACGGTGTCGTACAGGCGCGCGTCTTCGCCCGGATGGCCGGCAGCGGCCATCCAGTTGGCGGACAGCTTGATGTCGGAAATCTTCTCGATACGCGCGGCGGCCAGGTTGGTGATGGTCTCGCCGACTGCCATGCGGCCGGAAGCCGGGGCGTCGAGCAGGGCCAGCGGGGTGCGCTCACCCATGGCCATGGCTTCACCGGTGTAGACGTCGAAGCTGGTGGCGGTCACGGCGCAGTCGGCCACCGGCACCTGCCACGGGCCAACCATCTGGTCACGCGCCACCAGGCCGGTGATGGTGCGGTCGCCGATGGTGATCAGGAAGCTCTTGCTGGCCACGGCCGGGTGGCGCAGCACGCGGGTCGCCGCTTCCTCGATATTGACGCTGGATGCATCAAAGTCATCGCCCTGCTCGGCCTCGCGGGTCACGCTGCGGTGCATGCGCGGCGGCTTGCCCAGCAGCACCTCCAGCGGCATGTCCACCGGCTTGTTGCCGAAGTGGCTGTCGGACACGGTCAGGTGCGGCTCGGCGATGGCCTCGCCGACCACCGCAAACGGGCAGCGCTCGCGCTCGCAGATGGCCTTGAAACGTTCGAAGTCGGCGGCGTCCACGCTCATCACGTAGCGTTCCTGCGACTCGTTGCACCAGATTTCCAGCGGGGCCATGCCCGGCTCGTCGTTGGGCACGGCGCGCAGCTCGAAGCGACCGCCACGGCCGCCGTCGTTGATCAGCTCCGGCAGGGCATTGGAGATGCCGCCGGCACCGACGTCGTGGATGAACTTGATCGGGTTGTCGGCGCCCAGCTGCCAGCAGCGGTCGATGACTTCCTGGCAACGACGCTCCATTTCCGGGTTGTCGCGCTGCACCGAGGCGAAGTCCAGGTCGGCGGAGCTGGCACCGGTAGCCATGGAGGAAGCGGCACCGCCACCCAGGCCGATGAGCATGGCCGGACCACCGAGCACGATCAGCTTGGCGCCGACCGAGATCTCACCTTTCTGCACGTGCTCGGCGCGAATGTTACCCATGCCGCCAGCCAGCATGATCGGCTTGTGGTAGCCACGGACTTCCTCACCACGCGGGCTCTGCACCGCCTGCTCGAAGGTACGGAAGTAGCCGTTCAGGGCCGGACGACCGAACTCGTTGTTGAACGCGGCGCCGCCCAGAGGGCCTTCGATCATGATGTCCAGCGCGGTGACGATGCGCTCGGGCTTGCCGTAGGGCTTCTCCCAGGGCTGCTCGAAACCGGGGATATTCAGGTTGGATACGGTGAAACCGGTCAGGCCCGCCTTGGGCTTGGCGCCACGACCGGTAGCGCCTTCGTCGCGGATCTCGCCGCCGGAGCCGGTGGAAGCACCAGGGAACGGTGCGATGGCGGTCGGGTGGTTGTGCGTCTCCACCTTCATCAGAATGTGCACCGGCTCCTGGGTGGCGCCGTACTCGCGAGTTTCACCATTGGGGAAGAAGCGCCCGGCGGTGAAGCCTTCGATGACCGAGGCGTTGTCCTTGTAGGCGGACAGCACACCCTCGCTGTGCATCTGGTAGGTGTTCTTGATCATGCCGAACAGCGACTTGTCCTGGCTCTCGCCGTCGATGTCCCAGCTGGCATTGAAGATCTTGTGGCGGCAATGCTCGGAGTTGGCCTGGGCGAACATCATCAGTTCGACGTCGTGCGGGTTGCGGCCCAGCTCGGTGAAGCTCTTCACCAGGTAGTCGATCTCATCCTCGGCCAGGGCCAGCCCCAGTTGCACGTTGGCCTGTTCCAGGGCCGCACGGCCACCACCGAGGATGTCCACGGCGGTCAGCGGCTTGGGCTGGGCATGGCTGAACAGGCCGGCGGCCTCTTCCATGCTGCCCAGCACCAGCTGGGTCATGCGGTCGTGCAGCAGCGCGGCGACGGCTTGCTGATCAGCCTCGGAGAGCTCGCCGCTGATGTAATAGGCAATGCCACGCTCCAGGCGTTCGATCTTGGCCAGACCGCAGTTGCGGGCGATGTCGCTGGCCTTGCTCGACCAGGGCGAAATGGTGCCGAAACGCGGAATGGTCAGAAACAGCTTGCCGACCGGTTCCTGCACCGCAACGCTCGGGCCGTATTTCAACAGTCGGGCCAGCACCTGCTCTTCGCGGGTATCGAGCACGCCAGTCACTTCGGCGAAGTGAGCGAACTCGGCGTACAGCCCAGTCACGGCAGGGACCTTGGCAGTCAGTTGCGAAAGCAGTTTGCCGTGACGGAAGGCGGAAAGAGCGGGCGCGCCGCGCAGGATCAACATCGTGAACAGCCTCGGGGAAGGGGTGTGCTTTGAGGCCGTGCATTCTAGCCTAAAGCGCCAGCAGACGGCACCTGTGGCGCAGCGCCTAACAGAGCACAGAGGCCCTGTCCAGATATGGCGCCCTTTGACCTTTGCGTATACTGCGCCAATGTTTGCCCACACCGCGTTGCGCATCCGCACAGCCGCCTGGCTGTTGTCGACCGCAATCCTTCTGCTGCTCGCGGGTTGCGATGCGCCTCCAGAGGCCGCCGCGCAACCCAGCACCCTCGAGCGCATCCAGAAGGAGGGCGCGCTGCGCGTCATCACCCGCAACAGTCCCACCACCTATTTCCAGGATCGTGCAGGCGAGACCGGTTTCGAGTTCGAGCTGGCCAGAAGGTTCGCCGACAGTCTGGGGGTGGAACTGAAGATCGAAACCGCCGACAGCCTGGACGACCTGTTCACCCGCCTCAACCAGACCAATGGCCCGGTACTGGCCGCCGCTGGCCTGGTGTCGACCAACGGCCGCAAGACACAGGCGAGCTTCTCCCACGCTTACCTAGACGTCACGCCACAGGTCATCTATCGCAATGGCCAGCGTCGCCCCACCCGCCCCGAAGATCTGATCGGCCGACGCATCCTGGTGCTCAAGGGCAGCAGCCACGCCGAACAGCTGGTCGAACTCCAGAAAACCCTGCCCGATCTGCAGTTCGAGGAATCCGCCGATGTGGAAGTGGTCGACCTGCTGCGCATGGTCGATGAAGGGCAGATCGACCTGACCCTGGTCGACTCCAACGAACTGTCGATGAATCAGGTGTACTTCTCCAACGTACGGGTCGCCTTCGACCTGGGCGAGGCACGCGGTCTGGCCTGGGCCGTGGCGGCGGGGGATGACAAGAGCCTGCTGCTGGAAGCCAACAAGTTCCTCGAACAGGTGCAGAAGAATGGCAGCCTGCAGCGCCTCAAGGATCGCTACTACGGCCACGTCGACGTGCTTGGCTACGTTGGCGCCTACACCTTCGCCAAACACCTGCAGCAACGCCTGCCGCGCTACGAGAAGGATTTCCGCAAGGCCGCCGAGAAATACAAGGTGGACTGGCGCCTGCTGGCCGCCATCGGCTATCAGGAGTCACTCTGGACTCCGGACGCCACCTCCAAGACCGGCGTGCGCGGCCTGATGATGCTGACCCAGAACACCGCGCAGGCCATGGGCGTGGTCAACCGCCTGGACCCCAAACAGAGCATCGCCGGGGGGGCCAAGTATTTTGCCCTGGTACACAGCGGCCTGACCGAGGACATGAGCGAACCGGACCGCACCTGGTTCGCCCTGGCCGCCTACAACATCGGCATCGCCCACCTGGCCGACGCACGCAAGCTGGCCAAGGCCGAGGGTCTGAACCCGAACAAGTGGCTGG
This sequence comes from Pseudomonas sp. zbq_18, assembly GCF_043102245.1. Classification (NCBI taxonomy): domain Bacteria; kingdom Pseudomonadati; phylum Pseudomonadota; class Gammaproteobacteria; order Pseudomonadales; family Pseudomonadaceae; genus Pseudomonas; species Pseudomonas sp. zbq_18. The sequence continues at coordinate 55,967 of NZ_JBICIT010000001.1, read as the reverse complement.
ACGTGCAGAAGATGCTGCCGCGCCTGGCGCAGAAGCAGTGGTACAGCAAGACCCGCTACGGTTATGCCCGAGGCGGCGAGACCGTGCATTTCGTGCGCAACATCCGCCGCTACTACGACATTCTCAACTGGGTGACCCAGCCACAGATGGAAGGCTCCCGCGTGGCCGAAAGCGGCCTGCATGTGCCGGGCGTCAACCGCACCATTCCGCGTGGAGAAGCCGAGGCCAACCCCACGCAACTCTGACGCCCAACGCCGACTACTTGGCGCCGCCCCGCCTGGCCTTGAAGAAGGCACTCAACATAGCGCCGCACTCCTCGGCCAAGAGCCCACCCTCGACCAATACCCGGTGATTGAGAAAGTCCTGGCTGAAGAACTGGCCACGACTGACCGCCACCCCAGCCCTGGGCTCGGCAGCGCCATAGACCACGCGACTGACCCGCGAATGCACGATCAGCCCGGCACACATGCTGCACGGCTCCAGCGTTACGTAGAGGGTGCTACCGGGCAGCCGGTAATTCTGCAGCGCAGCGGCAGCAGCACGAATCGCCACCATTTCGGCATGGGCACTGGGATCTGAGGTACCGATCGGGCAGTTGAAACCACGACCGATCACTTCGCCTTCCTGCACCAGCACCGCACCCACCGGCACCTCGCCGCGTTGCGCACCTTCGGCGGCCAACATGAGGGCCTCACGCATGAAGCGCTCGTCCTGACTGCGGTCGATGATTTTCACTCTCTGCATGTCATACCACGGCGATGGCGGCCATCAGGCCGGTTTCCATGTGGTCGATCACATGGCAATGAAACATCCACACTCCGGGATTATCGGCGACGAAGGCAATGCGCGCTGTCTCGTTCTTGCCCAGCAGATAAGTGTCTGTGTAGTAGGGCGTGATGCGTTTGCGGTCGGAGTCCAGCACCTTGAAGGTCATCCCATGCAAATGGATCGGATGCAGGTACTGCGCCATGTTGCGCAGCTCGAAAATGTAGCTGCGATCCTTCTGCAGCGTGGCGATGGGCCGCTCCGCACAGCGTTTGTCGTTGATGTCCCAGGCCTGGCCGTTGATCTGCCAGTAACTCGCCGGCCCCTGCTGCTGCGGCGATGCCAAAACAGCCGACCACTCGAAGTTGAAGCGCAGGGTCTCGGCGCCGGTCAGGTCAGGCTCGGCTACCGGATTGGCCGGCAGAGCCGGCGGCCAGTCGCCGGGCACCTCGGCACTGGCCACACTGCGCAGGGTGGCCAGGCGCAGCGGACCATTGCGCAGGGCGATTTCCTGACCTGCGGCCGGCACCTTCACCGCCAGATCGATACGCATGCCGGCACCGAGGAGATACTCCTTGCCCAGCGGCCGTGGTGCTACCGGGTGACCGTCCAGCGCATAGATGCGCGCCTCGCCGCCGCCCTTGAGGTTGAGTCGATAGCTGATGGTGTTATCCAGATTGAGCAGGCGCAGACGCACCACCTGGCCAGCCGGCAGGTCGAGCACCGGCAGGTGCTGTCCGTTGATGGTCGACAGCCGGCCACGGGTCCCCTCGCGAGCGGCCAGGCGCGGTACCGAAAACGCAGTGAAGGCGCCCTGCTCGTCCACGTGCCAGCTCTTCAGGCTCAGCGTGCGCTCATGGACAAACCCTGTCGGTTCGCGCTCTTCGACGATCAGCGGGCCAACCAGCCCCCGCCCCAGCTGCTCGGAGCTGGCGGTATGCGGGTGATACCAGAAGCTGCCGGCATCGTGACAGAGGAACTGATAGTCGAAGTACTCGCCCGGCTTGACCGGCGCCTGAGACACGTAGGGCACGCCATCCATTTCCAGCGGCAGGCGGATGCCGTGCCAGTGAATGGTGGTCTCCACCTCCAACTGGTTGATGAAGCGCACCCGCAGCATATCGCCCTGGCGTACGCGCAGCTCCAGGCCAGGTGCCTGGCCGCCAAACGCCCAGGCCGGGGTTGTGTGCCCCGGTACCAGCTCCAAGTCCAGCGGCGCGGCAATCAGCTCGTAGTCGTGGGTTGTCACATTGGCCGGACGACCCAACCAATAGCGCACACCACCAGCGCCGAGCCCGGCCACGCCGAGGGCGCCAAGGCCGAGCAGTATCTGTCTGCGGGTAAACGTCATGTCTCTTCCGTCGCCGGTCATTTGCGACATTTTCTCATTGCCAAAAGCCCACGGCGAGCAGCCGATTGCCGCAGGCAGATACGACAAGGGCAGCTCACGCTGCCCTTGTCGGTCACATCACTCCCACTCGATGGTGGCAGGCGGCTTGCTCGACACGTCGTAGGTGACGCGGGAGATGCCGGAGATCTCGTTGATGATGCGGTTGGAGACCTTCTCCAGCAGCTCGTAGGGCAGGTGCGCCCAGCGTGCAGTCATGAAATCGATCGTTTCCACGGCGCGCAGGGCGACGACCCAGGCGTAGCGACGGCCGTCGCCGACCACGCCGACCGATTTCACCGGCTGGAACACCACGAAGGCCTGGCTGGTCTTGTGGTACCAGTCGAAGTTGCGCAGCTCTTCGATGAAGATGTGGTCAGCCAGACGCAGCAGGTCGGCGTACTCCTTCTTCACTTCACCGAGGATGCGCACGCCCAGGCCTGGGCCCGGGAAGGGGTGGCGGTAGACCATGTCGTAGGGCAGGCCCAGCTCCAGACCGATCTTGCGCACCTCGTCCTTGAACAGCTCGCGCAGCGGCTCGACCAGTTCGAACTGCATGTCTTCCGGCAGGCCACCGACGTTGTGGTGGCTCTTGATCACGTGGGCCTTGCCGGTCTTGGCGCCGGCCGACTCGATCACGTCCGGGTAGATGGTGCCCTGGGCGAGGAACTTCACGTCCTGCAGCTTGGTGGCCTCCTCGTCGAATACTTCGATGAAGGTGCGGCCGATGATCTTGCGTTTCTCTTCCGGGTCGCTGACGCCGGCCAGGCGGCCGAGGAACAGGTCTTCGGCGTTGGCACGGATCACCTTGACGCCCATGTTCTCGGCGAACATGGCCATCACTTGGTCGCCTTCCTTGTGACGCAGCAGGCCGTTGTCGACGAACACGCAAGTCAGCTGGTCGCCGATGGCCTTGTGCAGCAGCGCCGCGACCACCGAGGAGTCGACACCGCCGGACAGGCCGAGCAGCACCTTGGAGGTACCCACCTGGGCACGCACGGTAGCGATGGCATCTTCGACGATGTTGGCCGGGGTCCACAGGGCCTCGCAGCCGCAGATGTCGAGAATGAAGCGCGAGAGGATGCGCCCACCCTGCTTGGTGTGGGTCACTTCCGGGTGGAACTGCACGCCGTAGTAGGCGCGGCTGTCGTCGGCCATGGCGGCGATCGGGCAGCTCGGAGTGCTGGCCAGGATATGGAAACCTTCCGGCAGGGCGGTGACCTTGTCGCCGTGGCTCATCCACACGTCCAGGCCCAGTACGCCGTCGGTGTCCACATGGTCTTCAATGCCGTCGAGCAGGCGCGCCTTGCCAACCACGTCGACGCGGGCGTAGCCGAACTCGCGCAGGTCAGAGCCTTCCACCTTGCCGCCGAGCTGCTCGGCCATGGTCTGCATGCCATAGCAGATGCCGAACAGCGGTACGTTCAGGTCGAACACCGCCTGCGGCGCGCGCGGGCTGTTCGCCTCATGCACCGACTCCGGGCCACCGGCGAGGATGATGCCGCGCGGGGCGAAGGCTTGGATGGCGGCGTCGTCCATGTCGAACGGATGGATCTCGCAGTACACGCCGATCTCGCGCACGCGGCGGGCGATCAGCTGGGTGTACTGGGAACCGAAATCGAGGATGAGGATGCGGTGGGCGTGAATGTCGTGGGCCATGGCCGTCGTCTCGTAGAGGAATCACAAATGACAAAGGGCTGATAGCAGCCCCGTGTCTTATCAAAATTCAAAAATCGATTTGCCACGTCGCGAGCGCAGAGCCGGCAAGGCGGAGAGAAACGAGAAAGCGGAGTTGGCTGTAGCCAATGAGCATTTCGAATTTTTCTCCAACGCCGCCGGATCAAGCGCAGCAGCGGCAAATCGATTTTTCAGCCCACGCGATAGTTCGGGGCTTCCTTGGTGATCTGCACATCGTGTACGTGCGACTCGGCCATGCCGGCGCCGGTGATGCGCACGAACTCCGGCTTGGTACGCATCTCCTCGATGGTGGCGCAGCCGGTGTAGCCCATGGAGGCACGCAGGCCGCCCATCAGCTGATGCACGATGGCGGCCATCGCGCCCTTGTACGGTACACGGCCTTCGATGCCTTCCGGCACCAGCTTCTCAGCGCCGGCCGAGGAGTCCTGGAAGTAACGGTCGGAAGAGCCCTGCGCCTGGGCCATGGCGCCCAGCGAACCCATGCCACGGTAGGCCTTGTAGGAGCGACCCTGGAACAGCTCGACTTCGCCCGGTGCCTCTTCGGTACCGGCCAGCATGGAGCCGATCATCACCGCGGAGGCACCAGCGACGATGGCCTTGGACAGGTCGCCGGAGAAGCGGATGCCACCGTCGGCGATCAGCGGCACACCGGTGCCGGCCAGGGCGGCGGCAACGTTGGCCACGGCGGAAATCTGCGGCACGCCGACACCGGCGACGATGCGGGTGGTGCAGATCGAGCCCGGGCCGATGCCGACCTTGACGCCATCGGCGCCAGCCTCGACCAGCGCCTTGGCGGCGTCACCGGTGGCAATGTTGCCGCCGATCACCTGGACTTCCGGGAAGTTCTGCTTGACCCAGCGCACGCGGTCGATCACGCCCTTGGAGTGGCCGTGGGCAGTGTCGACGATGATTACGTCAACGCCGGCGTGAACCAGCGCGGCCACGCGGTCACCGGTGTCGGCGCCGGTGCCAACGGCAGCGCCGACGCGCAGGCGACCCTGGTCGTCCTTGCTGGCCAGCGGGTAGGCCTTGGCCTTCTCGATGTCGTTGACGGTCATCATGCCTTTCAGGCGGTACTGGTCGTCGACGATCAGCACGCGCTCGATGCGGTGCTTGTGCAGCAGCTTGCGCACGGCATCCTTGTCCTCGCCTTCCTTGACGGTGACCAGGCGCTCTTTCGGCGTCATCACCTCACGCACCTTGGCATCCATACGGCTTTCGAAGCGCACGTCACGCGAGGTGACGATGCCGACCAGGTCGCCATGGTGCAGCACCGGCACGCCAGAGATGTTGTGCTGGCGGGTCAGGTCGAACAGGTCGCCAACGCTGGCATCGGCCTCGATGGTGATTGGGTCTTTCACCACGCCGGACTCATAGCGCTTGACCTTGCGCACTTCGGCCGCCTGCTGCTCGATGGTCATGTTCTTATGGATGATGCCGATGCCGCCTTCCTGGGCCATGGCGATGGCCAGGCGCGCCTCGGTGACGGTATCCATGGCTGCGGACAGCAGCGGGATATTCAGCTCGATGCCACGGGTCAGGCGGGTCTTGAGACTGACGTCCTTGGGCAGGACTTCCGAGTAACCGGGGATGAGCAGGACGTCGTCGAAGGTGAGTGCTTCTTGGCTGATACGCAGCATGGCGGGGCTCCCGAGAGGGAAAAATAAGAAGCGCGGCATTATACCTAGCGGGCCACCTTCGCTCAATGGCGATACGCCACTCAGTCGTGCACCTGCACCAGGCGCATGGGAAAGCCCAGGCGCTCGGCAAACTGCTCCAGCAGCTGCGGCGAAAAGCACTCCGGCGGCCAGCCGTTGAACACGAATGCCAGGTTGGAGAAAGCACAGGGTTGCAGGAAGAGAAAGCCGTTGATGTCATCCTCATGGCCACATTCGGGGCAAGTGAAGTTGTCGCTGACCCCGGCCATCCACTCGTCAAGGCTCTCGAACAGCGCCACGCCGACTTCCTGGCGGCACTCGGGGCAACCGGCCTCTTCGAGAAAATCGCGGGTCGGCGTGTAAATGCTGCGCAGGGTCACCACCTGCAGGCCGTTGTAAGGCTGACCGAACGGCAGACGCTCGGCATGGGGCAGGCGCCGCGCACCCTCGCCAATGGCATGGGCCATGCCGTTGCCCAGGCGTCCGCAGGTGCTCAACTGGGCGTCGATCAGCCGCTGACCGCTGAGCCAGCGCACGATCCGCTGCGAGTGCGCGCCAAGGTGCGGCAGGCTGGAAATCTGCGGCACCAGGATGCTTTGTATGACGTTCATATAAGGAAGGATGGCTGAAAAGGCGGCGCAGTCTACTGGCTTGCCGCGCTTTGGGCACGCCGGGCAACCCGCTATCATGCCGGCCATGATTACCGACCCGTTCCAGCGCCTGGGCCTCGACCGCGAGGCCCTCAGCGTCAGCCAACTGAACAACCGTGCGCGCCTGCTGCTGGAGGACGTTTTCGCCCAGGTCTGGGTCGAAGGCGAAATCTCCAACCTGGCCCGCCCGGCCTCCGGCCACCTCTACTTCACCCTCAAGGACAACCAGGCCCAGGTGCGCTGCGCGCTGTTCCGGCAGAACGCCGCCCGCGTGCGCCAGGCGCTGCGCGACGGCCTGGCGGTAAAGGTACGCGGCAAAGTCTCGCTGTTCGAGGGCCGCGGCGACTACCAGCTGATCCTCGATACGGTCGAGCCCGCCGGTGATGGCGCCCTGCGCCTGGCCTTCGAAGCGCTCAAGGAGAAACTCTCTGCCGAGGGTCTGTTCGCCGCCGAGCGCAAACGCGCCCTGCCCACCCATCCGCAGCGCATCGGCATTGTCAGCTCGCCGACCGGCGCAGTGATCCGCGACATCATCAGCGTGTTCCGCCGCCGCGCGCCACAGGTGGCGCTGACCCTGATCCCCACCGCCGTGCAGGGCCGCGAGGCCACCGCGCAGATCGTCCGCGGCCTTGAGCTGGCCGACCGCGCCGGCTTCGACGCGATCATCCTGGCCCGTGGTGGCGGCTCGCTGGAGGACCTCTGGTGCTTCAACGAGGAGGCCGTGGCGCGCGCCGTGGCCGCCTGTCGCACTCCGATCGTCAGCGCCGTCGGCCATGAAACGGACGTGTCGATCAGCGATTTCGTCGCCGACGTGCGCGCGCCGACGCCCTCCGCCGCCGCCGAGCTACTGGCGCCGGACAGCTCCGACCTGCAACGTCGCCTGGACAGTCTCAAGCGTCGCCTGGCCCTGACCCTGCAAACCCGCCTGAGCCGCGAACGCCTGCGCCTGGACGGCCTGGCCCGGCGCCTGCGCCACCCTGGCGAGCGCCTGCGCCAGCAGGCTCAGCGCCTGGACGATCTGGACATGCGCCTGCGCCGCGCCTTCGCGCAACAGGCCAATAACCGCCACGAGCGCCTGGCCCGCCTGGAAGGTCGCCTCAGCGCCCAGCATCCGGGCCGTGCCCTGGCCCTGCTGCGCCAGCGCCTGGACAGCCTGGCCACGCGCCTGCCCCGCGCTATCGAGTTGCAGCTGCGCCAGCAACGCCGACAGCTGGAAAACCTCGCGCAAACGCTGCACATCGTCAGCCCGCTGGCCACCCTCGGCCGCGGTTACAGCATCCTTCTCGACGAGCGCGGCCAGGCCGTGCGTGCCGCCAGCCAGACCCATCCCGGCCAGCGCCTCAAGGCGCGTCTGGGCGAAGGCGAGCTGGACGTTCGCGTCGAGGACAACCACCTGGAGCCGGTGACCCTGTCACTGCTCGACTGATACCGCCACACGGACAGCCCATGCGCCTCGTCAGCCTGCTCACCCTGCTCTGCCTCGCCCTTCCCGTACAAGCCGAAGGCTTCCTCACCCGCCTGCTCAACAAGCCGGTGCCCGGCGGTGTAGCAGTCGTCGACCTGGGAGCTGGCGCGAGCGCGCCGCAGGTGCGCTACCAGGGCAAGCCGGTGCTGGTGGTGAAGGAAGATGGCCAGCGCTGGATCGCCATCGTCGGCATCCCACTGACGGTCAAGCCCGGCCAGCAACAGATCGAGGCCGGGGGCCAGAAGCTGAGCTTCCAAGTCGGCGGCAAGCACTATCGCGAGCAACGCATCACCCTGAAGAACCCCCAGCAGGTCAACCCGAACGCCAAGAACCTGGCCCGCATCGAACGCGAGCTGGCCGAACAGAATGCCGCCTACCGCCAGTTCAGCCCACGCCAGCCAAGCAACCTGCTGCTCGACAAACCGGTCAGCGGGCCACTGTCCTCGCCCTTCGGCCTGCGCCGTTTCTTCAACGGCGAGGAACGTAACCCGCACTCAGGCCTGGATTTCGCCGTGCCAGCCGGCACGCCGATCAAGGCCCCGGCCGCCGGCAAGGTGATCCTCATCGGCGACTACTTCTTCAACGGCAAGACCGTGTTCGTCGACCACGGTCAGGGGCTGATCAGCATGTTCTGCCACCTGTCGGCGGTGAGCGTGCAGCTTGGCGACGAGCTGCCGCGCGGCGGCGTACTGGGCAAGGTCGGCAGCACCGGCCGCGCCACCGGCCCGCACCTGCACTGGAATATCAGCCTTAACGATGCGCGGGTCGATCCGGCGATCTTTATCGGCGCGTTCAAGCCCTGAGCGGAAAACCGGACTTACAGTTGCAGGTTGGGCTCAGGCAAGGGCTTTGCTAAGGTTCTGCAGCTTGATCCGCAGCCCACGAGGCCCATGTACATGCCCGCCCAACTGCAACAAGCCCTGGACTGGCTGAACCAGCATCCCCAGTTGCATACCGTCATCGCCCTCGGCTTTCTGCTGTTTATCGCCTGGCTAGCCAACTGGCTGGTCAAACGCATTCTCGTGCGCGGCCTGAATCGCGTCATGGGCGCCACCCACCTGGGGCGCACCACGAACATCAGCCACAGCGGCATGATCAAGCGCTTATCCAACATCGTGCCGGCGCTGATCCTGATCAGTGGCGTACACCTGCTACCCAACCTGCCCGACGCGGTAGCCGTGGTGGTGGTCAATGTCGCCTCCGCCTTTATCGTGGTGACCGTGGCCCTGGCCCTCAGCGCCCTGCTGGACATCATCAACACCCTGTACCAGCTACGCCCCGACGCCCACATGAGGCCGATCAAGGGTTACCTGCAGGTGGTCAAGATCGCCATCTTCGCCATCGCCACCATCCTGGTCATCGCCAGCCTGATCGACCGATCGCCGCTGATCCTGCTGTCCGGCCTCGGCGCCATGGCCGCCGTGCTGCTACTGATCTTCCAGGACACCCTGCTGTCGCTGGTGGCCAGCGTGCAGATCAGTTCCAACGACATCATCCGCGTCGGCGACTGGGTGGAGATGCCACAGCTCAACGTCGATGGCGACGTGATCGACATCGCCCTGCACACGGTGAAGGTGCAGAACTGGGACAAGACCATCAGCACCATCCCGACCAAGCGTTTTATCACCGACGCCTTCAAAAACTGGCGCGGCATGGAGGAAAGCGGCGGTCGCCGGATCAAGCGCTGCCTGTATCTGGATCAGAACAGCGTGCACTTTCTCGACGCCGAGCAACTGCAGGAGCTACGCGGTTTTGCGTTGCTGGCCGACTACCTGGACGAAAAACAGGCCGAGCTCAAAGCCAGCAACGCCGGCCATGACGACCCGCGCAACACCCGCCGCCTGACCAACCTCGGCACCTTCCGCGCCTACGTCGAACGCTACCTGCGCCAGCACCCCAGCGTGCACCAGCAGATGACCCTCATGACCCGCCAACTGCAGCCGGGTGCAGACGGTCTACCGCTGGAGATCTACTGCTTCACCAACACCACCACCTGGCTGGTATACGAGGGCATCCAGGCCGATATCTTCGACCACCTGCTGGCGATCCTGCCGGCCTTTGGACTGCGCGTGTTCCAGAGTCCCAGCGGGGCGGATTTTCGTGTACTGATCGACAGTCGCCTAGCCATCGCCCAGCAGGATCGTGCAGCGCCTGCTGTACACCAGTGATGCCTCCGCCGGCAGGCACGCGCAGGACGTGCCTGCCGGAAAGCCTCAGCGCAATTTATTGCAAATAACACCAACAAAACGGCAACTAACAACCCAAATAGTGATTTAGCGGCAATTTTCAGGCGTTTTCTCCACAAGCATTGCCATCTTTCCCCCTCAGCAGTAGGGTTAGCGGCATGAAAACAGCTCATACCCTCATTCTTCTACGGCAACACGCCTGCCTGCGTCTGGTCAGCCCGCGACTGCGTAGCTGAACCCTCCTCTCGCCCCAACCCTTTCGTGTTGCCCCGGCCTGCCGCCGAATTCAAGGATTTGCCTGATGACCATGCTCAAAGACCCGTCGAAGAAATACCGTCCCTTCACCCAGATCCAGTTGCCCGACCGTACCTGGCCGGACCAGATCATCGACAAGGCGCCGATCTGGCTGTCCACCGACCTGCGCGACGGCAACCAGTCGCTGATCGAGCCGATGGACGCCGAGAAGAAGATGCGCTTCTTCAAGTGCCTGGTCGCCGTGGGCCTGAAGGAGATCGAGGTGGGTTTCCCGTCCGCCTCGCAGACCGACTTCGACTTCGTCCGCGAGCTGATCGAGGGCGGCCATATCCCTGATGACGTGACCATCCAGGTGCTGACCCAGGCCCGCGAGGACCTGATCACCCGCACCTTCGAGTCGCTCAAGGGCGCGAAGAAGGCCATCGTCCACTACTACAACGCCACCGCGCCGAGCTTCCGCCGCATCGTCTTCAACCAGGACAAGGCCGGCGTGATCGAGATCGCCACCAGCGCCGCACGCATCATCAAGCGCCTGGCCGCCGCCCAGCCGGAGACCCAGTGGGGCTTCGAGTACTCGCCGGAAGTGTTCAGCTCCACCGAAATCGACTTCGCCGTCGAGGTGTGCAATGCGGTGATCGGCGTATTCGAGCCGACGCCGGCGCAGAAGCTGATCCTCAACCTGCCGGCCACCATCGAGTGCGCCACGCCGAACAACTACGCCGACCAGATCGAGTGGTTCGGCCGCCATGTTGATCGCCGTGACAGCGTGCTGATCAGCGTGCACACCCATAATGACCGTGGCACCGGTGTAGCAGCCTCCGAGCTGGCCGTGATGGCCGGCGCCGACCGCGTCGAAGGCTGCCTGTTCGGCAACGGCGAACGCACCGGCAACGTCTGCCTGGTCACCTTGGCGCTCAACCTCTACACCCAGGGCGTCGACCCCGAACTGGACTTCTCCGACATCGATGCCGTGCGCAAGGTGGTGGAAGAGTGCAACCAGCTGCCGGTGCACCCGCGCCATCCGTATGTCGGCGACCTGGTCCACACCGCCTTCTCCGGCTCGCACCAGGACGCCATCCGCAAGGGCTTCGCCCAGCAGGACCCGGAAGGCATCTGGGAAGTGCCGTACCTGCCGATCGACCCGGCCGATATCGGTCGCGACTACGAGGCGGTCATTCGCGTCAACAGCCAGTCCGGCAAGGGCGGCATCACCTTCCTGCTCGAACAGGAATACGGCATCAGCCTGCCTCGCCGCATGCAGATCGAGTTCAGCCAGGTAGTCCAGCGCGAAACCGACCGCCTCGGCCTGGAGATGACGGCCCAGCAGATCTATAGCCTGCTGCAAAGCGAATACCTCGAAGCCAATAGCCCGTACGCACTGAAGAGCCATCGTCTGCAGGAAGAGAACGGCATCTGCAGCGTCGACGTCGAAGTCGCCTACGACGGCGAAACCCGTCGCAAGCACGGCACCGGCAAGGGCCCGCTGGAGGCGCTGGTCGCCGCACTGCCGCAGAACATCGAGATCATGGACTACCACGAGCACGCCATCAGCGCCGGCACCAACGCCCAGGCCGTGGCCTATATCGAGGTACGCCTGAACGGTGGCCGCCCGCTGCACGGCATCGGCATCGACGAAAACCTGACCACCGCGACCTTCCGCGCCCTGTTCAGCGCACTGAACCGGGCACTGGAGCAGGCCGAGGCGCAGGCTGCCTGATCGCTCAGAACCTGCTCACGATCTCCTGGCCGTCGGCCATACGGCGTTAAAAACAGCCTCGGAATGCTCATTTACAGCACGTAAACTCCGCTTCCTCGACTGTTTTTGCCTTGTCTGGCTCTAGTCCAAAAGATCGTGAACAAGGTTCTCAGAGGTGAATGAAAACGCCGGGTACTTGCCCGGCGTTTTCGTTGCTGCCCAGCCTAAAAGTGATAGGCGCCACTGATGATCAGCGCGTAGGGATTATCGGTCTCCCCCACCACCCGCCCGCGGACGGCCGACGCGCCGGTGTCGACCGGCCCTTCGCCGAAATCGACCAGATGCACATTGAATTCGACCAGTTGGCCCTTGCCATGGTCGACCTGCACCCCTGCCCCGAACCCCCAGATACGGTCTAGCGCCAGCGCCAGGGTGCGCTTGTCGTCGTCCACCGGCGCCTGCACATAAAAGGCATCCAGGGTGTAGCGCAGGCCATTGTGCTCGGGGAAGCCATAGCCCACGGCCCCCGCCCAGAAGTTGTTGAAGCCGCCCTCCTCGACATTGAGGTCTTGGCCATCGAGGGAAATCGAGTTGGCGCCGAAACGCGAGAACTCGACCCAGCCGATATCGGCCACGATGAAGTCACCCGCCTCCAGCTCGTGATACAGACCACCGATGATGCGCTGCGGCTGTACCTGCTCGACCTCGATCTCGTCGCTGAGAATGCCGCGTTCCAGCAACCCGCCGATCACCGGACCGGTATTGCGGAATTTCAGGTCGCCATCGATATCGGTTTTCGACTCGCTGGTGTAGGACAGCCCGAAGCGGGTCTTGTCGGTCATCTCCCACAACAGCGACAGCGTGAAGTTGGTGCCGACACCGTCGAGCTCAGCCTTCATCCGCCCATCGGCCGCCCCCGGCACCAGGGTGTTGATGGCCACTTCCGACTCCGAGGCGATGTAGTTGATACCCACGGCAGCCCCTATCGACCACTGCTCGTTGATACGCCAGGAAATCGCCGGTGTCAGGGCGACATAGACCAGCGAATAGCTGTCCGTGTAATAACGCCCGGCCCAGTCCGAGCCGTACTCCGAGCCAAAGCCGGTGGGCACGGTCAGGGAGAGGCCGACATGCACATCCTCGCTCAACGGCCGCACATGGTAGGCCTGGGGCAGAAACACCGGACTGGAGTCATTGTCAGGGTTACCGCCGCCGGTCGTGGTCTTGCCCTCATCCACCTCGAACTCGCCAAAACCCCGGGCCATCATCAGACTGAGGCTGGTCGTCGGCTCCGCCAGGCGCGACATCCCCGCCGGATTGCTGTTGGCGGTCTCCGCCGAATCGGCGCTGGCGACAATGCCGGCGAAGCCTGCCGAACCAGCCACGACCGGCCCCGTGAAACATCCCGCCAGTGAAACCACCAGCCCCAAATGTCGTGAAGATTGCATGGCGCCCCCGTCTGCAAACCGCAATGGTGATGTGTAGTCCGGATGAGCATAGACGGTCGCCAGAACGCTTTTAGGAAAGAGCCTGGCGCAGCCGTGCACCTCTGGGCATGGATTCGGCAGGATCGGGCAAGCCGTCTGTAACCTGCCTGCCTTAGCCTCTCCTGCATCCTTTGCATACCCCAGGAGACGCCATGAGCAGCACCCTCGCCTTCGCCGCACAAAATCCAGAATCCCCACTGGCCGCCATGGAAATCCAGCGCCGCGCCGTCGGCCCGGACGACGTGGCCATCGACATTCTCTACTGCGGCGTCTGCCACTCCGACCTGCACACCGCACGCAACGAGTGGAACAACACCCTGTATCCCTCGGTGCCGGGCCACGAGATCGTCGGCCGGGTCAGCGCCGTCGGCAGCAATGTCAGCCAGTTCAAGGTTGGCGACGTGGCCGGCGTCGGCTGCATGGTCGACAGCTGCCGCCAGTGCGCCTCCTGTGGCGAAAGCCTGGAGCAGTACTGCGAGAGCGGCTTCACCGGCACCTACAACGGTCCGGTGTTCGGCGGCGAAAACACCTTCGGCGGCTACTCCCAGCACATCGTGGTCGACCAGCGCTTCGTCCTGCAGATTCGCCACAGCGCCGAGCAACTGGCGGCCGTGGCGCCGCTGCTGTGCGCCGGCATCACCACCTACTCGCCGCTGCGCCAGTGGAAGGTCGGGCCAGGGCAGAAGGTCGGCATCGTCGGGCTTGGCGGTCTCGGCCACATGGGCGTGAAGATCGCCGCGGCGATGGGCGCCCATGTGGTGCTGTTCACCACCTCGCCGAACAAGCGCGATGACGCCCTGCGCCTGGGCGCCAGTGAAGTGGTGGTATCCAAGCATGCCGAGGAAATGGCCGCGCACGCCGGCAGCTTCGACTTCATCCTCAATACCGTGGCCGCGCCCCACGACCTCAACCCGTTCCTCAACCTGCTCAAGCGCGACGCCACCCTGTGCCTGGTCGGCGCGCCGGATTCGCCACACCCGCCGGCGGACGTATTCGGCCTGATCTTCAAGCGCCGCCGCATCGCCGGCTCGCTGATCGGTGGTATCGCCGAAACCCAGGAAATGCTCGACTTCTGCGCCGAACACGGCATCGTCTCGGACATCGAGATGATCCCCATGCAGGCGATCAACCAGGCCTACGAGCGCATGCTCAAGAGCGACGTGAAGTACCGCTTCGTGATCGACATGGCATCGCTGGGTTAAGACAGCAGTTGCACAAAGGGCTAAGAGCATCGCGGCTGAAGCCGCTCCCACGGAAGCGCGTAGGTGCACCGGTAGGTTGGGTTGAGGCGCAAAGCGCCGAAGCCCAACAGCGGAGTTGCCTGAAAGCTCGTTTGTTGGGCTTCGCTGCGCTCAACCCAACCTACACGCTACCTGTTCCTAGCTCTTACTGCCCAGCCAGATAGAACCGATCCGCATCCAGATACGCCGGGAAGCGCTGCCGGTAGGCCGCCAGCTCGGCTGCCGACAGCCGCACGCGAAACACGCCGGCAGCATCGCCCGGCGCCAGCAGGCTCTCGCCCTGGAAGTCCAGTACCTGGCTGTCGCCGCTGTAGGGGTGGCCGTTGCCGTCGCGGCCGATGCGGTTCACCGCAGCCACGTAGCACAGGTTCTCGATGGCCCGTGCCGGCAGCAGGCGATTCCAGTGCTGCCGCCGCGCCGCCGGCCAGTTGGCGGTGTACAGCAACAGGTCGGTTTTCTCGGGATCGCGGCTCCACACCGGGAAGCGCAGGTCGTAGCAGATCAGCGTGCGCACCCGCCAGCCCTTAACCTCCAGCACCACCTGCTCCTCACCCGCCGCATAGTGCTTGTGCTCGCCGGCCATGCGGAACAGGTGGCGCTTGTCGTAGTGTGCCAGCGAACCGTCCGGGCGCGCCCACAGCAGGCGGTTGCGGTAGCTGCCGTCGGCAGCCTGGATGATCAGGCTACCGGTGACCACCGCGCCGATACGCTGCGCCTGCTCGCGCAGCCAGAGCGTGGTGGGGCCGTCTTCCGGCTCGGCCAGCTCGGCCGAATGCATGGAGAAGCCGGTGCTGAACATCTCGGGTAGCACCACCAGGTCGGCGCCGCGCGCCTGCTCCAGCTGGGCTGCGAGGTATTCCCGGTTGGTCGCGGGGTCCTGCCAGGCCAGTTCACACTGCACCAGCGCCACTTCCAGGTCGTCGTTCTGCTCGTTCATCGCTATCCTCCGCAAGACCTGCGTAGATACCCCCGCGCCACCTCGCCTGGCAAGCCACCTCAGGAGAAAACATGGACGTCAGCAAGACCCGCACCAGCTTCTACCGCCGCCTCTATGTCGCCTGGCTGGTCGACAGCGGCAGCGCCACCAGCGTGCCGGCGTTGATCGAGGCCACCGGCATGCCCCGGCGCACCGCCCAGGACACCCTGGCGGCGCTGGCCGAGCTGGATATCCAGTGCGAGTTCATCCAGCACGATGGCGAGCGCAACAACGCCGGGCACTATGTGATCCGCGACTGGGGCGCCATCGACAAGCGCTGGGTCGCTGCCCACCTGGCCCAGATCAAGGCGCTGCTGGGCTATCCGTGATCCCAGCTGTGATCACAGCTCGGACTACATTCACAGCAACTGGCCGCTTTCGGCCAGCTATTCGCCTCCGTCGGACGCCTAGGACGCCCCCACCGCGCCTGGATACAGCGTTGCTGCGGGCATCGGGGTCACGGCCGTCACCCTGCAAAAAGCTGTACACAAATTAATACTTGCACAACTTTTATCTCGCGTATTTACTTGTACAAGATTCAACTCAGGTACAAGTAATCGCGGGAGGTACAGGTTGTGGAACGTCTCAAGCTCGGTATCAGCGCCTGCCTGATCGGCGCCCCGGTACGCTTCAATGGCGGTCACAAGGAGTCGCGTCTGTGCAGCCAGGTATTGGCCGAACACTTCGACTTCGTGGCGCTGTGCCCGGAAGCCGCCATCGGCCTGGGCACGCCCCGAGAGCCCATTCGCCTGGTCGGCGATCCCGCCGCACCGCGCGCCGTGGGCACCGTACACCCCGACCGCGACCACACCCAGGCGCTGGCCGATTACGGCACGCGCATCGCCACCGAACTGCAGGATATCTGCGGCTACATCCTCATGCAGAAATCGCCCTCCTGCGGCATGGAGCGGGTCAAGGTCTACCGCGACAA
The DNA here is from genome assembly GCF_043102245.1 of Pseudomonas sp. zbq_18. Classification (NCBI taxonomy): domain Bacteria; kingdom Pseudomonadati; phylum Pseudomonadota; class Gammaproteobacteria; order Pseudomonadales; family Pseudomonadaceae; genus Pseudomonas; species Pseudomonas sp. zbq_18. The sequence goes on along the minus strand of NZ_JBICIT010000001.1, from coordinate 39,572 downwards.
CGGCTACCCCGAGACCGAAGGGGGCTCCGGCATCTTCGCCGCCACCCTGGCACGCCTGCGTCCTGACCTGCCCATCGAAGAGGACGGCCGGCTGAATGACCCCGTACTGCGCGAAAACTTCCTGACCCGCGTATTCGCCTATGCCGAGTGGCAGCGTCTGCTGGCGGCTGGTCTGACCCACAAGGCGATCGGTCAGTTTCACGCCCGCTACAAATATCAGCTGATGGCCAGCCATCCGCAGCAGTACAAGGCCCTTGGCCGCCTGCTGGCCGACCTGGGCAAATACGACCCGGCCGAGTTCGGCCCGCGCTACTTCAGCCAGCTGATGGCTGCGCTGAAGCGCTGCGCCACCCGTGGCACCCACAGCAATGTGCTGCAGCACCTGAGCGGCTACCTCAAGCGTGCCCTGAGCAACGAGGACCGCCAGGAGATCGCCCACATCATCGAGCAGTACCGCCGCGGCATCGTGCCTCTGGTGGTGCCACTGACCCTGCTCAAGCACCACTTCCGCCGCCATCCGGATGACTACGTGGCCCGCCAGGCCTACCTGCAGCCACACCCGGAAAACCTCAGCCTGCGCAACGCCCTATGAGCCCGCCGGACGACTATCAGGACGCCCTCGCCCAGGGCTACCTGCCGATTCGTGAGGTGGCCCGCCATACCGGGGTCAACCCGGTAACCCTGCGCGCCTGGGAGCGCCGTTATGGGCTGATCGTGCCGCACCGCACGCCCAAGGGACACCGCCTGTATTCGCAGGAACATCTGACGCGCATCCACGCCATCCTCGGCTGGCTGGAGCGCGGCGTGGCCGTCAGCCAGGTCAAGGAACTGCTCAGCACCCGCAGCACGCCACCCGCGCCGGGCAGCAACCAGTGGCTCACCCTGCGCGCGCAACTGCTGCAGTGCATCGAGGATCTGCAGGAGCGCCAGCTGGACGAACATTTCAACCGTGCCCTGGCTCTCTACCCGCCGCGCACCCTCTGCCAGCAACTGTTCCTGCCTCTGTTCGACGAGCTGCACCAACGCTGGCAGGGCGCCCCCTTTGGCGCACAGCTGGAGCGAGTGTTCTTTTATTCCTGGCTGCGCAGCAAGCTGGGTACGCGCCTGGCGCAGAACAACCGCCAGCTCAGCGGCCCACCGCTGTTGCTGGTCAACCTGTCCGATCTGCCGCTGGAGCCGGGTCTGTGGCTGTGCGCTTGGCTGGCCAGCTGTGCCGGCAGCCCGGTGGAAGTGTTCGACTGGCCACTGCCTCTGGTCGAACTGGCCGTGGCCCTGGAGAGCCTCACCCCTCACGCCCTGCTGCTGTACTCCAGCCAGGCGCTGGACAACAGCCTGCTGCGCCGCGAGTTGCCGCGCCTCAACAACACCTGTGCCGTGCCGCTGCTGCTGGTTGGCGCAGCTGCCCACATCCATGCCGAAGACCTGCAGCACCTGCCTGGCCTGCACCTGGCCGAAGACCCCCTGGGCGCCGACCTGCACCTGCAACAACTCAAGGCCTCCCCATGCGCCAACTGATCTGGTTCCGCACCGACCTGCGCGTGCACGACAACACCGCCCTCGCTGCCGCCATGCAGGCCGGGCCGACCATCGCCCTGTTTCTGCTCAGCCCGCAGCAGTGGCTGGAACATGACGACGCCGCCTGCAAAGTCGATTTCTGGCTGCGCAACCTCAAGGAATTGCAGCAACGCCTGGCGGAGCTGAACGTCCCGCTGCTGATTCGTACCGCCGCGCACTGGCGCGATGCGCCCAAGGTGCTGGCGGATGTCTGCCGCGACCAGACCATCGGCTGCGTACAGGTCAACGAGGAATACGGCATTCACGAAACCCGCCGCGACCGGGCGGTACGACAGCACCTGGCCCTGCAGGGCGTCGAATGGCGCAGCCATCTCGACCAACTGCTGTTCCAGCCCGGCAGCGTGCTGACCCGCAGCGGCACCTACTTCCAGGTGTTCAGCCAGTTCCGCAAGGTCTGCTACCAGCACCTGCATACGGCCATGCCCGGCCTGGTGCCGACACCCAAGGCCCAGGCTCCGCTCGACCTGGCCAGCGACGCCATTCCCAAGGCGCTGCCGGAGTTCCTCTCGCCCAGCGACAACCTGCGCCAGCTCTGGCCGGCCGGTGAGGCGCATGTGCGCCAGCGGCTGGACCAGTTCGCTGACGAGGCCCTGTTGTACTACCAGGAGCAACGCGACTTTCCCGCCCGTCCCGGCACCAGCCGCCTGTCGCCCTACCTGGCCGCGGGCGTGGTGTCCCCGCGCCAGTGCCTGCATGCCGCCCTGCAAGGCAACCGTGGCGAATTCGACAGCGGCAACCCCGGCGCCATCACCTGGATCAACGAACTGCTCTGGCGCGAGTTCTACAAGCACATCCTGGTCGGCTATCCGCGCGTCTCGCGGCACCGTGCCTTCCGCCTGGAAACCGAGGCCCTGCCCTGGCGCCAGGCGCCGAGTGAGCTGGCCGCCTGGCAGCAGGGGCGCACCGGCATCCCCATCGTCGACGCGGCCATGCGCCAGCTGCTGGCCACCGGCTGGATGCACAACCGCCTGCGCATGGTGGTGGCGATGTTCCTGAGCAAGAACCTGATGATCGACTGGCGCGAAGGTGAACGGTTCTTCATGCGCCACCTGATCGACGGCGACCTGGCGGCCAACAACGGCGGCTGGCAGTGGAGCGCCTCCACCGGCACCGACGCGGCGCCCTATTTCCGCATCTTCAACCCGATCAGCCAGTCACAGAAGTTCGATCCGGACGGTCGCTTCATCCGTACCTGGGTGCCGGAACTGGCCGAACTGAACAAGCGCGACATCCACGACCCGGCGGCCCTGGGCGGATTGTTCGGCATGGCCAATTACCCGCGTCCCATCGTCGACCTGGCCCGTTCGCGTGAGCGGGTGCTGCAGGCCTTCAAGAGCCTGCCGCAAACGGAGGTTGCGCATGCCTGACTTTCTGCATCATTTCGCCGAACGCTTTGCCGAGCTGGATGCGAGCAATCTGCAGCAGCTCGACGAGCTGTATAGCGCGGACATCCTGTTCCGCGACCCGCTGCATGAGGTGCGCGGGCTGTCGGCACTGCAGGATTACTTCGCCGAACTGTATGCCAACGTCAGCCAGCTGCATTTCGACTTTCACAGCCACGACCAGATCAGTGATGGCGAAGGCTACCTGCGCTGGACCATGACCTACCGTCATCCGCGCCTGCGCGGCGGGGCCCCGATCCGGGTTGATGGCTGCTCGCACCTGCTGTGGTGGGACAAGGTCTACCAACACCGCGACTACTTCGATGCTGGCGCCCTGCTTTACGAGCACCTGCCGCTGATGGGCGGCGCCATTGCCTGGCTGAAACGGAGACTGGCATGAACAAGCGTATCTGGCTGACCGGCGCCAGCAGCGGCATTGGTGCCGCCCTGGCGGAAATCCTCCTGCAGCAAGGCCATCGCCTGGCGGTCAGCGCACGCAATGCCCAGGCTCTGCAGAGCCTGGCCAGCCGCTACCCGCAACAGGTGTTGCTGGCACCGGGCGACCTCAGTGATCGCCAGCAGGTGCGGGCTATCGGTGAACGCATCAAGGCGCACTGGGGGGCGCTGGATCAGGTGATCCTCAATGCCGGCACCTGTGAATACATCGAGGTCGAGCACTTCGAGGCCGACCTGGTCGAGCGCGTCATGCGGGCCAACCTGCTGAGCGCCAGCTACTGCGTGGAGGTCGCCCTGCCATTGCTGCGCCAGGGCCAGCGCCCGCATCTGGTGGCGGTGAGCAGCTCGGTCACCTATCTGCCCCTGCCCCGCGCCGGTGCCTACGGCGCCTCCAAGGCCGCCATGCGCTACCTGTTCGAGTCACTGCGCATCGACCTGGCGGCCAGCGGTATCGAAGTCACCCTGGTCAGTCCCGGCTTCGTCGACACGCCGCTGACGCAGAAGAACGACTTCCCCATGCCCATGCGCTGGCCGGTGGACAAAGCCGCTCGGCATATTGCCCAACGCCTGGAAAAGCGCCCCTTGGAGATTGCCTTTCCGCGCCTGTTCATCGCCACCCTGATCCTGCTCTCCCACCTGCCCGGGCGCCTGCAACTGGCTCTCGGTAAACGCCTGGCCCGTTCGGAACAACAACCATGAAAATCGCCATCATCGGCAGCGGCATCGCCGGCCTGACCAGCGCCTACCTGCTCAATCGCCAGCACGACATCACCGTGTTCGAAAGCAGCGACTGGATTGGCGGCCACACCCACACCGTGGATGTCGAGGTGGCCGGCCGGCCGTACGCCATCGATACCGGCTTCATCGTGTTCAACGACTGGACCTACCCCAACTTCATCCGCCTGCTCGACCAGCTCGGCGTTGCTTCGCAGCCCGCCGAAATGAGCTTCTCGGTGCACGACCCGGTCAGCGGCTGCGAGTACAACGGCAACAACCTCAACAGCCTGTTCGCCCAGCGCCGCAATCTGTTCTCGCCACGCTTTATCGGCATGCTGCGCGACATCCTGCGCTTCAACCGCGAGGCTCTGTTCGACCTGGAGCAGCAGCGTATCGGCGCCGATACCACGCTCGGCGACTACCTGCGCCAGCGCGGTTACGGTCAGCGCTTCATCGACCATTACATCGTGCCCATGGGCGCGGCTATCTGGTCCATGTCACTGGCCGACATGCTCAGCTTCCCCCTGCAATTCTTCGTGCGCTTTTTCAAGAATCACGGCCTGCTCTCGGTCAATGACCGCCCGCAATGGCGGGTGATCGCCGGTGGCTCGCGCAGCTACGTGGCGCCCCTGACAGCCAGCTTTGCCGAGCGCATTCGCCTGAGCTGCCCGGTGCAACAGGTCGAGCGCGACGCCGATGGCGTGACCATCCGGAGTACGCACGGCACCGAACGTTTCGACAAAGTGGTTTTCGCCTGCCACAGCGACCAGGCCCTGAGCCTGCTCAGCGCACCGAGCGAGGCCGAGCGGGACATCCTCGGTGCCCTGCGCTACGCCGACAACGACGTGGTGTTGCACACCGACACCCGCCTGTTGCCACAGCGCCGGCTGGCCTGGGCCAGCTGGAACTACCGCCTTGGTGGGCCGAGCGAGCAGCCTGCCGCCGTCACCTACAACATGAACATCCTGCAGGGTATTCGCAGCGAAACAACCTTTTGCGTCAGCCTCAACCAGACCGCAGCCATCGACCCGAGCAAGATCCTCGGCCGCTATCGCTACGCCCACCCGCAATTCAGCCTGGCCGGCATCGCGGCCCAGGCGCGCTGGCAGGAAATCCTCGGCGCTCAGCACAGCTACTACTGTGGCGCCTATTGGGCCAATGGTTTTCACGAGGACGGCGTGGTCAGCGCACTGCGTGTGGCCCGCGCCTTCGGCGAGCAACTGTGAACAGCGCGCTCTATCAAGGCTGGGTCAGCCATCGCCGCTACCTGCCGCGCGGCCACGCCTTCCGCTATCGCATGGGCCTGCTCTACCTCGACCTGAGCGAGCAGGAGGCCGTGCTGGCGCTCTCGCCACTGGCAGGCCGCTCGCGCTGGGCCCCCTTCGCCTGGCGTGAGACTGACTTCCTGCCACAGCTCACCGGCCAGGGCATGCGCCTGATCGATGCCGTGCGCCAACGTGTCGGCGAGGCCCTCGGCCACACGCCTGAAGGCCGCATCTGCCTGCTGGCACAGCCGCGCAGCTGGGGCCTGGCCTTCAACCCGGCGAGCTTCTTCTACTGCTACGACGCGCAGGATCGCCTGGCCGCCATCCTCTGCGAAGTCAGCAACACGCCCTGGCGCGAGCGTTACCACTATGTGCTGCCAGCCAACGCCGAGGGTGAGTCCCGCCATCGCGTGGCCAAGAGCTTTCACGTTTCGCCCTTCCTGCCGCGTGAGCTGGAGTACCGCATGCGCTACTCGCCACCTGGCGAACACCTGCATATCCGCATGGAGGACTGGCAGGGCGACGACAAGCTATTCGAAGCCGGGCTCGGCCTGAACCGCGTCGAACTCAGCCGTAGCAGCCTGCACCGGCACCTACTGGCGTTTCCCTGGATGACCGGCAAGACCCTGCTGGCCATCTACTGGCAGGCCCTGCGCCTGCTACTCAAGCGCACCCCGATCTTTTCCCATCGCACTGCGGACGGCGAATTTCGTACCGCACACCTGGAGCCCCGCCATGAAGAGTCCTGATCTCAGTTCCGCGAAAACCAGCGTGCGTGCCGGCAATGGCATCGGCGCCAGCTTGCTGCGCCGCGCCGTACTGCGCCAACTCGGTCAGCTGCGCCACGGCCAGCTGGCGGTAATCGAGGACGGCGAACGGCAGACCTTCGGTCGGGCCGGCTCGCCGTTGCACGCGGAAATCCAGGTGCAGGACGCTGCAGTCTGGGCGATGGTCGCCGGCAATGGCTCGATCGGCGCCGGCGAAGCCTATATCCACGGCTACTGGACCACCCCGGACCTGACCGCGGTGATCCGTGTGTTCGTCAGCAATCTCGACGTGCTGGACGGCATGGAACGCGGCCTGGCCCTGCTCGGCAGGCCGCTGCTGCAGGGCCTGCACTGGCTCAACCGCAATACCCGCAAGGGTTCGCGCAAGAACATCGCCGCTCACTACGACCTGGGCAATAGCCTGTTCGAGCAGTTCCTCGACCCGACCATGATGTACTCGGCCGCCATGTTCCAGAGCGAGCAGGACAGCCTGGAGCAGGCCCAGCTGAACAAGCTCGAGCGCATCTGCCAGAAGCTCGACCTCAAGGCCGACGACCACCTGCTGGAGATCGGCACCGGCTGGGGCAGCATGGCCATCTACGCCGCTAGCCACTATGGCTGCCGGGTGACCACCACCACCTTGTCGCGCGAGCAGTACGAGTACACCCGCCAGCGTATCGAGGAACAGGGGTTGCAGCAGCGCATCACCCTGCTGCTCAAGGACTACCGCGACCTCGACGGCCAGTACGACAAACTGGTGTCGATCGAGATGATCGAGGCAGTCGGCCATCGCTTCCTGCCCACCTATTTCAAGCAGTGCTCACGCCTGCTCAAGCCCCACGGGCAGATGCTGTTGCAGGCCATCACCATCCGCGACCAGCGCTACGAACAGGCCAAACGTTCGGTGGACTTCATCCAGCGCTACATCTTCCCCGGCGGCGCGCTGCCCTCGGTGAACACGATGCTGCAGATCGTCAGCCGCGATACCGACCTCAATCTGCACCACATGGAGGACTTCGGCCTGCACTACGCCAAGACCCTTCGCCTGTGGCACGACAACCTGCGCCACGCCCGGCACCGCCTGGAGCAGCTCGGTTACGACGACTACTTCTACCGCCTGTGGGAGTTCTACCTGTGCTACTGCGAGGGCGGCTTCCTCGAGCGCACGATCGGCACCGCCCAGCTCCTGCTGGTCAAGGAAGGGGCGCGGCCAGCGCCTTTGCTGGGCCGCTTCGATGCCTGAGCAATTCCACCCTCGCCCCTTGGGCCAGGGCCGGGCTGAGGGTAACCTCAGCCTTTTGCTGACCACCGGCCGACTCGCATGCCCATGACCGCGCCCCGCTCACTGATCCTCAACGCCCTGCTGTTTCAGGTGGGCTGGTTCGCCTGCATCTTCGGCGCCACCCGGCCCTGGCTGCTGACGGTAGCGCTGGCCTGCCTGGCCGCACACTTCATCTGGATCGCCCACTGGCGCAACGAAGGGCGTCTGGTCGCCAGCGTGGCGCTATTCGGCTGCGCCCTGGACAGCTTCCTGCTCAACCTCGGCGTGTTCGACTTCGCGGGCGATAGTCGTCTGCTGCCCGCCTGGCTGGCCCTGCTCTGGGCCCTGTTCGCCACCACCCTCAACCACAGCCTGGCCTGGAGCGCCCGCCCCTGGTGGCTGGCCAGTGTACTCGGCGCCGTAGGCGGGCCACTGTCCTACTATGCCGGCGCGCAACTGGCTGGCGTCGGCCTGCCGCTGGGGCTATGGCCAACCCTGCTGTTGCTCTCCGCCCTCTGGGCCGCCGTGATGCTGGTAGCACATGGCTTTGCGGGCATGTATCGGGCCAAGGCCTTGTCCGGGCACAGATCACCTGGTGGGCAGGCCTGATTAACGCTCGCTGCGCGCGCCTGTCGGCCAGGCAAGCCATCCTCGGTTGCCTGCCGTACACTGCGCGCCCATGACCCGCATCCCCCTCACCCAACTCCCCAGCGATTCCGCAACCAGTTGCAGCACCTGCGCGGCCTGCTGCTGTCAGCTGGAAGTCATGCTGATCACCGACACCGGCGTACCGCAGCGCTTCATCGAAACCGACGACTGGGGCGGCGAAGTAATGCGCCGCCTGGACGATGGCTGGTGTGCAGCACTGGACCGCGACAGCATGCGCTGCACCATCTACGAGTTGCGCCCGCTGATCTGCCGCGAGTTCGAACTGGGCTCGCCCGAGTGCCATGACGAGCGACGCGGCATGGTCGGCATCTATCGCTGAACGGACGGCGCAGCGGACTTCACTGGCCTATGGGAGCGGCTTCAGCCGCGATGCGCGCCAGACGAAATGATTCCGGCCAAACCGAAGTGCCGCCCGCCACTGCTGCCGGTGTACGCAGCCGAGGTGTTGCCGACATGCCCGGAGCCCGTCTGGTTAAAGCAGTTGCTCCCACCCGTTTGGCGCATAAAAAAACCGGGCATCAGGCCCGGTTTCTCATGTCTGCGGCTCGCTCAGAAGCTGGTGCGGTAATGCAGGGTGTAAGCCTCGACACCGTCGTTGGGGTTCTTGATCCCGGCGTTGGAGTAGTGCAGCGCACGGATGCCGATTTCCTGCCCGGAGAAACGCAGGCCAGCGCCGATGCGATCCTCGAACTGGAAGGACGAACCGAGGTCGTTGTCTTCCAGCTCGGTGCTGGAGAACGCCGCCACACCGATACCTGCCTCGATGTAGGGCTGTACGCTTTCACCGGAAAACTCATAAACGAAAACCGGAGCAAACGACAGGCTGTGGTTGCTGGCGGTTTCATCCCCTTCCCAATAGGTGTAGCCGGCATCCCAGTAGCCGGTCAGGCGACCGACATCACTCTGCCACCAGCTGGTATTCCAGTCCCATTGGGCGCCAAGACGGTAGACCATGGTCGAGTCACCGCTCTGGCCAATGGCTGCCGTGAAATCGACAGCCTGTGCAGAGAAACTTCCCATTGCCAAAGCAGCTGCCGTAGCCAGAGAAAGGATCTTTTTCATTCTTCTAACTTCCTGTAGTGAAAAGTATCGGCGTCATAGCGATAACCAGAGTATATAACCCCGGATTATTAAGGAAAGCCGACTAAAGCCGGATTCCTGTCTACTCGCTCAAACACAGAGCGGCTGAACGTCGGCGAGTTCAGACAATAATTTCGGCAGTACCCGGGCCATTGCCTGCGGATCGGCACTGGACCAATAGCGCGTCGCTTGCGCGGTACCGACAGCACGCAAGCCATGACGATCAAGTAGCGCCTGCAACTGACAGGCCACTGCCGCACCGGTATCCACCAGGCGCACCGACGCCGGCACCAGTTCGGCCAGCAATGGCTTGATAAAGGGATAGTGTGTGCAACCCAGGATCAGCGTGTCGCAGCCCTCGGCCAGCAGCGGCTCGACCCAGCCGCGCAGCAGTTCCCGAGTGCGTGCACTGTCCAACTCACCGGCCTCGACCTGCTCCACCAATCCCGGGCAGGGCTGGGTAATCACGCGCACGTCATGGGCGAAACGGTCGAGCAAGGCTGCGAACTTGGCGCTTTTCAGTGTGCCGGTGGTGGCCAGAACACCCACCACGCCGCTACGGGTAGCCGCTGCAGCTGGCTTCACTGCCGGCTCCATACCGACGATAGGTACCTTCGGGTAACGCTCGCGCAAATCGGCCACCGCGGCCGCCGTCGCAGTGTTGCAGGCCAGCACCAGCGCCTTGGCGCCCTGGCTCAGCAGAAACGCGGCAATCGCCTGGCTGCGTTCGCGGATGAATTCCGGGCTCTTCTCGCCGTAGGGCACATGACCACTGTCGGCCACATAGAGCAGTGACTCCTGCGGCAGACGGGCACGAATCTCGCGCAACACCGACAGGCCACCGACGCCGGAGTCGAACACACCGACTGGCGCTGCGCTCACGGGCGCGCTCCACACACCACGCAAGCGGGATCACGTTTGACCCGCAGCTCGCGAAAGCGCGAACCCAGCGCATCGATCAGCAGCAGACGGCCCACCAGGGGCTCGCCGAAACCGGCCAGCAACTTGAGCGCTTCCAGGGCCTGCAGGCTGCCTACCAGCCCGACCAGCGGGCCGACCACGCCAGCCTCGCTGCAGGTCAGCTCGGCTTCGCTGCCATGGCCATACAGGCAGTGGTAACAGGGGCTGGCCGCCTGGCGTGGGTCGAACACCGCGAGCTGGCCTTCCAGGCGGATCGCCGCGCCGGACACCAGCGGCTTGCCAGCCGCCACACAGGCCGCGTTGACGGCCTCACGGGTGCCGAAGTTGTCGCTGCAGTCCAGCACCAGATCCACGGCCGCCACGGCGGCGGCCAGCGAATCCTCATCCAGCGCCGAGCGGTACGGCACCAGGCGGATCTGCGGGTTGATCGCGGCGAGCCGGCTCATGGCCGAATCGACCTTGGCCACGCCAACCTGGTTGCCGTCGTGGATGATCTGGCGCTGCAGGTTGGTCAGGTCGACCGTATCGAAATCGGCCAGGTGCAGCTCGCCGACGCCAGCCGCCGCCAGGTACAGCGCCACCGGCGAGCCCAGGCCGCCGAGGCCAACGATCAATGCGCGGCTGTTCTTCAACCGCAGCTGTCCGTCCACGTCGATTTGCGGCAAAAGGATCTGCCGGCTGTAACGCAGCAGTTCGTCGTCGCTCAGTTCCATCGTCATGCTGGCCATTGCCCCAGGGAAATACGTTCGTGGCCACCCAGGTCGCGGCGGCTCTCGGTCAGGTGGAAACCGGCGGCACCGAGCAATGCACGCACCGCCTCGGCCTGATCATAGCCGTGCTCCAGCAACAGCCAGCCACCAGGCTGCAGGTGCTGCGGTGCCTGGCCCACGATCAGGCGGATATCGTCCAGGCCATCGGCACCGGCGACCAGGGCGCTTTGTGGCTCGAAGCGCACATCCCCCTCACCCAGGTGACGGTCATCGGCGGCGATATACGGTGGATTGCTGACAATCAGGTCGAAACGCTCGCCGGCCAGGCTGTCGAACCAGCTGCTCAGGCGAAACTCGGCATTGCCCAACTGGAGGCGTTGGCGATTGCGCTCGGCCAGGGCCACGGCTTGCGCGATGCGATCCACGCCCATCACCTGCCAACCACCGCGCTCGCTGGCCAGGGCCAGGGCGATGGCACCGGTGCCGGTGCCCAGGTCGAGTACGCGCCGCGGCGTCGCCGGGGCCAGCTGCAGAGTGGTTTCCACCAGTAGTTCAGTGTCCGGTCGGGGAATCAGGGTATGCGGCGCCACTTCCAGATCCAGGCTCCAGAAACCCTGGTGACCAAGGATATAGGCCACCGGCTCGCCGCTGCGGCGACGCCCGACCATCTGGGCGAATGCATCCAGTTGCTCGGCAGTCGGCTCGCGCTCGGGCCAGGTGCGCAGGTAGCTGCGCGGCTTGTTCAGGGCAGCGGCCAGCAGCAATTCGGCATCCAGCCGCGCGGTCGGCGAGTCGGGTAGATCGGTACTGTCGAGCAGGGTTTGGATACTGGCCATGTACAAGGTCCTATGCCTTCAACAACCCCCTCTCCCCCTGGGAGAGGGCTGGGGAAAGGGTGACATAAGCAGCTCGGAGCGGCCCGAAGATCCCTCACCCCCACCCCTCTCCCAGAGGGAGAGGGGTGTCAATCAGTCGCTCAACGCAGCCAACTGGTCGGCCTGGTACTCCTGCAGCAACGGCTCGATCACCTGCTCCACAGCGCCGCCGATCACCTCGTTCAGGGAGTACAGGGTCAGGTTGATGCGATGGTCGGTGACCCGGCCCTGGGGAAAGTTGTAGGTGCGGATGCGCTCGGAACGGTCACCGGAGCCCACCAGCAGCTTGCGCGTGTCGGAGATTTCCTTGTGCGCGGCGGCTTCCTGCTGGTCTTTCAACTTGGCCGCCAGCCAGGCCATGGCCTTGGCGCGGTTCTTGTGCTGCGAACGTTCTTCCTGGCATTCCACCACGGTGCCGGTGGGAATGTGGGTGATACGGATCGCCGAGTCGGTGGTGTTGACGTGCTGGCCGCCGGCGCCGGAGCTGCGGTAGGTGTCCACGCGCAGGTCGGCCGGGTTGATGTCGATGGCAGCCTGCTCATCCGGCTCCGGCAGCACCGCCACAGTGCAGGCCGAGGTGTGGATGCGGCCCTGCGACTCGGTTTCCGGCACACGCTGCACGCGGTGGGCGCCGGACTCGAACTTGAGCTTGGCGTAGACGTTTTCGCCCTCAACGCGCGAGATCACCTCTTTATAGCCGCCGTGCTCGCCTTCGTTGGCCGAGAGAATCTCGACTCGCCAGCCCTGGCGCTCGGCATAGCGCGAGTACATACGGAACAGGTCGCCGGAGAAGATCGCCGCCTCGTCGCCGCCAGTGCCGGCGCGGATTTCCAGGTAGACGTTGCGGCTGTCGTTGGGATCCTTGGGCAGCAGCATGCGCTGCAGGCTGTCTTCCAGCTCGAGCAGGCGCTGCTTGGCGCTGGCCACTTCTTCCTCGGCCATCTCGCGCAGGTCCGGGTCGCTGTCCTTGAGCAGCGCCTGGGCGCCCTCCAGATCGGACTGCACCTGGCACAACTCGCGGTAGCCCTGCACCACCGGCTCGACTTCGGCGTATTCCTTGGAGTACGCGCGGAACTTGCTTTGCTCGCTGATCACCTCGGCATCGCCGAGCAGCGCGGTGAGTTCCTCGAAGCGGTCTTGGAGGATGTCGAGTTTCTTCAGCAGGCTGGGTTTCATGACTTGCTCGGGCCCTCGTCGAGGGCAAAGAGTTCCTGGGCCACGGCCAGCGCTTCATAGCGACCGTCGGCAGATAGTTTCTTCAGTTTTACGCTGGGCGCGTGCAACAGCTTGTTGGTCAGGCCACGGGCCAGCTGCGCCAGTACATCTTCGACATCAACGCCATTGGCCAGCAAACGCTGGGCCCGGCTGAGTTCCTCGTCGCGCAGGCGCTCGGCCTGCTGGCGATAGGCCTTGAGCACATCCACCGCGGCCAGCTCGCGCAGGCGCTGCATGAAGTCCTCGGCGCCGCTGGCCACCAGGGCTTCGGCAGCCTGGGCGGCATCCTGACGGCTCTTGAGGTTTTCCTCGATGACTTCGTGCAGGTCGTCCACCGTATAGAGGTAGACGTCGTCCAGCTCGCCCACTTCCGGCTCGATATCCCGTGGCACGGCAATATCGACCATGAACATCGGCTTGTGCTTGCGCTGTTTCAGTGCCCGCTCCACCGCGCCCTTGCCGAGGATCGGCAGCTGGCTGGCGGTAGAGCTGATGACGATATCGCTGTACGCCAACTCCTGGGGAATGTCGGACAGCAGCACGGCATGCGCGCCGAACTGCTCGGCCAGCTGGCTGGCGCGCTCCAGGGTGCGGTTGGCGACGACGATGCGCTTGATCCCCTGGTCGTGCAGGTGACGGGCGACCAGGCTGATGGTCTCGCCGGCGCCGATCAGCAGCGCCTGGCTGCGGTGCAGGTCGGCGAAGATCTGCTTGGCCAGGCTGACGGCGGCAAAGGCCACGGAAACCGGGTTTTCACCAATGGCGGTATCGGTGCGCACCGTCTTGGCGGTACTGAAGGTGGCCTGGAACAGGCGCCCGAGCAGCGGCCCGACGGTACCGGCCTCGCGCGCGACGGCGTAGGCGGACTTCATCTGGCCGAGGATCTGCGGCTCGCCCAGCACCATGGAGTCCAGCCCGGAGGCGACACGCATCATATGGCGCACTGCATCGTTGTCCTGATGCACATAGGCGCAGGCGCGCAGGTCGTCGATATTCAGGCGGTGATAGTCGGCCAGCCAGCGCAGCACATCGTCAGCCTGCAGCTGGTCCTGCTCCAGGTACAGCTCGCTGCGGTTGCAGGTGGACAGAATCGCCGCCTCTCGGCTGGGCGTCAGACGACACAGCTGCTGCAAGGCCTCGACCAGCTGCTCGGGCGTGAACGCCACGCGCTCGCGGACGTCCACCGAGGCGGTCTTGTGATTGATGCCGAGGGCGAGGAAAGCCATGCAGGGTCGCTAAGGGAATTCGAGAGAGCGGGCGATTGTCCTACGTCGCCCATGGGAGAACAACTGTTGCGACAAATTGACCCAATAGACAAGAGCCCGAGAAAGCCCGCCACCGCGTTGGGTTTGCCTCGGGGTCTGTGTCATGATGCAAACACGCCACGGAACGCACTTTCCCTCATGAACAGAACCCTCGCGCTGCTTACCGCCTCCCTTCTGCTCGCCGGCTGCCAGAGCCTGGCCACCAACCCGGACGGTACGCCGCCGGTCGAAGATACGGCGATCAGCCCACCACCGGCCCAGGCCAAGCAATACGCTTCCTTTAGTGAGGAAACGTTGTTCGCCCTGCTCTCCGCCGAGCTGGCCGGCCAGCGCGACCGTTTCGATATCGCCCTTGGCAACTACGTGCAGCAGGCCAATGCCACCCAGGACCCCGGCGTCGCCGAGCGTGCCTTCCGCATTGCCGAATACCTGGGCGCGGAGCAGGCGGCCCTGGACAGTTCGCTGATCTGGTCGCAAAACGCACCCGACAATATCGATGCCCAGCGGGCCGTCGCCATCCAACTGGCTCGCGCCGGTCGCTATGACGAAGCCATGGAACACATGGAAAAAGTCCTGCAGGGCCAGGGCGATACCCATTTCGACTTCCTCGCCCTGTCCGCCGCCGAAACCGACCCGGACACCCGCGCCGGCCTGCTACAAAGCTTCGATCGCCTGCTGCAGAAGTATCCGGATAATGGCCAGCTGCTGTTCGGCAAAGCCCTGCTGCTGCACCAGGACGGCCGCCCCGAAGAAGCACTGACGCTGCTGGAGAACCACCCAGCCAGCGAGGAACTGATCCCGCCGCTGCTGCTCCGCGCCCGCCTGCTACAAGGCCTGAACCGTGGCGATGAAGCCGTGCCATTGCTGGAAAAAGGCATCGAACGCTTCCCTGAAGACAAACGCCTGCGCCTGACCTATGCGCGCCAACTGGTCGAACTGCAGAGGCTGGACGACGCCCGACGCGAGTTCTCCGGCCTGGTCCAGCAATTCCCCGACGATGACGACCTGCGCTACTCCCTGGCGCTGATCTGCCTGGAAGCCCAGGACTGGGACGAAGCCGCCGTGCACCTGGAAGAGCTGGTAGCACGCAACGCCCACGTCGATGCCGCGCACTTCAATCTCGGCCGCCTCTACGAGCAGCGCGAAAACACTGAAAGCGCCCTGATCGAATACGCGCTGGTCGGTCCCGGCGACGACTACCTGGCCGCCCAGGTACGCCAGACCGAAATACTCTTTGATAGCGAGCGTGCCGAAGAGGCCAGCCGCCGCCTGGCCCGCGCCCGCGATAGCCAGCCCGACTATGCCATCCAGCTGTACCTGATCGAGTCCGAGGCCCTGGCCAACCGTCAGCGTGTAGACGAAGCCTGGCAAGTGGTGGACCAAGCGCTGCAGCAGTTCCCAGGCGACACCAACCTGCTCTATACCCGCGCCATGCTGGCCGAGAAGCGTGGCGACCTGGCCGGCCTGGAGCGCGACCTGCGCACCATCATCGAGCGCGAGCCGGACAACGCCACCGCGCTCAACGCCCTCGGCTACACACTGGCCGACCGCACCACCCGCTACGAAGAAGCCAAGGCACTGATCGAGAAAGCTCACCAGCTCAACCCCGAGGACCCTGCCACCCTCGACAGCCTGGGCTGGGTCCATTATCGACTGGGTAATCTGGACGAAGCCGAGCGCTACCTGCGCGCCGCCCTGGCCAAATTCCCGGATCACGAAGTGGCCGCCCACCTGGGTGAAGTCCTCTGGGTCCGGGGCAAACAACAGGAGGCTAGCAAAGTCTGGGCCGAAGCCCTCACAGACCAACCTGACAGCCCTATCCTGCGCGCTACCATCAAGCGCTTGACCGGTTCCGAGAAGCTTTGACCATGTTGCGCCACGCCCTCGTTTTCAGCCTGATCACCCTTATAACCGGCTGCGCCGGCCTCAGCAGCCGCGAGTCCGTCGAAGGCCAGGGCGACGCCAAACGCTGGCAAGCTCACAAGGCTCAGGTCACGGCCCTCGATGGCTGGCAGATCAGCGGCAAGGTCGGCATCCGCGCCCCCAAGGACTCTGGCAGCGGCACCCTGTTCTGGCTGCAGCGCCAGGACTACTACGACATCCGCCTGTCCGGCCCCCTGGGCCGCGGCGCAGCGCGCCTCACTGGCCGCCAAGGCAATGTGCTGCTGGAGGTTGCCAACCAGGGCCGCTACGAAGCCGAATCACCCGAGGCGCTACTCGAAGAACAGCTGGGCTGGCGCCTGCCAATCTCCCACCTACTCTGGTGGGTACGCGGCCTGCCCGCCCCCGGCAGCAAAAGCCGCGTAACCCTGGATGCCAGCAGCCACCTGGCGCAGCTGGAGCAGGACGGATGGCAACTGCAGTACCTGAGCTACGCCGAACAGAATGGCTACACCCTGCCCGAGCGCATCAAGCTGCATGGCAGTAATCTCGACATCACCCTGGTGATCAAGGACTGGCAGCCACGCCAGCTGGGCCAGTAAACCGATGAACTTGTAGCCCGGATGCAATCCGGGATGACACCAGCAAAGCCCCGGATTACATCCGGGCTACGACCGCCCATGACGACCCCTGCCATTCCCTCTCACGCCGAACTGATCCTGCCCGCCCCGGCCAAGCTCAACCTGATGCTGCACATCCTCGGCCGCCGTGCCGACGGTTATCACCTGCTGCAGACGCTGTTCCAGTTTCTCGACTACGGCGACGAACTGGGCTTCTCACGGCGCGATGACGGCAAAATCATCCTGCACACCGAAATTCCCGGCGTCCCTCACGACAGCAACCTGATCGTGCGCGCCGCCCATAAGCTGCAACGTGAGAGTGGCTGCCCACTGGGCGCCGACATCTGGCTGGACAAGCGCCTGCCCATGGGCGGCGGTATCGGCGGCGGCAGCTCGGATGCGGCCACCACCCTGCTCGGCCTCGACCACCTGTGGCAAACCCATATCGGTGAAGAGCGCCTGGCGCAGCTGGGACTGGGCCTGGGCGCCGATGTGCCGGTATTCGTCCGCGGCCGCGCCGCCTTCGCCGAAGGCGTGGGCGAGCAGCTGCAGCCGGTGGAACTTGCAGAACCCTGGTTTCTGGTCGCCATCCCCCAAGTCAGCATCAGCACAGCAGAAGTTTTTGCCGACCCCGAGTTGACACGTGATACCCCCGCCATTACAGTTCGCAGCCTTCACGAGGGGGGCGGTCATAATGACTGCCAGCCAGTTGTCGAGAAACGCTACGCCGAAGTGCGTAACGCTCTGAAAACGCTCAACAAATTTGTTGACGCCAAGATGACTGGAACCGGAGCTTGTGTGTTTGGGAGCTTCCCAAACCGGGCCGATGCTGATAAAGTCTCGCGCCAACTTCCGGACACCCTGCCGAGCTTCATCGCTCGCGGCTGCAACAGGTCTCCTTTGCACCGCAGTCTTGAAACGGCAACTCGGAAGTGAATGCGGGACGCAATACAGGGGCGTCGCCAAGCGGTAAGGCAGCAGGTTTTGATCCTGCCATGCGTTGGTTCGAATCCAGCCGCCCCTGCCATCTCCCAGCATTCGACTAATACCTTAGGGGCGTCGCCAAGCGGTAAGGCAGCAGGTTTTGATCCTGCCATGCGTTGGTTCGAATCCAGCCGCCCCTGCCATACACTCGGAAGCTGTTCAAAGAGCCTGGCTTTTTGGACAGCTTTTGTTCATCGGAACCACTCCCAGGCAGGTACTGCGCGTGTCCAAGATGATGGTCTTCACGGGGAACTCCAACCCCGACCTGGCCCGGCGCATTGTGCGTCAATTGCACATCCCTCTGGGCGATGCATCCGTAGGCAAGTTCTCTGACGGCGAAATCAGCGCCGAGATCAACGAGAACGTGCGCGGCAAGGATGTTTTCATCATTCAGCCGACCTGTGCACCGACCAACGACAACCTGATGGAACTGGTGGTAATGGCTGATGCCTTCCGCCGCTCCTCGGCGACGCGTATCACTGCCGTGATCCCCTACTTCGGCTATGCCCGCCAGGATCGCCGCCCGCGCTCCGCTCGCGTGGCCATCAGCGCTAAAGTCGTGGCCGACATGCTGACCGTGGTGGGCATCGACCGCGTGCTGACCGTCGACCTGCACGCCGACCAGATCCAGGGCTTCTTCGATATCCCGGTGGACAACATCTACGGCTCCCCGGTACTGACCGACGACATCCAGGATCAGCGCTTCGAGAACCTGATGATCGTCTCCCCGGATATCGGCGGCGTCGTCCGCGCCCGCGCCGTGGCCAAGAGCCTGGGCGTCGACCTGGCGATCATCGACAAGCGTCGTGAGAAAGCCAACCACTCCGAAGTCATGCACATCATCGGTGATGTCGAAGGCCGTACCTGCGTACTGGTCGACGACATGGTCGATACCGCCGGCACCCTCTGCCACGCCGCCAAGGCGCTGAAAGAGCACGGCGCCTCGAAGGTCTATGCCTACGCCACCCACCCGGTGTTGTCGGGCCGCGCCATCGAGAACCTGGAAAATTCCGTACTGGACGCACTGGTGGTGACCAACACCATCCCGCTGTCCGCTGCCGCCCAAGCCTGCTCGCGCATTCGCCAGCTGGACATGGCCCCGGTGATCGCCGAAGCGGTTCGCCGCATCAGCAACGAAGAATCGATCAGCGCGATGTTCCGCTAAGCGGAACAGGCCTGAACGTGAAGCGCCCTGCCCCGTGCAGGGCTTTTTGCCCAACCGCCCATAACGCTGGTCGCAAGCGTGAACGCGGTTTGGTTATTTTGGAGAACTGTAATGACTGATTTTGCCCTGAATGCCGACGTGCGTTCCGACCTGGGGAAAGGTGCGAGCCGCCGCCTGCGTCGTAACGAAAACCTGGTTCCTGCCGTAATCTACGGCGGCGAGAAAGCCGCTCAATCCATCAGCCTGCAGGCCAAAGACCTGGCCAAGCTGCTGGAAAACGAAGCTGCCTTCAGCCACGTACTGGCTCTGAACGTTGCCGGCGCGACCGAAAACGTCCTGATCAAGGCCCTGCAGCGCCACCCGGCCAAAGGCTACGTGGTACACGCTGACTTCGTTCGCGTTGTCGCTGGCCAGAAGCTGACCGCTCACGTTCCGCTGCACTTCATCAACGAAGCAACTGCTGTTGGCGTCAAGCAGCAGGGTGGCGAGATTTCTCACACCATCAACGAAGTCGAAGTTTCCTGCCTGCCGAAAGACCTGCCGGAATTCATCGAAGTCGACATGGCTAAAGTAGAAGTTGGCCAGACCGTTCACCTGTCCGACCTGAAACTGCCGAAAGGTATCGAGCTGGTGGCCCTGGCCCACGGCAACGACCTGGCCGTTTCCAACATTCACGCTTCCCGCGTGAAGGATGACAGCGCTGAAGGCGAAGGCGCTGCCGAGTAATACTCGCGCGCCTGGCAAGGGGCTCCCGTCGTGACTGCCGTACAACTGATCGTCGGCCTGGGTAATCCAGGCCCTGAATACGACCAGACCCGGCATAACGCGGGAGCCCTTTTTGTTGAGCGCCTGGCCGACAGCCAACGCGTCAGCCTTGCCCTCGACAAGAAATATTTTGGCCTGGTGGGTAAATTCAGCCATCAGGGCCGCGACGTTCGTCTGCTTATCCCCACCACCTACATGAACCGCAGCGGTCAAGCCGTGGCGGCGCTGGCGAATTTCTTCCGTATCCCGGTCGACGCCATGCTGGTGGCCCATGACGAACTCGACATGCCTCCCGGCGTCGCCAAACTGAAGCTCGGCGGCGGCCACGGCGGCCATAACGGCCTGCGCGACATCATCGCGCAGTGCGGCAATCAGAACGGCTTTCACCGCCTGCGCCTCGGCATTGGCCACCCCGGCCACGCCAGCCTGGTCTCCGGCTTCGTCCTTGGGCGCGCCCCGCGCAGCGAGCAGGAGTTACTGGACAAGAGCATCGATAACGCTCTGGGCGTAGTGCCCGAAATGCTCGCCGGCGACTGGACCAAGGCCATGCAGAAGCTGCATAGCCAGAAAGCCTGACCCTTTTTCTACGACTTCATCTCCGCGAGGGATACATCATGGGATTCAACTGCGGCATCGTCGGCCTGCCCAACGTCGGCAAGTCCACCCTGTTCAACGCCCTCACCAAATCCGGCATCGCCGCGGAGAACTTTCCCTTCTGCACCATCGAGCCGAACAGCGGCATCGTACCGATGCCCGATCCTCGCCTGGATGCCCTGGCCGCCATCGTCAAGCCGGAGAAGGTCATTCCCACGACCATGGAGTTCGTCGACATCGCCGGCCTGGTGGCGGGCGCCTCCAAAGGTGAAGGTCTGGGCAACAAATTCCTCGCCAACATCCGCGAGACCGACGCCATCGCCCACGTGGTGCGCTGCTTCGAGGACGACAACGTCATCCACGTGGCCAACAGCGTCGATCCCAAGCGTGACATCGAGATCATCGACCTCGAACTGATCTTTGCCGACCTCGACAGCTGCGAGAAGCAACTACAGAAAGTCGCCCGCAACGCCAAGGGCGGCGACAAGGAAGCCCTGGCACAGAAAGCCATCCTCGAGAAGCTCATCCCCCACTTCAGCGAAGGCAAGCCGGCTCGCAGCCTGATGAAGAACATGAGCCCCGAGGAGAAGCTGATCGTCCGTGGCTTCCACCTGCTCACCAGCAAGCCGGTAATGTACATTGCCAACGTCGCCGAGGACGGTTTCGACAACAACCCGCATCTGGATGTGGTCAAGGCCATCGCCGAGGAAGAAGGCGCCATCGTCGTGCCGGTGTGCAACAAGATCGAGGCCGAGATCGCCGAGCTCGACGACGGCGAGGAGAAGGACATGTTCCTCGAATCTCTGGGTCTAGAAGAGCCGGGCCTGAACCGTGTGATCCGCGCCGGTTACTCTCTGCTCAACCTGCAGACCTACTTCACCGCCGGCGTGAAGGAAGTCCGCGCCTGGACCGTACGCATCGGCGCCACCGCCCCACAGGCTGCCGCGGTGATTCACACCGACTTCGAGAAAGGCTTCATCCGTGCTGAAGTCGTGGCCTACGATGACTTCATCCAGTACAAGGGCGAAGGCGGCGCCAAGGAAGCCGGCAAATGGCGCCTGGAAGGCAAGGATTACATCGTCAAGGATGGCGACGTGATGCACTTCCGCTTCAACGTCTAAGCCTTGCAAAAGCCCCGCTATCGCGGGGCTTTTCATTTCCGGCCTTCGGCATAGGCCGCCCTGCTAAGCGCTTGATAAAGAATCAATTTATCTGCAAAACAGGGTTGACAGCCCGCACCGACAAGAGAATAATGCGCGCCACTCGGCTACATAGCTCAGTCGGTTAGAGCGCAGCATTCATAATGCTGATGTCCCAGGTTCAAGTCCCGGTGTAGCCACCATACAAAACAAAGGGTTAGCGAAAGCTAGCCCTTTGTCGTTTCTGGGATAGTGACTACGAAATGACTACAGAGTGCCTACCCGCCTGAAACACACGACTTCACCTCAAAGACAGTCGCCTCTTCTGCCCTAGTGGCCATGAGCACCTCATCCCCATCTAGGAAAGCCACACGCTGGCCCTCCCCAAGAGTGCAAGGCGCTCTGTCATACATTTCAAAGCTGTACAGAAACCAGCGGGCCTTTTCTTCGACAAAGGTGCGGTAACTCGGCTGCTCAGTACTTACCCACCCCATTGCAAAGCCACAAAGAGCTAAGAAGCTCAAAACCTGCATGATGACGGTCAACTTCTTATACGGGACAT
Organism: Pseudomonas sp. zbq_18; assembly: GCF_043102245.1. Taxonomy (NCBI): domain Bacteria; kingdom Pseudomonadati; phylum Pseudomonadota; class Gammaproteobacteria; order Pseudomonadales; family Pseudomonadaceae; genus Pseudomonas; species Pseudomonas sp. zbq_18. Next base: position 17,704 of record NZ_JBICIT010000001.1, on the reverse strand, counting down.
CAGTGCGCGGGCTGTGCCAAGGGAAGATAACAGACACAAGTCTCTCGCCATCGACCAAGTGAAGCATGAGCAACATGACACCAAAGCCAAGCCCCACCACAAAAAGCACAGCCAAGATCGTCAACCCGACCGCCACCCCCTCGAATAGCGCAACGAAGGCAATCGTATGGACGAACGAACCAGGGTTTATCCCGATCAGCTTGTTTACCGTCTGAGATGCCAAGGTGATAGACAGATTAATTCCACCACCCGCCACAACGACCAAGCAGAGCTTTCCGAAAGCAGACTCGGCAAATCGGCCATAGAAGTCGGAGATATCGGAGCCCAAGGCCATTGCCCAAGCCAGCATTGAAAGCCAGAAGAACACACCGCCTAGTTCGAAGTGAAACGGCGCACCACAATGAACAAAGCGAACAGAACGACCGCGTTTACATACGATTTCTGGTTAGGAAGCAGTGCGTTGTACTCATCCCGTAGAGCCACCCAAGCCCGTTTAAACCAGCTCTGAACTTCTACGCCCGTTGTACTCATCTCTCCCTCCCTGGAACATCAAGCAGAATGGTTGAACCCTGTAACTGCGACCGTAGCTCAAAGCCAGGGATCAACCAGATCCACACCTAGGGGCTCAAAATGGCGAATGTTGCGGGTGGCAATCACCGCATCGTGCAGTCGGCCAATCGCAGCAACTTGGACATCTGCCATTTCAACCGCCCTACCCCGTGCCTCACTCGCTGCAGCAAGCTCTGCGTAGTGCACTGCTGCATCAGCATCGAAGGGCAGAATGTTGCCCGCAAAGTCTTCATCGAACATGGCAGAGGCCAGATCCAGCAGACCTTGCTTGCGCTTACCATCCGGCATCCGAGCGATGCCATACAGAATCTCGGCCACAGTTATGGAGCAGATGACTAACTCGCTTGCAGGTTGAGCGTCTACCCATGCCAGAACTCGCGGATCAGGCTTAGCCCGCATCAGCTCAGACAGTACGTTGGTATCAAGCAGGATCATTCGTCAAAGCTCGCCGCTCGGGCTTTGTCCTTGCGCTCAGGGATAGCCAGATCCACACCACCGACAGCAGCGAAACGAGCGTGGATACGGCTACCCAAACCACCGCGTTTTTCCTGACGAGAAAGAGCTTGGCGGATGATCATGCGGGCCTCTTCTTCCATAGAGCGGCCATGACTAGCAGCCACGACGCGCAGCTGTGCCTTGAGATCGTCATCTAGGTTTCGAATCGTGATGCTGGCCATGTCGCCCTCCAATGAATACATTGCAATCATTGACAGCATACATGCATACAAGTTACGTGCATACGACATGGCCACTCTGATGGAGAGGCGAAAGGCGTAGTGCCGACTCCAGATGATCCGGTGACAAGTGCGCATAGCGCATGGTCATCGTGATCGAGGAGTGCCCCAAGATCCGCTGCAAGCCGAGAATGTCACCTCCCGCCATCATGTAATGACTGGCGAAGGTATGCCGGAGAATGTGGGTCATCTGGCCCGGGGTATCGAAGCCACAGCGCACGTAGGCGCTACGAAACGCCGACCGGCACGAATGGAACAGCCGGCCACTTCCAGGCGCACCGACCTTGAGGGCGATTTCTTCGACCTCTTTCGGGATCGGAACCGAGCGCGATTGGCGGTTCTTTGTCCGGTGAAAGTGAGCCTTGCCACCAAAGATGGCCGACCGTTGTAGAGACTCGGCCTCATCCCAACGGGCGCCCGTTGCCAAGCAGATCAGGGCCACCGGATAGGTATGGTTATTCGTGGACTTTCGGCACTCATCGAGCAGCTGGCTGATTTGATCCAGGGTGAGAAAGGACAGCTCGGTCTGGTCGGTCCTGATCTGGCTTACCTTGGCCAGTGGGAGGGTATCTGCCCAAGTACTGTTGTGGTCAACGAAAACTGGACACTAGTTTAGGTTTATCCGTTCAGTGATTCGGTTTCCGCTAGCGTTCTGTATTGGGGTGTCCAGAATCATTGAGCCACAACAGTCCCAGGTTCAAGTCCCGGTGTAGCCACCATACAAAACAAAGGGTTAGCGAAAGCTAGGCCTTTGTTGTTTCTACCGGGCAATTATCCCTGTTGCCCCTGCCCTCTCCCCGCCAGCAATAGCCCACTGACGATCAAAGCGCCGCCAACCCAGTGGTAGTCCTGTAGATGCTCGCCCAGAAGCACCCAACCGAGAATGGCGGTGAACACCGGCATCAGGTAGTTGCTCATGGAGGTACGGGCAGGGCCCAGTTCGCGTAGGCCGATGTTCCACAGCTGGTAGGCCAGTACCGAGGCGAACAGCGCGGTGTAGCCGATGGCGGCGAGGTTGGGCAGGCTTGGTTCGAAGCGCGCGCCCTGCCACAGCTCCCAGGCATACAGCGGTGTCAGCATCAGCAGGCCGAGCAACACCAGTGCACCGAGCAAGGTGAAGGGTGGTAGCGGGAAGTGTGCACGCCAGCGCCGCAGCAGTAGCGAGTAGAGGGCCCAGTCCAGGGTGGCCAGCACCATCAGCAGGTCACCCGGGGCAAAGGACAGGCTGGCCAGCACCTGCCAGTTGCCCTGACAGATCAGCCAGAGCAGCCCCACTAGCGCCAGCAGTAGGCCGAGCCAGGCCTTGCGCGCTGGCCACTCGCCGAGCAGCAGCCCGGCACCGATAAAAGTTGCCAGCGGCAGGCAGGTACTGACCAGGCTGAGATTGATCGCCGCCGTGCTCAGCGCGGCGGTGTACAGCAGGCAGTTGTAGGTGGCGATGGCCAGCGCGGCCAACATCCAAAGGCGCCAGCCGGCCTGGCGCAAGATATGCCGATGCTGCCACAGCGAGGGACCAACCAGCGGCAGGAGGATGGCCAGGGCCGTGGCCCAGCGCCAGAAGGCCAGCGACAGCGGCGGAATCTCACCGCTGAAGGCGCGCGCCACCAGCGAGTTGCCAGCCCAGAACAGGCTCGCAAACGCCAGACCGGCCCAGGCCAGGAGAGCGCCACGGCTCAGGCCGGAGGACGTGGGTTGGGCAGGCTGCTGCAGATCGCTCATGGTCATCTCCGGAGTCGCCGCGCGACCATACGGAGGCCATCGAGGATTTACAAGCGGGCGCTGCGCCGCCACCAGCGCGGCAACACCACATCGCGTTCAGCCGCTTCAGCCTGCCACTGCGCATGCCAGGCGGCACCCTGCTCGGCCAGGGACGCCCAAGGCGGCGCCGACTCATCGAGCGCCGCCAGAAGTTGCGGCTCCAGGGCATCGCGACTGGCACGCAGGGCCTGGCGAAACTCGACATCGACCAGGGCACGGCGGTGCACAGCCTCGAAGCGCCACCACAGTGATTGCTCGACAGTCTGCCCTGCCGCACTGAGCACCCCCGCGCCCGCCCCAGGCGTCAGGTCGAGCGGCTGGAACAGACTCAGGCAAGGTGCCGAGGTAGCGGTGGCGGCGATTCGCGTGACCGCCCCCTGCAGCCGGGCGATCAGGCTGGCGGTGGTCTGCGACGGGCGCCAGAAAGCGCCGGCATGCAGGCACACCTGGCGGTTGTCGTGACCGTGCAAATCGTCGCCGCGCGCGCCGTGGCTGCGCAGCGCAGCAGCCAACTCGGGCCAGCCGGCATCTACCGAACAGGTGGAGAGGAAGTCCTGATTGAGCTGCCGACGGCGATGCGCACCTCCGATCCAGGGCAGCAGACGGGTATCGAAGGCGCGGGCGAAGTGGAAATCACCGCGCCCGTCCCAGCAGCCCAGCTTGCGCGCCTGGCCGGGCAGGTCAGCGCTGCACAAATCGAACTCGTGACCCAGGGTGAGGACATTGGAGATAGCCCAGCGCTCCACGCGCTTGGCCGCCCATAGCTGGCCGGCGCTCTCCAGCACCCAGGCCTCGCCGGCATCGGCGATGAGGAAACTGTTGTCGTAGCGGAAACCCTTGTCGCGATAGCCCGCCGGGCCGCCCTGACCGAAGCGTTCGAGGTGCTCGACCAGCACCTGCAGCGCCTCGCGCGCCGTGGCGCCGCGCTCCAGGCCCAGGCGTAGCAGGTCCATGCCGAGCAGCGCCTGGCCGCGCTTGCGGGTCAGGCGAGTGAACACCGCCTCGTTGCCGATGGCCACGCCATGCTGGTTGACGCCCATTTCGCCGCCCCAGAGCCAGCTTGGCTGGCTGAGGATCAGACCATGGCGGTCGGCCGTCTGCGGGATTCGCAGGTAGGTGGCCTGCAACTCGGCGCTGCGATCGCCGCGCACTTCGGCCAGGCGCAACAGGCGTTGCGGCTCGGCAGCCTCGCGGTCGCTGTTCTTGGCGAACCAGGTCTGGCCATTCTGGCGCAGCACCAGGGTGTCACACATGGCCACGCCCCTCGGCGCTCAGCACTTCGGCCGCAGCCCGTTCGGCGGCCTGCACGGCGCCGTCGAAGTAGCCCAGCCAGCGGGTGGCGGTCTCGGTGCCGGCGAAGTGCACGCGCCCGACCGGCTCGCGCAGACGCGCCGCGCCGCTGGTCCACAGCCCAGGCGGGAACAGCGCGGCATAACAGCCACGGGCGTAAGGCTCGTCGGCCCAGCACTTGTCCACGTAGTCCAGCGGCTGGCGAGCCTGCTCGCCGAAGTAGCGGGCGAAGCAGTCGAGCACCACGGCGCGTCGCTCGGCCTCGCTGCGCGCCGCCCACTCGCGCGCGTCCTCACCCTCGATAAAGCCCATCAGCACGCCGCGCGGCGAGTCCGGCAGGCTGTTGTCGAAGGTCAGGCGCACCGGCCCGACCTCGCTGGTGATCTGCCCGGACAGGCCCTGCTCGCGCCAGAACGGTCGCTCGTACAGCGCCATGCACTTGACCACCGCGCCCTGCGGCTGGCGCTGCAGCAACTGATCGCGCCAGCCCGGCAACGGCGGTTGCTGGTCGATGCGCAGGAGCATGGTCGGCGGCACAGCGAAGATCACCCGCGCCGCGCGGTGACTGCCCTGTTCGGTGATCAGCTCGACGCCCGCCGCGTCATGGCGCAGCGCGCGCACCGGCTCACCGAGGCAGACCACATCGCCGAGGCGCTCGGCCAGGGCCAGGCAGATGCGCTGCGACCCGCCGACGATGCGGTCCTGCTGGGCGCCGCCCTCGACCGCGAGGATGGTGTCGAAGTCGGTGCCGCTCTTCACGTAGAACAGCACGTGGAGGAAGGACAGCTCGTGGGAGGCGGCGGCGAACACCGCGCCGCTGAGCAGCTCGAACACCTGGCGGCCGTGAGCGGTCTTCAGGGTGCGAGCGATCCACTCGGCGAAGGTCATGCGATCCCACTGCGCGGCCTTGGGATGGCGCGCCGGGTCGTCCAGGGGGATCTGCCGGCACAGCCGCTCGAAACGCAGCTGCGCCTGCAGCACGTCGAGCAACACGTGCGGGGCGAAGCGTGGAATGGTGCCGCGATAGCGCTTGAGCGCCCCGCCGAACAGGGTGAGGTTGTCGCCCTGGTTCCACAGTGGGAAGGTCTGCAGACCGAGCTCGGCGATCAAAGCGAGAACGCGATCCTGAGTCGGGCCGACCCACTGGCCGCCAACCTCCACCTGCTCGCCGGTGGCGAAGGCGTGGTTGAGCGTGCGCCCGCCGACCCGATCATTGGCCTCCAGCACTCGTACCGACAGCCCTGCCTGCTGCAAGCGCCAGGCCGCGGTCAGCCCGGAGATGCCCGCCCCCACTACCAATACATCGACCGGCTGCATGGCCCCATCCTTTCTTGTGGTTATGCAGCGATGCTAGCGGGGCGCGAACACGGCGACAAAAGCCGGAACCGCCAAAGCAGGCGACTTATTCAGTCGATCAGGGTGCAGGCCATGACCAGGGCGTCTTCGCGCCCGCCGGGTGCCGGGTAGTAATCGCGGCGGCGGCCGATCTCGTTGAAGCCGTAGCGTTCGTACAGGCGATAGGCGCCCTGGTTGCTGGCGCGTACTTCGAGGAAGCACTCGCCAGCCTTGAGCTCCATCGCCCGACGCATCAGGTGCTCGAGCAGCTTGAGCCCCAGGCCCTGGCCCTGGCTCTGCGGGCGCACGGTGATATTGAGCAGGTGCGCCTCGTCGAGAATGATCTGGATCACACCGTGGCCGACCTGCTCCTCACCCTCGAACATCAGCCAGCAGTCATAGGACTTGAGGCCGTCGGCGAACAGGTTGCGACTCCAGGGATGACTGAAGGCGGCATTCTCGATCTGCACCACGCGGTCGAGGTCGGCCTCGGTCATCGGGCGGAAACTAATGGCGCCGCTCATACAGACGCTTTCCAGCGCGGCATCACCCGGCGCATGGCGCGCCAGACATCGGCCTTGCGCTCAGGTTCATCCATCAGCAGCTCCAGACTCGGCAGCGCCCAGGCGGTGCCCAGGCCTTCGACCTGCAGCTCGTGGTAATAGGCCTCGTCAGCCACCTCGCCGGCAAAGCGCACGGCGGGCAGGCCAATCAGCCACAGGCAGCGGCAAGGCTGTGCCTCCAACTGGCCGGCCAGCACGCCCTGCACGTAGTCGCGGGCGGCGTCCGGGCCCTGGTCGAGGTTACCGCGCGACAGCAATGGCCAACGGATCGGCGAGCCATCACCAACCTGCTGCGGAGCATCCGGCAAGCCGGCGGCGCGCAGCAGATCCTTGAGCAGCAGGTAGGACGGATCGCGACTCTGGAACGGCTCGCCGGTGGCCAGCTCGACCAGAAGCGCGCAGTCGCCGGCACGCAGCAGCTGCAAGGCGAAGCGCGGTGGCGCCACGACCGGTTTGGCTTCAACCACCTCGGGCAGCTCCGGCTCGTCCTTGGGCTCGGGTTTGGCAAACACCTTGGAAGCCGCTGAAGGGCGCGGCACTTCGATAGTCGGGCGCGGCGCGGCAACGGGGACCGCAGCCGGCGTCTCGTTAACCGGCGCAGCTTCGACCTCTGGCTCAGGCTCGGGCAAGGGCTGCAACAGCTCGGGGCGCGATGGCGCGGCGAAGGGCAGCTCCACGCGCGGCAACCAGCTGGCCACCTGCATGGCGCCCAAGTAGGCGCGACGACGCAGTTCGCTGATCACGGGCGCACCGGCGGGCAGTGAGTCACAGGAATACGGCTCAAAGGCTCTGGCCTCGGGGATAACACAAAGACGGCCATTGTCGCGTGAAACACGGCGAGCGGAAAGCCGCTGCGAACAGACAGGGGCCACCTGCGTCGCGGTTTATCCCCTCTCCCCTCGGGGAGAGGGCTAGGGAGAGGGGGCCAGGCCCCGCCCCCCCTCTCCCCCGCCCCTCTCCCGTAAACGGGCGAGGGGGGACGAATCCTGTAATCCGGATGCCAATCCGGGAGCGGGGCTGCCGGCTTCCCGGATTGCATCCGGGCTACGACAACACCATGAACCCCCACCAGCCCGGTGGAAAAGCCTGCGGCGTTTTTCACCCTACAACCGCAATCTGCGACCCAGAATGCACAAGGCCCGCCGATTGGCGGGCCTTGTAGGGTGGATCAGATGGCCTGATCCCAGGGACGGTCGCCGTGCTCGTCCTTGATGCGGGTGGGCAGGCCCATCACATCGAGCAGCTTGAGGAACGGCTCGGCCGGCAGTTCCTCGACGTTGACCATGCGCGAGACATCCCACTCGCCACGTGCCACCAGCAGGGCAGCGGCCACCGGCGGAACGCCGGCGGTGTAGGAGATACCCTGGCTGTCGGTCTCGACATAGGCATCCTTGTGGTCGGCGACGTTGTAGATGAACAGCTCGGTTGGCTTACCGTCTTTCGTGCCTTTGACCAGGTCGCCGATGCAAGTCTTGCCGCTGTAACCCGGCGCCAGCGAGGCAGGGTCCGGCAGCACGGCCTTGACCACTTTCAGCGGCACGACCTGTTGGCCTTCGGCAGTAGTGACCGGCTGCTCGGAGAGCAGGCCGAGGTTCTTCAGCACAGTGAACACGTTGATGTAGTGATCGCCGAAGCTCATCCAGAAACGCACGTTCGGTACGTCGAGGTGCTTGGACAGCGAGTGCACTTCATCGTGGCCGGTCAGGTACAGGTTCTGCACGCCCACTACAGGTAGGTCGTCGGTGCGCTTGACCTCGAACATGCTGTTGGGGGTCCACTGGCTGTTCTGCCAGCTCCAGACCGTGCCGGTGAATTCGCGGAAATTGATTTCCGGGTCGAAGTTGGTGGCGAAGTACTTGCCGTGCGAGCCGGCGTTGACGTCGAGGATGTCGATCGACTCGATCTTGTCGAAGTACTGCTGTTGCGCCAGAGCGGCATAGGCGTTGACCACGCCCGGATCGAAGCCGACACCGAGGATGGCGGTGATGCCCTTGTCCTGGCATTCGGCCAGGTGCTTCCACTCGTAGTTGCCGTACCACGGCGGGGTTTCGCAGATCTTGCTCGGATCTTCGTGAATCGCGGTATCCAGATAAGCCACGCCGGTGTCGATACAGGCGCGCAGCACGGACATGTTGAGGAAGGCGGAGCCAACGTTGATGACGATCTGCGACTCGGTCTCGCGGATCAGTGCCTTGGTCGCTTCCACGTCCAGAGCATTCAGCGCGTAGGCCCGGATATCCGCGGGCTGCTTCAGGCTACCTTTGGCCTGCACGCTGTCGATGATGGCCTGGCATTTGGAGATGTTGCGCGACGCAATTGCAATGCGACCTAACTCGTCATTGTGTTGCGCGCACTTATGGGCCACCACCTTGGCAACACCTCCTGCACCAATGATAAGAACGTTCTTCTTCAATTCGTTATCTCTCCTTTACCCGTACACCAGCCTCAGGAGAGGCTGGAGAGGTAATCGTCAAAGGTAAATTCGCGAACCACCTCGACGCTGCCGTCGAGCTGCTTCACCACGATGGACGGCATTTTCAGGCCGTTGAACCAGTTTTTCTTGACCATGGTGTAGCCTGCCGCGTCGATGAACGACAGCCGATCGCCGATGGCCAGCGGACGATCGAATTGGTACTCACCGAAGATGTCGCCGGCCAGACAGGACTTACCGCAGACCATGTAGGTGTGCTCGCCGTCGTTGGGCGCCATCTTGGCGTTGAGGCGGTAGATCAGCAGGTCGAGCATGTGCGCTTCGATCGAGCTGTCGACTACCGCCAGGTTCTTGCCGTTGTACAGGGTGTCGAGCACGGTGACTTCCAGCGATGCGCTCATGGTGATCGCCGCTTCGCCCGGTTCCAGGTAGACCTGCACCCCATATTTCTCTGAGAAGGCTTTCAGGCGCGCGCAGAAGGCATCCAGCGGATAGCCCTCGCCGGTGAAGTGGATGCCGCCGCCGAGGCTGACCCACTCGACCTGGGCGAGCAGATGCCCGAAGCGCTCCTCGATGGTGCTCAGCATCTTGTCGAACAGCTCGAAGCTGCCGTTCTCGCAGTTGTTGTGGAACATGAAGCCGCTGATCTTGCCCATCACCGGGGCGATCTTCTCGGCGTCCCACTCGCCCAGGCGGCTGAACGGCCGCGCCGGGTCGGCCAGCAGGTAGTCGGAGCTGCTCACCTGCGGATTGACGCGCAGGCCGCGGATGGTGCCTTCGGTTGCTGCTTCGAAACGTTCCAGCTGGCTGATCGAGTTGAAGATGATCTTGTCGCAGTTGGCGACCATCTCTTCGACTTCGTCATCGGCCCACCCCACGCTGTAGGCATGGGTCTCGCCGGCGAACTTCTGCCGACCGAGCTTGAGCTCATATAAGGAAGAGGACGTGGTGCCGTCCATGTACTGCTGCATCAGGTCGAATACCGACCAGGTGGCGAAGCACTTGAGCGCCAGCAGCGCCTTGGCCCCGGAGTGTTCGCGCACGTAGGCGATCTTCTCCAGGTTGGCCAGCAGCTTCTGTTTGTCGATGAGGTAGTACGGCGTCTTGATCATCTCGTAGCCCCGGCAAGGTCGACCAATGGAGGGCCCCGGCCCCCCTGGAAAAAAGAGGACGCGAATTGTGCCGACAACCGGCGCATATCGAAAGAGCAGTGTGCATTTTTCGATCAAAGGAGTGAGCCGAAAGCCTGCCGCAGCACCATTGCAGCGACATGACGGACGCGGGTATCGCCCCCGGATCGATAAGCTACAATCGCCCCTTTTTGATCCTACGGATATCACGGCCCCGCGATGATCGATCCCAAGCGCGTACTGCGCGCCCTCGCCGAGCACTGGATGCTGCTCGAACCGCTGTGCGAACGCTTCGACACCGGCACCCTGAGCCTGGTCGAGCTGCGCAATCAGCTCGGCACGCAACTGCCCGAAGGCAGCCCCGCCGATATCACCGCCCTGCTCGACCAGTGGATCCGCCTGGACATCCTGGTGCCGGTGGCCAAGAGCCCCAACCGTTTCGAGCTCAACGCGCAGATCCACGACTTCCTCGCCTACCTGCGCCGCGAGCACCGTTTGGGCCTGTGCCTGGAGATCGAGGCCTACCTGCGCCATCTGGAGCGCCTGGCCGGCTATATCCAGGACGCCTTCGAGATGCGCGACGGTAACGACCTGGCGCGCCAGCTGCGTCTGCTCGATATGCGTGTCAGGGACGTTCTCAAGAAGCTGGCCAACGACGAGCAGGCCCTGGTCGGCGTGGCCGAACGGGCCAAGACCAGTGACCGGCAGATTCCGCTACGCCAGCGCTATGCCGAGGTGCTGGCGACCTGGGACGAATATGTCGAGCCGATGATCCAACTGGTCTCCGCCGACGGCGCCTTCGAGCAGGGCGTGCGCCGCGTCGAACAGGTGCTGCTGCGCCTGCTCGGCGAACAGCAGCGCCTCGGCCAGCTAGTCGACGACGACCTGCTGCTGCGCACCCATGCGCGCATCCTGGAGATGCAGACCGTCGCTCAGCTGACCCTGCGCAAGGCTCGCGAGCTGCTGCTGCCGCTGCGCGAGGAAGCGCGCCGGCACAACGCCGTGACCCGTGGCGCGGCGCTGGCCCTGTCGGTGATCCGCAAGAAGGGCCTGGACGCCCTGCCACAGGCCTCACTGCCGCTGTTCACCCGGCCGCAGAGCACCTTCCTCGGCACCGCCAGCCAGGTGGAAAGCTACGTCTACGCCCTGGCCCGTTTCCAGCCCAAGCCCAATCAGTTCCCGCGGGCCAGCGGCTCGCGCAAGGGCGCACCGCCCAAGGCGCCACGCACCGCGCGCGAGATGATCGAGCGCTGCGAGCAGGCCCTGCCGCTGCCGGACCTGATGGTCTGGCTGCTGGAACAGGAGCCGGAAGGCGCCACCGACGAGCTGCTCTACTGGTTCTCGCGCCTGTCGCGCGACGGCCGCTTCCAGCGCGAGCGCCTCGAGCGTCGCGACTACCTCACCCGCGAGCATCAGGTCAGCCTGAGCTCCTATGCCCTGATCAAGCCGGCCGGGACCTCCGCATGAATATCGATCTGAAAGAACTCACCCAGCTCGCGCCGATCTTCCGCGAGCTGTTCAAGGGCTACCACATCAGCCGTGCCGCCCCCGAGCTGTACACCCAGCTGTCCAACCAGCAGGACGCCTACCGCGCGCTGTTCAAGTCGCTCGGCTACGAGCTGGTGTGCGACAGCCGCGGCTTCTACTACTTCGTCCCCGAGCAGATGGGCGCCCAGGTGAACAAGACCGCCCAGCGTCTGGCGCTGTTCACCTTCATCCTGGTTGAACACCTGGCCGACCAGGGTCGCGACCCGCTGGCCGTGCTCGACGGCGGCAGCCTCGGCCGCGACGAGCTGCCGCCGCTGCTGGAGAAGTACAAGGACCTGTTTCTGCAGGCCGAGGTCACCACCCAGGACGAGCTGGAAGAGAAGGTCATGCGCCGCCTCACCCAGCTCGGCTTCGCCAGCGAGGACAACGGCGTGTACCGCTTCCTCGCGCCGATGCACCGCTTCCTCGACGTGTGCCTGTCGGTGCAGCAGGACCGCGACCTGGCCGCCAGCCTGCACAGCAACCTGCCGCTACCGACACCGGAGCTGGTAGTCGACGAAGCCGAGGAAGACATCGTGCGCATCGAGCCGCTGCCCGAAGCCACCGAGGAATCCGAGGAAGAGGCCCTGGCCCGCGCCATGGCCGAGGAACGTGACGCCCAGGAGATCGACGCATGAGCCAGGAACGCTACGGCATCCGCCGCTTCGCCCTGCTGAACACCGCCGGCTACAGCCTCGGCATCTTCCCGCTGGAGAACCCGCTGTCAGTGTACGGCGCCAACAACCTGGGCAAGTCGGCGTCGATCAACGCGCTGCAGTTCCCGATCCTGGCGCGCATGTCGGACATGAGCTTCGGCAAGTACAGCCTGGAAGCCTCGCGCAAGTTCTACTTCGCCAGCGACACCAGCTACATCCTGGTCGAGGTCGCCCTGCCCCACGGCCCGCACGTGATCGGCGTGGCCGGTCGCGGCCCGGGGGGCGGCTTCGGCCACCAGTTCTTCGCCTACCAGGGCGAGCTGGACCTGGCCCACTACCAGCAGGACGGCATCTGCCTGCGCCAGCGCGAGCTGTTCAAGAACCTCGGCCAGGCCGGCATCACCCCCTATGAGCTCAAGCCCGAGGAACTGCGGCGCCTGCTGGTCGGCGGCCACACCAGCATTCCGCTGGACCTGACCCTGATCCCGCTGCGCTCCACCAGCGAGCAGAGCCTGAAGACCTTCCGCGCCCTGTTCATCAACCTGCTGCATATGCGCGAGATCACTGCAGCCAAGCTCAAGCAGCTGTTCCTCGATGCATTCGAGCACAGCCTGCGCTCCGGCAGCGTCGACTACATCGCCGCGACAGAAGAGGCGTTCCGTGACGTGCGCCGCATGGAGCAGGACTACCAAGCACTGGTCGCCGCCGGCCCGCTGGTCGAGGCCCTGAGCGGAGGTGTGGCCCAGCGCGAGGTTCTCCGCGGCAAGCTGCACCGCCTCTCGCCGCTGCTGGATAACCTGCTCGGCGCCTGGCAGGACTACTCCGGCGCACGCAAGGAAGAGCTGGTGATCCAGGCCGAGCACTATAAGCGTGAGCAGGATGGCCTGCAGAACGAACAACGCGGCGGCACCGCCGAGCTGATGCGCCTGGAACGCGAGATCAGCGAGATCCAGCGCTGGCTCGGCGAACTGGCAGTACTCAAGAACCGCTTCGCCCTGGTCGAAGATGCCAAGGTGCTGGAAGAGCAGCTGCTCGCCGCCAAGGACGCCCACGACGAGCTGGCCGGCGCCCTGGCGCAGTCACGGCAGTTCTCCAGCGAAGACCTCGACGAGCGCGTACGTGATCTGGAAAAACGCCTGAAGTCGGTCAAACAGCAGCTCGATCACGCCGACAACAACAGCTACTCGCGCCTGCGCGAGGAGTTCAGCCAGCAGGACGTCGAGCGCCTGATGCGCCTGTTCAACGGCCAGCTGTTCAGCCTGCCGCTCGGCGAGAAAGGCATCCAGGCCGAGGGCGATGATTGGGTCAAGGCCGTTGAGGCCGTGCTGGACCGCTTCAAGGGCGACACCTTCGCCGTGCCGGGCCTGTCCATCGATCTCTCGCACATCGAGCCGCCGGCCCTGCAGGCCCTGGCTGACCGCGCCGCCCTGCGCGACCAGAAGGACCGCCTGGAGCGCGAGCTCAAGCAACTCAAGACCCAGCAGGCCGTAGCCAACGACCGTGCGGCGAGCAAGGCCCAGGCCGAGCAGCTGTACCAGGCCGTACTGGATGCGCAGAAGGCCCTGGAGGACTTCCGCAAAAGCCAGACCCTGGCGGCCGAAGAACCGGCCAAACTGGAGCAGCTGGCCCAGGCCGAGGCCGCCCAGGACGAACTCAAGCGCGCTTCGGACGCCTTTGCCGAGCGCGTGCAACAGCTGTCCGCCAAGCTGCAGCTGATCGGTCGCCAGCTGGCCGATCTGGAAGCCAAGGAGCGCACCCTGGAAGATGCCCTGCGCCGTCGCCAGCTGCTGCCGGCCGACCTGCCGTTCGGCACGCCGTTCATGGAGCCGGTCGACGACAGCCTGGAGAACCTGCTGCCACTGCTCAACGACTACCAGGACAGCTGGCAGGCACTGCAGCGCATCGACGGCCAGATCGACGCGCTCTATGCCCAGGTACGCCTCAAGGGCGTGGCCAAGTTCGACAGCGAGGACGATCCGGAGCGCCGTTTGCAACTACTGGTCAACGCCTACGCGCACCGCCAGGACGAAGCCCTGACCCTGGCCAAGGCGCGCCGTGCGGCGGTCACCGATATCGCCCGGACCCTGCGCAATATCCGCAGCGACTACGACAACCTGGAACACCAGCTGGCGCTGTTCAACCGCGAGATCAACAAGCGCCAGGTGTCCAACCTGGAGAGCTTCCGCATCGTCCTGGCGCCCAACCGCGACGCGCTCAGACACATCGACCAGATCATCCACAGCGCCGGCCAGTACGAGGAAGGCGAGACCCTGTCGGTGTTCGACCTCTCGCAGAGCGCCGAGCAGGACGCCAAGAACGAGGAGGCCAAGGACTACCTGTCGCGGCTGGTAGCCGCCAACGGCAACCAGCTGGGCCTCAAGGACCTGTTCGAACTGGCCTTCGAGATCACCAAGGTCGGCGGTCAGCCGGTGATGCACACCGACATCGATGGCGCCGCGTCCAACGGCACCACCATGACCATCAAGGCGCTGACCAACATGTACCTGCTGCTGCACCTGATGGACCGCGAGCAGGCCGGCAAGGTACGCCTGCCCTACTACCTCGACGAGGCGGCGGATATCGACGAGCGCAACCAGCAGGCGCTGATCGAGACCAGCCTGCAGCTGGGCTTCGTGCCGATCCTGGCATCGGTGAAACCGCAGGTCTCGGCCCACGTGGCCATCGACCTGGAAGGTGGCAGCGGGCCGAACGGCATCTACATCGACGAGGCCGACTGGAAGTTCATCAAGCGTCGCGAAACCGCCAAGGCGACCGAGGAACAGGCCGAGCCGGCCTGATTCTTCCGCGCAAACGAAAAGGGCCGCTGATGCGGCCCTTTTTCTTGGGGGTGGATCAATCGTCCTGGTGATCCTGGAGGATCTGGCCATTGGTGGCGTCCAGCTCCAGGTCCCACTTCACACCCTGAGCGTCGCGCACTTCCACCTGGTAGATGTAGCGACCGTATTCCTCTTCCAGCTCGGTCTCGGTGACCTGGCCGCCGGGGTGCTTAGCCAGGGCCGCGGCATTGAGCTTCTCGAAGCTCTGGATAGTACCGGCATCGCGCAGCTTGAGTGCTTCATCGGGACCGAGGTCACGGGCCTGGGCGATACCGGCAGTGGCGGCAAGGGTGGTGATGGCGAAAAGGGCGGTCAGCTTGTTCATCTTGATTCTCCGTCGGGAGTGAATGGTTTCGACGGAGATCAAGATAGCCAAGCCGACTTAAACCAAACTGAATGGGCCTAGTTCTCCAGACGAATTTTCGGCGCCCACTTCAGCCACTCTTCGTTGACCTCATCATTCAGGGCAAAGGTCTGACCGGGGAGCGCAGGCCCGCCCATTACAGGGTTATCCGGAGTGGCGAAGGCAATACCACCTTCCAGCAGAGCCTCCAGAGACTCGGTCCGCACTTTGACCCCTTTGAACAAGCCAGCATCCACGCCAATGCCACTGGCATTCCAGAAGCGCGTTCCGCTGCGTACCAGGGGCGCATAGCGTGGCTCGATCAGTATATGAATCAAGACGCGATCAGAAGTCGGCCCCAGCTCGAAGTCGGTCACCTTGCCTACGGGAATTTCGCGGTAGCTAACCACCACACCAGGCTTGAGCGAGCCGCGGCGGGCAGCACTGAGCACGAGTCGCAAGCCGGTTTCACGAACAGACAAAGCAGGCGCCTGCTGGCGAGCTTCGAAATAGGTCTGTGTCTTTCCGGCCTTGGTTGCGGGCAGTACTTCCAGATATTGCCCACTGACCAAGGTATCCAAATTAGCGGTACGCACCAGACCGAGCTCAGGTTTGACCACCCAGAACTCGCTGCCAGCGCTGGCAATACGCCCTGCTGCTTTGGTGATGCGCGCATTGAGCAGCACCGCCTTGAGATCACCTGTAAGCTCTACGCTTTCAACCTTGCCGACCTCTATGCCCTTGAAGCGGATGGCCGTACCAGGATTGATGCCATCGCCTGTCGGTAACTTAATCTGGATGGCTACACCTTCCTGCATAGCCGTGTCGCGGTCTGCATGGAGGGTGAAGCGCTGGACCTTACGATTGACAGGCGCGCTCATGTTCGGTGTCTCGAAGGTCACACCACCGGCCATCAGCGTCTGTAGCGACTCGCTTTTAACCTCGATACCGCTAGAGATTCCACCTTTCAGCGTGATGCCACTGGAGTTCCAGAAGCGCGTTGAGCTATTCACCAAGCCGGCATAGGTGGGCTCGATATGGGCCCCCAGAACAACCTTCTTGCGATCGCGCGAGAACTGAAAGCTCTGGATACTGCCAACCTTCACCTGCCGGTAGAGAATCGGACTGCCAATCTCCAACGAACCCAGCGTATCGGCGAACAACACCATATGCAGACCCGGTGCCCCTACGTCCAGCGGCGGCGCCTTCACGCGCGCCACGAAGTCGCGAACCGGAGGATTCCCCCTGGGTCCCGGCTTGATGGCAATGTAGTTTCCTTTAACCAGCGCTTCCAACCCGGTGATACCCGCCAGGGATATGGATGGCTTGACCATCCAGAACTCAGCACCCTCGGTCAGGTAATCCTCCGCGCGCGGATCCAGCATCAACTCAACCTGAGCCGACTCGAGGTTCTCAGCAACGTTCAACGTCTTGCGCAAAGTACCAATCGCAAAACCCTTGTACATGACCGGCGTACGGCCCGGGTCCAGCCCCTCGAAGTCCTGTAGGGTCAGCGTCACCCTGATCCCTGCCTGAGCGGCCTCAAAGTCTTCATATAAACGAAAGGGAATTGCCGGGTCGGTGGGCGGACTGTCCTTCCGATGCTCAGGCGTGGCAAAGGCGATCCCGCCAGCCACAATGCTTGAAAGCGACTCGGTCCGTACCTTGACCCCCGATAGCCCGGCATCGATGGACACCCCACTGGCATTCCAGAACCGCGTATGTTTCCGTACCAGGCTCGCAAACTCAGGCTGAATGAACACCTTGACCTCGACCGTGGTTTGGTCATCAGCTAATTTGAAGCTCTTAACCCGACCGACCTGAATCTGCTTGTAGAACACCGGGCTATCGCGATTTAGCGAGCCCAGACGCTCAGCCTTGAGCGTCAGGTGCAGTCCAGGAACACTGTCAGCGAGCGGGGGCTGCTCAGCCAAGGCAACAAACTGGCGAGTAGGCTCACCATCACCGGGACTGGCGGTGATGTAGTTGCCGGACACCAGCGTTTCCAGTCCAGTTATCCCCGCCAGGGAAACATTCGGTTTTACCAACCAGAAACGCGTGTTGGTGCGCAGCTGAGACTCTACTCTTTTGTCCATCTCAAGCGTCACACGAACACCGCGCTCATCGCCATGATCGTCCAGCTCCATGCCGATGACCTTGCCGATGGTCATACCCTTGTAGATCACCTCGGTCTTGTTGACCTGGATTCCCTCACCGGACGGAAAGAACACCTCAATCTCGATCCCGGCCTGCTGATAAGCCTGCCACGCTAGCCATCCTCCGATCAGCAAAGCTATCAGGGGCAATATCCAGATCGCAGACCAATTGGTGGTATGACGGGTCTTGGCTGTACTGATTTGACTCATGGTCGGGAAAGACTCCGTTCCTTTTGATCAGACATAGAAAGGGCGCATCAAGCTAACAATTGAGCCTTGGCAATAGCAAAGCCTATCGCAAAGAACCGAGCAGACTATGTAAGTTTCTCGGCGCAAAGACAAACCCCCGACCAGCATGAGCGGGTCGGGGGTTT